>PNJO01000013.1 GCA_013821905.1 Sphingopyxis sp. | reverse complement strand
ATCCGCTTCAAGGGCGCCGAGCGCACCGACGTCGAGGAGTATTCGATCTCCGAAGGCTGGATCCGCGTCGCCGCGGGCAAGTCGAAGGACCGTTTCGGCCAGCCGATGACGATCAAGCTGTCGGGCCCGGTCGAAGCCTGGTTCGAAGATGCGGCCGCCGAGGGCGAAGCGCCCAAGGATGCGGGCGAGGGTGACAAGGGCGACGCGGCGTAAATCGCCGCGTCATTGCGAGGAACGAAGTGACGAAGCAATCTCCAGCGATCGGCCAAGCATAAAGCCGATCGCTGGAGATTGCTTCGCTGCGCTCGCAATGACGCTGATGGTTTAAGGTTGTTCGGGCCTTACTGGCCGAGCGAAGCGGCGATGAGCGCGAGGCCGTTGCCCGGCTTCCAGTCCGCGTTCGCCCAGACCGGCGCCTTGAAGCTGGGGGCTTTGCGCGGGGTGCCGCTGGCGTAAATGAAGCCCTGCACCGGATTGGCGCGCAGGCCGAGGTCGCCGATCGGGGCATACCAGACGCGGACCATGCTCCAGTCGCCGGCATCGCTGACGTCGACGACGCGGACGTCGCGTTCGATCTGGCCGCGGCGGCCGTTGATCGGCGACCAGTTGGCATGGTCGATGCGGATTTCGCGGTCGCTGACGATCTTCTTCACGACGGCGACATGGCCCATCGGCATGCCGCGCGTACCGGCGAACGCCATTACCGCACCTTCGCGCGGTTCGTCGCCGCGCTCATATTGGTCGGCGGCCTGCGCCCACCAGGTCTTGGCGTTGCCGCGGATATCGACGCCCGATTCGGCGCGGGCGAAGGGGACGCACTGCAGATAGTCGCTGGCCATCGCCGGAACGCTGGTCACCAGGCCGGCGAGCATCATCATCGACGCGGCGGCGGCTGCGAAAAAGCGGTTGCTGGACATGAAAGGCGACCCCCGATGGCTTGTCTTCAAGCGTTGGATCGTCTTTGCCACGCGAATTCGGCGCCACCACCCGTCCAGCGACGAGTTGCGCCGATCATGCGGTGGGCGGCGGAACCTTTTGTTAAGCCGTTCAATTCGTCGCCGGAGGGCTTCGTTTCGCCGCGTCAGGCAGCCGCGGTCGCCATTTCGTCGGCGGGCGGGCGGAACAGGGTCAGCACGTCCGCGGCGGGCATCGGGCGGCCGTAATAATAGCCCTGGATGTTGCTGCAGCCCATGCTGCGCAGCGTTTCGACCTCGATCTCGGTCTCGGCACCCTCGGCGGTGGTCGACATGCCGAGGCTGTCGGCGAGTGCGACGACGGCGCGGATGATCGCGATCGATTCGATGCTGCCCTTGGCGGCGCCGACGACGAAGCTGCGGTCGACCTTGATCGTCGAGAATTGCGTTTTGCGCAGATAGCCGAGCGACGAATAGCCGGTGCCGAAATCGTCGAGCGACAGACGGATGCCGAGCCCGATCAGCTGGTCGAGCAATTGCGCCGCGCCGCCGCCGTCGCGCAGGAACACGCTTTCGGTGACTTCGATCTCGAGCCTTTGCGGCGGCAGCCCGCTCTGCGCCAGCGCCGAGACGACGACCGACGCGAAGGCGGGGTCGGTCAGCTGCTCGGCCGACACGTTGACCGCGACCTTCAGGTTCGACGGCCATTTCATCGCCTCGTGGCACGCGGTGCGCAGCACCCATTCGCCGATCGGCGAGATCAGGCGGCTGTCCTCGGCGAGCGGGATGAAACGGCCGGGCGAGACATTGCCGAGCTTCTGGTTGTTCCAGCGGATCAGCCCTTCGAAGCCGTTGAGCGTCCCGTCGGCCGCGGTCACCACCGGCTGGTAATAAAGCTCGAACTCGCCGCGTTCGAGCGCGCCGCGGAGCTCCTGTTCCATGACGCGCCGTTCTTCGGCCTGGGTGTGAAGCGAGGCGACATAGGCGGCGACGACATTGCCGCCCTTGTCCTTCGACTTGTAGAGCGCGAGGTCGGCGTTGCGGGTCAGCGTCTCGACCGTCGCGCCGTCCTGCGGGCCCATCGCGAAGCCGATGCTGGCGCCGACGAACAGCTGGTGATTGTCGACCACATAGGGGCGGCTGATCGTTGCGATGATCCGCTGCGACAATTCCTCGGCGGCGACCGCCGAGGGGACATTGTGGAGCACGACGGCAAATTCGTCGCCGCCGAGGCGGCCGCAGGTCATGCCGCGTTCCATCATGCCCTTGAGCCGCGCCGCGACCTGCGCAAGCAATTTGTCGCCGACCGGGTGGCCGAGCGTATCGTTGACCGCCTTGAAGCGGTCGAGGTCGATCATCAGCATCGCGCAGCGCGACTTGGCGCTCTTCGCATGGTCGAGCGCGCGGTCGAGGTCCTCGTGCAGGCTGAGGCGGTTGGGCAGGCCGGTGAGATTGTCGAAGCGCGCCATCTTGGCGATCTGCTCGGCGGTCGCGCGCTGTTCGGTGACGTCCGAACCGACGCCGCGGAAGCCCAGAAACTTGCCCTGTTCGTCGAGGCGCGGCGAGGCCGACAGCTCCCACCAGCGCGGCTTGCCGTCGATGGTCACGGGCACGATCAGGTTCGAGAAGCTGTCGCGCCGCTTCATCCGCTCGGCCATGTCGTGCATGACCTTGGGGAAGCGGCCGGTTTCCCACGCGTCGCCCGAGAGCGCCTGGAGCAGCGGGATGCCCTCGAGCGCTTCGGCGGTTCCGCCGAGCGCATAGGCGAGGCGCGGCGAGACATGGATCAGGCGGCGGTTGCTGTCGGTCTGCCACAGCCAGTCGGCCGAGGTTTCCTCGAACTCGCGGAGCAGCAGGCTGACCGTCTCGGTTTTTTCGTGCAGCGTCTCCTCGGCGCGGCGGAAGCGGATATGCGTCTGCGCGAAGCGGATGCAGAAGGCCGAAAGCAACAGCCCCGCGACCACCGCGACGGCGGCGAGATGCGGCGCGCCCGCGAGGACGAGCGCTCCGGCCGCCGACAGGCTGACGGGCAGGATGAACAAGGTGCAGGCCATCGGAATGCTGTGCGCGACGATGGCGAGCGTCAGCATCACGAGGAGCGCGATCGCCCACATCGACAACGTGAGGTCGAGCGGCGGCGCGGCGCCGTGCAGCCAGAAGGGGATCGACCAGAGCCCCGCCGAATAGAGCGCGTGGCGGTTGCACAGCCGGAATTCGGTCATGCCCGAAAGCTTGGGGTCGCCGAGCGGCAGCTGTTCGAAGGTGCGATACGACCACAGGCTGAAGATCAGCGCCATGGCGAGCCAGCCGCCGACGAGCGGGAGCGGGAGCCCCGGAAACAGCGTGAAAGCGGCGACGAGCGCCATGCCGGCGCCCATCCACAGGCGCAGCGAACCCTTGCCGCGAAGCGGCGCGAGCTGGAGCTGGCGGAGATCGCCGATATCCTCTGTTTTCGAACCCAGCCCCATCAGGATTCGTGCGGGGATTTCGTCGGCGAGCATCTGGTCGGTAAAAAGGCTTTTCACCCGACCTGCTTAGCGGGGACGGGTTACCCGAAAGTAACTATCCGCCCGCCGCGCCTCGCTTTTTTGCCCTGTGCCGGGACAGAATCGCGGCTGTCGGTCAGGCCGCGATCGCGAAGGGCTGGATTTCGCCCGCCAGATATTGGGCGCGCGCCTTCGACCGGCTGAGCTTGCCCGAGCTGGTGCGCGGCAGGGTGCGCGGCGGAATCAGCTCGATCAGGCAGTTCATGCCGGTGATCGCGCGGACGCGGTCGCGGATCGTTTCGCGCAGCGCGGCGCGTTCGGCCTCGTCGCTGGTGCGGCACTGGACGAGCACCGCGGGGGTCTCTTCGCCGCCCGAGGTGGTGATCGCAAAGGCCGCGATGTCGCCCGACTTGAAGCCCGGCAGCTGCTCGACCGCCCATTCGATATCCTGCGGCCAGTGATTCTTGCCGTTGATGATGATCATGTCCTTGGCGCGGCCAACAATATAGATGTAACCGTCTGACAGATAACCCATATCGCCGGTGTCGAGCCAGCCGTCCTTCATGCAGGCCTCGGTCGCTTCGGGGTCGCGGTAATAGCCGGTCATCAGCGACGGGCCGGTGCACCACACCTTGCCGACGGTCTGGTCGGGCAGGACGTTGCCCGCCTCGTCGCGCACCTCGATCTTCATGTCGCGCGCGGCGCGGCCGCAATTGACGATCGCGCGATAGCGCGTCGGGCGACCCGAATCATTGGCGGCGCCCGACAGCTCGGTTTCCTCGACCAGTTCGACGACGATGCCTTCGCCCGGCGGCATGATGCTGACCGCGAGGGTCGCTTCGGCAAGGCCGTAGCTCGGCAGGAAAGCACTCGCCTTGAAACCGGCGTCGGCAAAGGCGTCGACGAAATGCTGCATCACGTCGGGGCGGATCATGTCGGCGCCATTGCCCGCAACGCGCCAGCGCGACAGGTCGAAACGGTCGGCGACATGCGTCTGGCTCGACACGCGGCGCGCGCAGATGTCGTAGCCGAAGGTCGGCGAATAGCTGAGCGTCGTGCCCTGATTGCGGCTGATCAGGTCGAGCCAGGCGAGCGGGCGACGCGCGAAATCCTCGGTCTTCAGATAATCGACCGACACCTGGTTCGCGACCGGCGAGAGCAGGCAGCCGACGAGGCCCATGTCGTGATACCAGGGCAGCCACGAAATGCAGCGGTCGCTGTCCTGCAGCTTCATGCCGTGCGCGTGCGCGGCGAGATTGTTGAGCAGCGCGCCGTGGGTGACCGCGACGCCGTGCGGGAAGCGCGTCGAGCCGCTGCTGTACTGGAGATAGCAGGTCTCGTCGGTCTTCTGTTCGGGGAGGGCCGCGACGGGCGCGGGGCGCTGTTCGAACGCGCTCCAGTCGAGCGGCAGCACCTGCCGCTGTTCGGCCGCCTCGGTCGCCATCGCGGCGATTTCGGGCGGGAAAAACAGCATCTTGGGGTCGCAGCTGGTCAGCTGGACGACGAGCTGGCCCACATAGCTGTCGCGCCCGCCGAAGCTGGTCGGCAGCGGCAGCGGCACCGGCCAGGCGCCGGCATAGATGGTGCCGAAGAAGAGCGCGGCGAATTCGCGGCCGGTCTCGGCGATCAGCGCGATGCGGTCGCCCGGCTGCACGCCGGCCGCGATCAGGCGATAGGCCGTGCCGAGCGCGTCGGCCTTGAGCTCGCTATAGGGATAGGGGCGCGTCAGACGCCCGCGCGGATCGTGAAAGTTCAGCCCGCGCGAGCCCGCGGCGGCATATTCGAGCGCTTCGCCGACGGTGGCGAAGTCCGAAAAGCGGCGCGGCTGGGCGCATTCGGTCGGCGTCGGCGCGAGCACGTCCGCCGCAGCAAGTTCGGTATCGGTCATAGGGGGTGCGACATCCCGCGAAACGGGCCGCGCGGCAACAAGCATGTCATCTTTTCGAGCCATGTACGGTGCGCGAGCCTTATGTTGTTTGAACAAATCGCCCATTTCGGGGCCATGGCGCCCGATATGGCGGTGTTGATCGTTCTCAATCGGGCCCGACTGTGGCACAAACATGGCACATGCCCAAGCATCGTGCTCCGCTCGACCGTTCCAGAAAGCCGCTCGGCGCGGCGAAGCTCGACGAGCTGGCGCTCGCCTATGTCGCGCGATTCGCGACGAGTCGCGCCAAGCTGCTGCGCTATCTGTCCAGAAAAGTCCGCGAATCCGAATGGATGGACGAAATTGACGCCATGACGGCGTGCGAGGCGGTTGCCGACCGGATGGAGCGCCTGCGCTACCTCGACGACCGCCAATATGCCGCGATGCGTGCGGGCGCGATGACGCGGCGCGGGCTGGGCGTGCGGCGCGTCCGGGCGCAGCTCCATGTCGACGGCATCGCTGCCGAGGACAGCGGCGAGGCGATCGAGGCGGCCGAGGGCGCTGCGGTCGCCGCGGCGATCGGTTTTGCGCGGCGGCGGCGTTTCGGTCCCTTTGCGGTGCGCGCGGCCGACGATCCGGCGCTGCGCGAGCGGCAGGTCGCGGCCTTTGCGCGCGCCGGCCATTCGCTCGCGCTCGCGCGGCGTATCCTCGCCGTCCCGCCGGGGGATGCGGACGCGCTGGCGGCGCTGGACGCCGAAGCGGCGCTCGATTAGCCATGAGGCTCCTCATCGGATCGTCATCCCGGCGACGGGTGTTCCGAGGCACGTGACTCGGAACACGATCGCGACGATGCGGAATGTCTTGACGAAGAGATCCCGGCCTTCGCCGGGATGACGAACAGGGGTTGAACCGTTGATGCGTATCCTGTTGACCGCCCTCGCCCTGACGCTTGCGCTGCCGATGGCGGCGTGCAGTCCGGATGCGAGCGAGGCGCAGAGCGCGGCGACGATTCCGGTGACCATCGCGATGGGCGGGCAGTCGCACCGCTTCGCCGTCGAGGTCGCGCGCACCGACGAGGAGCAGAAGCAGGGGCTGAAATTCCGCACCAGCCTGCCGGTTGACGGCGGCATGATCTTTCCATTCGAAAAGCCCCGGATCGCGAGCTTCTGGATGCAGGACACGCTGATCCCGCTCGACATGCTCTTCATCCGCGCCGACGGCAGCCTCGACCGCATCGCCGAAAACACGATTCCCGGATCGCTCGAACCCGTCGCGAGCGGCGGCGAGGTTGCGGCGGTTCTCGAACTGGCGGGCGGCACCGCCGCGAAGCTCGGCATCGACGAGACGGCGAAGGTGACGTGGACCGACAAGAAATAGCGTCGCACCGCGCCGTTTGCGGCTTGCCGACAGCCTGTTCTTGCCTGTAAACGCCGCAGCCATGAGCATTTTGGGCAAGATTTTCACCTGGTGGGACGGCGCGACCGTCGGCACGCTGCTGAACAGCTGGAGCACGGGCGAGAAGGTCGGCGAGGACAGCCTCGGCAACCGCTATTTCCGCGCGAAAAAGGGCAACCGCCGCTGGGTGCTTTACAAGGGATCGAACGACGCGAGCCGGGTGCCGCCCGAATGGCACGGCTGGCTGCACGGCACGCTCGACGAACTGCCGACCGATGCGCTGCCCGCGCCGCGCGCCTGGGAGCAGGAGCCGAGCGCGAACCTGACCGGCAGCCTCGGCGCCTATCGCCCCGCGGGCGCGCTCGAACGCGGCGGCCACCGCGCCGCGGCGACCGGCGATTACGAGGCCTGGCGGCCCGAGTGACGCGCGGCATGTCGCGTCCGTTTTCGACCGCGCTGATCGCGCTGCTGGCCGCGACAGCGCTGACCGCCTGCGACCGTTCGCCCAAGGGGAACGGCAGCGCGACGGTGCAGACGGTCGCCAAGTCCGAACGCGTGCCGCAGGAAGTCGGCGGCATCGAGGGTGCGACGCCGATGGACCAGCGCGTCGCGGTCGTCGGCCTGCTCAACAAGCGCAACGGCCTCGTCCGCGAACTGGAGCTGAAACCCGGCGAATCGGTCCGCGTCGGCCGCGCGATCGTCCGGCTGCGCGCGTGCGAGGCGACGGCGCCGTGGGAGGACCCGCCCGAAACCGGCGCCTTCGTGCAGCTGACCGTTCAGGACCAGCGCGACGACAAATGGTATCGCGTCTTTTCGGGCTGGATTTTCCGCGAGCGGCCCGACCGCAACATCATCCAGCACCCGATCTACGACGTCTTCGTCAAGAGCTGCGCGATGACATATCCGGGCGGCGAACCCGTCGCGCGTTCGGCGCCGTCCGCTGCCGCCGCGCCCAAGGCGTCGAGCGCCCCCCAGTCGCCCGCGACGAACGGCGGCGAAGGCACGCCCGCCGCGCCCGCACCCGCCGCCGCCGAACCGAAGGCCGCACCGGCGCCGACGCCGTCCGACAGCACCGAATAGAGCCGCGCCAGATAGTCGCGCTGGGGGATTTCGATCGCCCCCAGGCTGGCGAGGTGCGGCGTGATGAACTGGCAGTCGAGCAATTTCCACCCGCCCGCGATCAGCCGCGCGACGAGATGTGCGAGCGCGACCTTCGACGCATCGCGCGCCCGGCTGACCATCGATTCGCCGAAAAAGGCGCGGCCGAGCGTCACGCCATAGAGCCCGCCGACGAGCGCGCCGTCCAGCCAGCATTCGACGCTGTGCGCGTGGCCGAGGCGGAACAGCCGCTCGTAGCTCGCCTTGATGACGGGGTTGATCCACGTCGTCGGCCGGTCGGCCGCGGCCTCGGCGCAGAGTGCCATCATCTCCCCGAACGCCGTGTCGGTGGTGACGCGGAAGCGGTCGGCGACGATCACCTTCCTCAGGCTGCGCGACAGGTGAAAGCCGTCGAGCGGCAGGATCGCGCGCAGCCGCGGTTCGACCCAATGGACCGACGGGTCGTCCGCCCCGTCGGCCATCGGGAAAAGCCCCTGCGCATAGGCGCTCAGCAGCAGCGCGGGGTCGATGGTCTCGATATGCTTCAGCGCGCGGGCTTCACGAATTTGAGCGTCATGCGGTCCGATTCGCCGATCGCCAGATATGTGTCGCGATCCTTCTCGCCCTCGGTCAGGTTCGGCGGCAGAGTCCAGACGCCCTTGGGATAATCCTTGGTGTCCTTGGGATTGGCGTTGATCTCGCTGGCGCCGGCGAGCTTGAAGCCCGCGGCCTCGGCAAAGGCGACGATCGAGCTGGTCTTCATATAGCCCGATTTTTCCTCCTTCGCGCTGTCGTCGCTTTCGTTCAGGCGATGCTCGACGACGCCGAGCGTGCCGCCGGGTTTCAGCATCGCGAAAATCTGCCTGAAGGCGTTCGCGGTGTTGTCGGTGCCGTCGAAGCGCCAGTTGTGGACGTTGCGGAAGGTCAGCACGACGTCGGCGCTGCCGTCAGGGACCTTGGGATTGGTGCCCGCATTGGGGAATTCGGCGAGCTTGACCGCGCCATAGGTCGCGGCGTCGGCCGCCTGCTTTTCCTTGACGCGCCCCAGCCCGCGCTCCCACGGCGCGGCGGCATAGAGGGTGCCGCCGCCCGACCGGGCCAGCGGGGCGAGGATTTCAGTGTACCAGCCGCCGCCGGGCCACAGCTCGACCACCGTATCGCCGGGCTTCACGCCGAAGAAGGCGAGCGTTGCGGCCGGATTGCGATATTGGTCGCGCGCGACGTTGGCGGGGGTGCGGGTGGGGGCGGCGACCGCGGCGGCGATCGCATTATGGCTGGCGTGATGACCGGCGGGGGCCGCGTGGGCGTCATGGCCGGCATGGCCGTCGTGCTGCATCGCGGCGGCGGGGGCGATCATCAGGGCGGCTGCACTTGCAACCAGTAACGGGACACGCATATGGGCACCTCTCTGCCTGGGGGGAGTTTGTCTCCTTGCGGAGACTGGGGGGAACGCCCCCTGTTTGCGAAGGGATGCGCGGCAATGCAAGTGTCCATGCTGTCGGTCGGTATCGGCGCCGCGGCGCTGTTCGGCATCGCCGAGATCGCCCAGTGGCGCCGCAACAACCGGCACGACATCGACAAGGTGGGCTTCATGCCGTGGCGCGGAATCGCGCTGGCATCGGCGGCGGTCGCGATCTTCGCGACGGCGTTCGCGCTGAAGCCTTAGCTTCCACTCGCTCTACGTCATTGCGAGCGGAGCGAAGCAATCCAGAATGGCTCGCGCGCGCCTGGATTGCCGCGTCGCCTTTGGCTCCTCGCAATGACGAGGATGAGTCTTTTTACAGGCAAGCCTCGAGATAGGGCTGGTCGAAGCCGTATTGGCGCGCCTTTTCCAGCGTATAGGGACGCAGGCCCATCGCGCGATATTCGCCGATGATCTTCCCGTCCTTGTCCTCGTCCTGATATTCGAACTTGAACAATTCCTGGGTGACGATGACGTCGCCTTCCATGCCGATCACCTCGGTGACGTTGGTGACGCGGCGCGAACCGTCGCGCAGGCGCTTGATCTGGACGATCAGGTCGACCGAGTCGGCGATCTGCTTCGAGATCGCTTCCTTCGGAATCTTGATGTCGCCCATCAGCACCATGTTCTCCATACGGCCGAGGCATTCGCGCGGGCTGTTGCTGTGCAGCGTACACATCGACCCGTCGTGACCCGTGTTCATCGCGGCGAGGAGGTCGAAACACTCCGCGCCGCGGACTTCGCCCATGATGATGCGGTCGGGACGCATACGCAGCGCGTTCTTGACGAGGTCGCCCATGTGGATCGCGCCATTGCCTTCGAGGTTCGCGGGCCGCGTTTCGAGCGGCAGCCAGTGCGGCTGCTGGAGGCGAAGTTCGGCGGCATCCTCGATTGTCAGCACACGTTCGCCGGGGTCGATCATCTTCGACAGGGCGTTGAGCATCGTCGTCTTGCCCGAACCCGTACCGCCCGAGATGACGATGTTGAAGCGGCTGGCGCCCGCGATCTTGAGCGCGGTGCACATCTTCTGGCTCATCGCGCCCCATTGGCAGAGCATGTCGAGCGTGATCGGCTTGGCCGAGAATTTACGAATCGAGATCGCGGTGCCGCGCAGCGAGAGCGGCGGGACGATCACGTTGACGCGGCTGCCGTCCTTCAGGCGGGCGTCGGCGAGCGGGGTGGTCTGGTCGACGCGGCGGCCGACCATGTTGCAGATGCGCTGCGCGATCTGGAAGAGATGCTGTTCGTCGCGGAACTGGATCGGCGCGATGACGAGCTGGCCCTTGCGCTCGACATAGGTCTGGTACGGGCCGTTGACCATGATGTCGGAGATTTCGGGGTCGGCGAGCAATTCCTCGAGCGGGCCGAAGCCGAGCAGTTCGTCGACGAGCACCTTTTCGAGCGCGAACTGCTCGCGGCGGTTGAGCGTGATGCGCAGTTCGGCGAGCACTTCGAGGATGATCGGGCGGAATTCCTCGGTCAGCTCGTCCTTGCTGAGCGTCGCCGCGGCTTCGGGATCGACGCGTTCGAGCAGGCGCGGCAACACCTGCTCCTTGATCTTGTGGACGCTCGCCTCGAAACCCTGGGCCTTTTCGGGCTCGGCCATTTCGGCGGTCGAGCGCTGGTTCAGCCGCTCCATCGCCTCTTCTTCGGGCGAGAGGTTCGACGGCATCGACGGAATGTCGACCGGCGCCGGCGTTTCGATCGCGGGGAACTGGTTGCCGCCGGACAGGCCGGGGCCTCCCTGCATCGGCTTCGCCACGCCAAAGGCGGGGCGGCCAGCGGTTCCGGGTCGGCGTCCGAATGCACTCATGTCTTTGTCCTGCCTCGAATCAACGGTCGCGAAAGTGCCGCCCTGTCTCTGGCGAAACCCCCATCCGACACGGTGAATAGGCTGGAAACTTTGACATTGTCCTAATGCCGACGGCCGATTGCGCTTCGGGCACAAAAAAGCCCGCATCCCAGAAGGATGCGGGCATTTGATCTGCCGTGGACGGCAAAAGCGGGATCAGCCGGCGATATGCTCGGCGAGGACCGTCAGACCGGCCTCGCTGACCTCGGCAAAGCCGCCTTCGACCTCGATGGTTTCGGGCGCGGCGCCGGCGGTCGCATAAATGGTCAGCGGCCCGTTGCGCAACGTCGCCATGAAGGGCGCATGGCCTTCGAGCACCGAGAAGTCGCCTTCGCTGCCCGGCACGGTGACCATATAGACGTCGGTGGACCGCTCGAGGCGGGCGGGGGTGACGAGTTCGAACTTCAGGGCCATCTTCAAATCTCCCCCCTCCCGCTTGCGGGAGGGGTCGGGGGAGGGAATGTTCCGTTTCAAGCGAAGGACCCGTTCCCCACAGGCCCTCCCCTAGCCCCTCCCGCAAGCGGGAGGGGAACTGGCTTACGCTTCTTCGGCGAGCTTCGCGGCCTTGGCGACTGCTTCGTCGATGCCGCCGACCATGTAGAAGGCCGCTTCGGGCAGGTGGTCGTACTCGCCGTCGACCACGGCCTTGAACGACTTCACCGTGTCCTCGATCGCGACGAACTTGCCGGGGATGCCGGTGAAGACTTCGGCGACGTGGAAGGGCTGCGACAGGAAGCGCTGGATCTTGCGCGCGCGGGCGACGACCAGCTTATCTTCTTCCGACAGCTCGTCCATGCCGAGAATCGCGATGATGTCCTGCAGCGACTTGTATTTCTGCAGCGTTTCCTGAACGCGGCGGGCGGTCTCGTAATGCTCCTGGCCGACGGTCGCGGCGGTCAGCACGCGCGAGGTCGAATCGAGCGGGTCGACCGCGGGATAGATGCCGAGTTCCGAAATCGCGCGGCTCAGCGTCGTCGTCGCGTCCAAGTGAGCGAAGGAGGTGGCCGGCGCCGGGTCGGTCAAGTCGTCCGCGGGAACATAAATCGCCTGCACCGAGGTGATCGAGCCCTTGGTGGTCGAGGTGATGCGTTCCTGCAGCGCGCCCATGTCGGTCGACAGCGTCGGCTGGTAACCCACCGCCGACGGAATACGGCCGAGCAGCGCCGACACTTCCGAACCCGCCTGCGTGAAGCGGAAGATGTTGTCGACGAAGAAGAGCACGTCCTGGCCTTCCTGGTCGCGGAAATATTCGGCCATCGTCAGACCCGAGAGCGCGACGCGGGCGCGGGCGCCCGGGGGCTCGTTCATCTGGCCGAACACCAGCGCCACCTTCGACCCGTCGGGGGTCGGGTTGCCGTCGGCGTCCTTGGCGATGACGCCGGCGTCGAGGAATTCGTGATAGAGGTCGTTGCCTTCGCGGGTGCGTTCGCCGACGCCCGCGAACACCGAGACGCCGCCGTGGCCCTTGGCGATGTTGTTGATCAGTTCCTGGATGAGAACGGTCTTGCCGACGCCCGCGCCGCCGAACAGGCCGATCTTGCCGCCCTTGGCATAGGGGGCGATCAGGTCGATGACCTTGATGCCGGTGACGAGGATCGCGGCTTCGGTCGACTGGTCGACGAATTCGGGAGCCTTGGCGTGGATCGGCGCGGTCGTCGCGGCGTTCACCGGACCGCGTTCGTCGATCGGATCGCCGATGACGTTGAGAATGCGGCCGAGCGTCTGCGGGCCGACGGGGACCGAGATCTGCGCGCCGGTGTCGGTCACGGGCTGGCCGCGGGTCAGGCCGTCGGTCGCGTCCATCGCGATGGTGCGGACGGTGTTTTCGCCGAGGTGCTGCGCGACTTCGAGGACGAGGCGATTGCCGTTGTTGTCGGTTTCGAGCGCGTTCAGAATCGCCGGCAGCGGGCCGGTGAACTGGACGTCGACGACGGCGCCGATGACCTGCGCGACGCGGCCCGTTGCGGTGCCGGCGGTTGCGGCGGCCTTCGGAGCAGCGGCCTTCTTCGGCGCAGCGGCCTTGGGCGCGGCGGCCTTCTTGGCAGGAGCCTTCTTCTCGGGAGCGGTAGCCATTACGTTCTTCCTTGCTTGGATAGCTTACAGCGCTTCGGCGCCGGCAATGATTTCGATAAGTTCGGTGGTGATCGCCGCCTGACGCGTGCGGTTGTAAACGATGGTCAGCTTGTTGATCAGGTCGCCCGCGTTGCGCGTCGCATTGTCCATCGCGGTCATCGACGCACCCTGTTCGGACGCGGCGTTTTCAAGGAGGCCCTTGAAGATCTGGATGGTGACGTTGCGCGGCAGGAGGTCGGCGAGGATCGCTTCCTCGTCGGGCTCATATTCGACCGCCGCGCCGCTCGACGCCGGCGCTTCGGCCGGGGCGGGGACGGGGATCAGCTGCTGGCCGGTGGCGATCTGGAGCAGCGCCGAACGGAACTTCGAATAGAAGAGGTGCGCGACGTCGAAGGCACCGGCTTCGTAAAGCTCCATCACCTTCGTCGAGATGTCGTGCGCCTGGTCGAAACCGATGTCGCGGATGCCGGTCGTTTCATACTGTTCGATGATCTGGCCGGGGAAGAGGCGCGCGATCACCGGGCGGCCCTTGCGGCCGACGAGGTAGAAGAGGACCTTCTTGCCTTCGGCCTGCAGCTCGAGCGCCTTGTCGCGCGCCGCCTTGACGATGTTCGAGTTGAACGCGCCGGCGAGGCCGCGGTCGCTGTTGAGCACGACGAGCAGGTGCGTGTCGCTCTTGCCGGTGCCCGACAAGAGTTTCGGCGCCGAATCCGACGCGCCGACCTTCGACGCGAGGCTCGCGACGACGCCTTCGAGCCGCTCGGCATAGGGGCGCGCGGCTTCGGCGGCCGCTTGTGCCTTGCGCAGCTTCGCGGCGGCGACCATCTTTTTGGCCTTGGTGATCTTCTGGGTCGATTTGACCGAGACGATGCGCCCTTTGAGTTCCTTCAGACTGGCCATAAGTCCCGTCTTTTACCTTTGTTTCGTCATCCCGGCGAAGGCCGGGATCTCACCGTCGAGACCCCGGCCTTCGCCGGGGTGACGAGGTGGGTGGGTTACGCGAAAATCTTGGCGAAGGCGTCGAGCGCGGCGACCAGCGCCTTCTTGGTGTCGTCGCCCAGATCCTTGGTGTCGCGGATCGCCTTCAGCACGTCGGCATGGTCGCTGCGCAGATAGGCGAGCATCGCGGCTTCGTAGCGCGACACGTCGGTCGTCGCGACATTGTCGAGATAGCCGTTGGTGCCGGCGAAGATCGACGCGGTCTGTTCCTCGAACGGCATCGGCTGGAACTGCGGCTGCTTCAGGAGCTGCGTCAGACGCGCGCCGCGGTTGAGCAGCTTCTGCGTCGAGGCGTCGAGGTCCGAACCGAACTGCGCGAAGGCTTCCATCTCGCGATACTGCGCGAGCTCGAGCTTGATCGAGCCCGACACCTTCTTCATCGCCTTCGTCTGCGCGGCCGAGCCGACGCGGCTCACCGACAGACCGACGTTGATCGCGGGGCGGATACCGGCGTTGAACAGGTTGGTTTCGAGGAAGATCTGGCCGTCGGTGATCGAAATCACGTTGGTCGGAATGTAGGCCGACACGTCGCCCGCCTGCGTTTCGATGATCGGCAGCGCGGTGAGCGAGCCCGAGCCATTGTCTTCGTTCATCTTCGCGGCGCGCTCGAGAAGGCGGCTGTGGAGATAGAAAACGTCGCCCGGATAGGCTTCGCGGCCCGGCGGACGGCGGAGCAGCAGCGACATCTGGCGGTAAGCGACGGCCTGCTTCGACAGATCGTCATAGACGATCACGGCGTGCATGCCGTTGTCGCGGAAATATTCGCCCATCGTGCAGCCGGTGTAGGGCGCGAGGAACTGCAGCGGCGCGGGCTCCGACGCGGTCGCGGCGACGACGATCGAATATTCCATCGCGCCATTTTCTTCGAGCTGGCGGACGATCTGCGCGACGGTCGAGCGCTTCTGGCCGACGGCGACGTAGATGCAATAGAGCTTCTTCGATTCGTCGGTGCCGGCGTTCGCCTGCTTCTGGTTGATGAAGGTGTCGATCGCGACGGCGGTCTTGCCGGTCTGGCGGTCGCCGATGATCAGTTCGCGCTGGCCGCGGCCGACGGGGACGAGCGCGTCGAGCGCCTTGAGGCCGGTCTGGACGGGTTCGTGAACCGAGGTGCGCGGGATGATGCCCGGCGCCTTCACTTCGACGCGCATGCGCTTGTCGGCCTTGATCGGGCCCTTGCCGTCGATCGGATTGCCGAGGCCATCGACGACGCGGCCGAGCAGGCCCTTGCCGACGGGGACGTCGACGATCGTGCCGGTGCGCTTGACGGTGTCGCCTTCCTTGATCTCGGCGTCCGAGCCGAAGATCACGATACCGACGTTGTCGGCTTCGAGGTTGAGCGCCATGCCCTGCACGCCGTTGGCGAATTCGACCATCTCGCCGGCCTGGACATTGTCGAGGCCGTGGACGCGGGCGATGCCGTCGCCGACCGAGAGAACCGAACCGATTTCGCTGACCGTTGCGTCGGTGCCGAAATTGGCGATCTGGTCCTTGATGACCTTGCTGATTTCAGCGGCGCGGATTTCCATGGTTTAGCCTTTCATCGCCTGTGCGAAGCTATTGAGACGGGTACGGATGCTGCCGTCGATCAGCTGGCTGCCCAGCTGGACGACGAGGCCGCCGAGAATGGCGGGATCGACGGTCGTCGCGACGGTGACGTCGCGCCCGACACGGGATTTGAGGTTCGCGGTCAGCGCCTTCACCTGATCGGCGGTGAGCGGGTGCGCGCTGGTCACCTTCGCGGTCACTTCGCCGCGGTGGTCGGCGACGATCGCGTCGAACGCGGCGATCATGCCGGGCAGGTCGGCGAGGCGGCGGTTCTCGGCGAGCACGCCGAGGAATTTGGCGGTCAGCGAATCGAGATTCAGCGACGCGGCGACCGCGCCGATGGCCTTCGCGGCGTCGGCGCGGCTGACGACCGGGCTGGCGATCAGCGCCGACAGGTCGGCCGAATCGGCGAGGCCCGCCTTGAGCGTGCCGAGGCTGCCGGCGACCGCGTCGATCGCGTTCGATTCGCGGGCCAGATCGAACAGCGCGCTGGCATAGCGGCCCGCGAGGCCCGCCGTGATGTTGCCCTGAATGCCGCCGGAATTCTCCACGCGCGAAAGTCCTTTTCTACGATCCCGAGGGGGATGGCTGCGCGGATTTGCCCGGCATCCGGAAATGCCCCCCGCTGCAAAGTCGGGGCGCGCGTAGCAACGATTGTGCTGCAATGCAAGGCGGGGGTTAGACGCAGCCCCGGGAAGAAGCCGAAGGGTGCGAAGCCTTGCCCGCGCGCGCAGCGGCGATGGCTTCTTCGGCCACGCGGCTGGCCCTGTCCCGATCCCATTCGCCGCCGGTTCCGACCTCTTCGTGCAGCGCGTTGATCGCGTCCTCGACCGCCTTCGCCTCCGCCTGCCGGCAAAGCCGCGGCTCGGCCAGATCGGCGCCATTCACGCTATAGCCGGTCACGATATCGAATTCGCCATCGGCATCGCTCAAAGCATCGAACTCTGTCGATACCGGAGCGCATGCGGTCGCGACGCCCCCCATTTCAGACTGACCCCGAGGGCGAAACGCCTGGGTGGCTGCCCGGTATTCGGTCCAGCAATCGGGGCTTTGGCCCGTGCCGCGGGCGATTTCGCATTCGCACGCTGCAATCGCCTTCGCCTCGAGCGCCGGCTTGTCGGCGCGTTCGGGCTTTTCGGCCGGAGCGGGCGAACAGGCCGCCGTGCCGGCGAATATGACGAGGGCGACGAAAGAGTTTCTCCATTGCATGGCGCCGGTGGTTGCACCCATCATGGCGTCTATCAAGGGGAGAAGCTGCCATCATGGGCGAGATGATTCGAATGACGATGGACGATGGCGCCGAAATCGCCGTCTATCATGCCGAGGCGGAGGGCGAGCGTCGCGGCGGGCTGGTGCTGGTCCAGGAAATTTTCGGGGTCACCGACCATATCCGCGAGCTCTGCGACGAATATGCCGCCGACGGTTATGAAGTGCTCGCCCCGGCGCTGTTCGACCGCGAGCATCCGGGGTTCGAGAGCGACTATTCGGGGCCGCAGTTCCAGCGCGCGGTTGAGCTGGCGCGCGAGCTGCATCCGTTCGAGCAGAGTTTGAAGGATGCGCAGACCTGCATCGACGCGCTGAAAGGAAGGGGTCCGGTGTTCATCACCGGCTATTGCTACGGCGGCTCGGTCGCGTGGCGGATGGCGCAGCTGAGCCCCGACCTCGCCGCGGCGTCGGCCTATTATGGCAGCCTGATCCCCACCCGGTTCGCCGATACCGCGCCCCGCTGCGCGACGATCGCCCATTTCGGCCGCCATGACGAGGGCATTCCGATGGCGGGCGTCGAGGCGCTCGCCGCGAAGGATCATCCGACCGCGCAGATCTTTGTCTATGAGGCTGGGCACGGCTTCAACAGCGACCGGCGCAAGGATTATCACGAACCGAGCGAGACGCTCGCGCGCGGGCGGACGCTGATGCTGTTCAGGGCGTGCGGGGGATGAGACTCGTCTTCATCCATGGCCCCGCCGCGTCGGGGAAGCTGACCGTTGCGCACGAACTTGCGGCGCTCACCGGACTGCCGCTGTTCCACAATCATCTGGTCGTCGATGCGCTGCTCGCGGTGTTCCCGTTCGGCAGTCCGGCTTTTGTCGAACTGCGCGAGGCGATGTGGATGGACGTGTTTCGCGCTGCGGCGGCGGAGCGGCGCTCGCTGATCTTCACCTTCCACCCCGAAGCGAGCGTGGCGCCCGATTTTCCGGCGCGCGTCGTGGCGCTCGTCGCGGCCGCGGGCGGACGGGTCGATTTCGTTGCGCTCGACTGCGCGCCCGAAGTGGTCGCAGCGCGCATCGAGGCGCCGTCGCGGCAGGCGAGCGGAAAGCTGTCGTCGCTGGCCCTGCTGCGCGATCTCGAAGCGCAAGGCGCCTTCGCCTATCCGCCGCTGCCGCCCGCGGCGGTCGCGATCGACACGGGAGCGGTGGCGCCCGCCGAGGCGGCGGCGCGCATCCGCGATGATCTGGGTCTGCGAGCGGGCTAACCCGATCTCAACCTATCGGGTGCATTTCGGGTCGCGAAGGAGGGCCGCCAATGCCCCTTGCCGCAGCCCTGCTGCTCCTGTCGGGCAGCGCGTTCGATCTCGACCCCATGTGGAAGCCGGTTGCCGACCCGCTCGCGCCGGCGCGCGCGGGCAAGGTCCAGTGTCACGAGCCCGACCCCGACGCGCGGACCTGCCGGATCATGACCTGGTACAGCGTGCGCGCCGACGGCGTCGCCGAGATGCGGTCGGTGACCGCGCTCAGCAACGAGATGGGACTGGCCGCCGAGGCGCGGATGACGCTGCGGCCCGAAAAGGGCGGCCTGTGCGGCGTGGTCGATGCGACGCATATGGCGAGCTATCGCATCGTGCAGATGCGTGCGCCGCACGCGGTGGTCAAAAACGACCGGCTGTTCATCCGCTATCGCGACGAGATGATCGCCGCGCTGTGGGGGCGCAAGCATTGCGCGTTCAACTTCGCGCGCGCCGGCGACGATATCAGGCTCGACGTCAGCACGGTCGACGGCCAGTTTGCCGGCGAGCTGATGGCGGAGTTTCTGTGGGTCGCGCCCGGCGCCGGCTGGCGGCTGAAAGCGTCAGCCGCCGCCTGACGCCGCCGCGCCCGCCGCGACCGGCTGGCAGCGATAGACGAGCCGTTCGTTGGGCGCCGCGGGCAGCACGCTGCGGATCGCGTCCTGCTGCGCGCCGAGCGCCGCGATCTGGTCGGGGTCGGCGGTGCAGCTCTTGATCTCGACGCCAGCGCGGACCTCGCGCGCCTTCGCCATCGTCTCGGCGTCGAGCAGATAGCGGTCGACGCGATATTCCTTCGCCGCCGAATCGATCGAGGCGACCGCGACGGTCGCATCGTCGTTGGGAACGAGGATGCGTTGCCAGCGACCGTCGGGCGCCTGCGCATATTGGGTGCGGTCGTTGACGCAGCCGCCGGCGCGAATCGAGACGGGCACGTCGCTCGTCTCCGACACGGTGATCCGGCTGCGGTCGGGGCGGATCGTGCAGAGGAAATTGCCCTGCGCCAGCGTTTCGGCCGCGCCCGCCGCTGCGCCGGGGGCCGGCGCCTCGGACACTTCGGCGCGCGCGTCGGGGCGGGTGACGAACAGGATCGCGGCGGCGATCATCAGCACGGCGCCCGCACCGCCCGCGATCCTGGCATTGCGCATATTCCGCTGGCTGTAGAAGAGCAGCCCGGCGCCCGCGGCAAGCGCGCCGATGACGAACAGCACTCCTGCGAGTGCGATGCGGTTTTCGCGCGCCGCCAGCGCGTCTTCCTCGGCGCGCGCCTGCTTGAGTTCGCGATCGAGCCGGGCGGCCGCGTCCTTCGCGGCATTGGCCTGTTCGCTCGCGCGCGCCTCGGCATCCATCGCCGCGCGGTCGCGCGCATCGGCTTCGGCGAGCGTCAGGCACGGGGTGCCGATGCTGGCATAATGCTGGTTCGCATCGGCGAGGAAACGCGCGAGCTCGCGCGTCGAGATGGCGAAGGCGAAGGGCGAATCGCCGTCGTCGGCACGGGTGATCGCGCTGTTGATGCCGACGATGCGGCCGCACTGGTCGACGAGCGGACCGCCCGAATTGCCGCGCGAGATCTTGGCGGTGTGGACGAGCATCGCGACCCCGTCGACATTCTGCGTGTTCGACAGATTGCCCTCGCTGCGCGTCGGGGTGCGCGGGGTGATATAGTCGGAGGAGCTGCGCGCGGTCGCCAGATCGACATTGCCCGGATAGCCGAGCGCGACGGTGTCGGCGCCCGATTCGAGCGGTCCCGTATAGACCGCGGCGGCGGGCACGCGGCCCTCGGTAATCTCGATCAGCGCCAGGTCGCGCGCGGTGTCGATCGCGATCAGCTTGCCGGCATAGCTTTTCTGTCCTTCCGACGGGACGACGCCGAGCGCCACATTGTTCGGATACTGAACCGCCGATTCGACGACATGCGCGTTGGTGACGATCCGCGTCGGCGAGATGGCGATGCCGCTGCCATGACCGAAGCCGACGACCTCGCCATCGACCATCGCGACGGTGACGACACGCACGACGCTGCGCGACGCGGCGCTGATATCGTCGGCAGCGCGCGCCGGGGCGGTCGATGCGAGGGCGAGGGTGCAAAGGGCGAAGAGCAGCGCGAGGAGGCGGGTCATGGCGCGGACCCTAGCCGCTCGCGGCGCGAAGGCAAGCGGGGCGCTGGGGTCAGGGCGCTAGATATAGGGGCTCCACATCATCATCCACGCGCCGGCGCTGCCCGCCAGGATGACGAGGCCGCTGAAAGCGAGGAGAATCGCGACGCCCGTCTTTGCCGCCGGGGTGCCATGCGCCCCGGCGCGCAGATAGAGTTCGGCAAGGCCGAGCGGAATCAGCGAGCTGGCAAAGGCAAGAAAGAGGTCGAAGGGGCCGTCGAGCGCCTTGCCGATCCCCGCGCCGCCGGTCGCCATGCCCCACGCCATATAGGCGACGCGCATGAACCAGACCGCCGAGGCGACCGCGAAGAGGCGCAGCGCCCAGCGGCGATGCTCGACGAAACGGCGCGCCCGCGCGGCGCGATAGGCGAGCAGCGCAAAGGCGAGAATCAGCAGCGCGTCGAGCGTGATGCCGATCGCGCCCGCGAGCACGAGCCAGGTGCCGCGCGCCCAGGTCAGCCAGAGCCCGCCGAGCGACAGCATGATCGCGCTGACGAGATAGAGGCGCCCGTTCCAGCGGTGCAGCGCGGGCCGGCGGCTGCGGATCGCCGGGACGAGCTGCACGAGCCCGCCGAAGGTGATGACAGCCGCCATCAGCACATGCACGGCAAAGAAGAGGTTGCCCGACAGATCGCCCGCAACGAAGCCCTTGATCAGCGGCTTGTCGTTCCACGCGGCGAAATTGCCCGAGAGGGACGCGGGGTAATAGAAAGCGAGAATGAAGGCGGTGAAGAGCAATTGCCCCGCGGCGATCGTCGCGTAGCAGAAGGTCGCGCTTCGCCCGAGCCAGTCGGTGCGGCGCGCCGTGCGCACCGGCGGGAAGCTTGCATCGACAGTCGCCATTTCGACCGCTCCAGTGACTCAATGATATAATACAGTAATACACATGAGGTTTGAACGCAAGCATCGGGACGCGGTCCCGGTCGCGAGGTGGCATTGCCTGTCCCAGCCAGAGAAAGGACGACCCAATGACCTATGCGATTACCGGGCTCAGCCCCGATGCCTTTGCGCCGCTGTTCGCGATGGACGACGCGCAGCTCGCCGCGAACAATGCGCGGCGCGTGACGGCGAGTGCCGACCGCGGCTTTCCCTGCCGCGTCAGCCTGGAGGATGCGCAGGCCGGCGAGGAGCTGATCCTGCTTCACCATATCAGCCACGACGTCGCGACGCCCTATCGCAGCGCTTATGCCATCTATGTCCGGCGGGGTGTCGCGGCGGCAAGCTATCGCGACGCGACGCCGCCGGTGTTCGAGGGGCGGCCGCTCGCGCTCCGCGCCTTCGACGCCGCGGGGATGCTGCGGACCGCGCGGCTTGCGGGACCGGGCGAGGCCGATGCCGCGATCCGCGACCTGTTCGCCGACGATGCCATATCCTATATCGACGCGCATAACGCCGCGCATGGCTGTTTCGCCGCGCGAATCGAAAGGGATGCGGCATGAGCGCCGGGGCGATGACCGACGACGATCGCTGGGCGGCGGTGCTGCGCCGCGACCGCGCACTCGACGGGCGCTTCGTCACCGGCGTGCTCACCACCGGCATCTATTGCCGGCCGAGCTGCGCCGCGCGGCACCCGTTGCGGGAGAATGTCCGCTTCTTCGCCGACGGTGCGGCGGCGCGCGAAACGGGACTGCGCCCGTGCCGGCGCTGCCTGCCCGACGATGTCGCGCGCGACGAGGGCGCGGTGCTCGCCGCGATCGAGGCGATCAAGGACAGCGAGGAGCCGCTGGCGCTCGCCGATCTTGCCGCGCGCACCGGCTATTCGCCGACGCATTTCCAGCGCGTCTTCACCCGCCATACCGGCCTGTCGCCCGCCGCCTATGCCCGCGCCTTGCGCGAAGAGCGCGCGCGGCAGGCGCTGAGCGAGGGCACGAGGGTGACCGACGCGATTTACGACGCGGGCTTTTCGGGGCCGTCGCGCTTCTATCGGAATATGGAGGGACGTATGGGCATGACGGCTTCGGCCTGGGTGAATGGCGGCAGGGGCGCGACGATCCACTGGGCGGTCGTGCCGACCAGCCTGGGCGCGATGCTCGTCGCCGCGACGGCGAAGGGCGTGTGCCGCCTGAGCTTCGACGAAGGGCGCGAGGCGCTCGAGGAGCGCTTTCCCGCCGCGACGCTGGTCGAGGGCGGGGCCGAGTTCGAGGCGCTGCTGAAACAGGTCGTCGATGCGGTCGAGGCGCCGGTGAACGGCTTCGACCATATCCCGATCGACGTGAAGGGCACCGCCTTTCAGGAAGCCGTGTGGCGCGAGCTGCGCAAGATCCCGGCGGGCGAGACGCGCAGCTATGCCGACATCGCGGCGGCGGTCGGCCGGCCCAGGGCGGTGCGCGCGGCGGGGAGCGCCAATGGCGCGAACAATGTCGCGGTGCTGATCCCCTGCCACCGCGTCGTGCGCAGCGACGGCTCGCTCGGCGGCTATGCCTATGGCCTGCCGATCAAGGAAGAATTGCTGAAGAGGGAGAGTTTCTGATGGCCGACAAGATTGCCCGGTTTCGCGCGCTGCACGTCCCCGGCGACCCGCTGATCCTCGTCAACATCTGGGACGCGGGGAGCGCGAAGGCGGTGGCGGGCGCGGGCGCCAGGGCGATCGCGACGGGCAGCTATGGCGTCGCGGGCGCGCAGGGACGCAATGACGGCGAGGATTTCCCGCTCGACGATGTGTTCGACAATCTGGGCCGCATCCTGTCGGTCACCGATCTGCCGGTCACGATCGACATGGAATCGGGCTATGGTGCCGATCCCGCCGCGGTCGGGGTGTCGATCGGCCGCGCGCGGGCGGCGGGGGCGGCGGGCATCAACATGGAGGATCGGCTGCCCGGCGCGACCGAACTGCTGCCGCTCGCCGAAGCGGCGGCGCGTTACCGTGCCGCGGCCGACACCGGCATCTTCGTCAACGCGCGCTGCGACGTGTTTCGCGGGCAGGATGCGGCGAGGGACGGCGAGGCGCTCGTCGCCGCGACGCTCGAACGCGCGCGCGCCTATGCCGATGCGGGCGCGGGCTCGCTGTTCGTGCCCTTCCTGCTCGACGCCCGATGCATCGGCGCGATCTGCGAAGGCTCGCCGCTGCCGGTCAACATCCTGCGCGGCAAGGGCGGACCGACGCACAGGGAACTCGCCGCGCTCGGCGTCGCGCGGATCAGCCACGGGCACCAGCCCTGGGCGGCGGCGATGGCGTGGCTCGCGGGCGAGGCCGCGCGCGTCTTCGGCGGCGACGAACCGGATTATTAGGGTCCTGACCCTAAGGCTAGCCCGTCGTCAGCTTGCGGAGCAGGTCGGCCGCCATCCGGCTTTCCGTCCCGGCGTGCGGCAGGTTGACGATCGTGCGGAGAAGCGCGATCGCCTCTGCCTTGCGCTGGTCGCGCATATAAAGTTCGAGCAGCGTCATGCGCCATTCGGCGTTGGCCGGATCGATCGCGAGCGCCTTCTCCAGATAGGCGGTCGCGGCGGGTGAGGCGCCTTCCTCCTGCCGGATATTTTCGAACATCGCGACGAGCGCATCGACATTGTCGGGGTTGGTCTTGAGCACGTCGTTCAGCGTCGCGCGCGCCGCGGCGATCGTCCGGTGGAACTCTGCCGGCGGTCCCTCGTCGGCGCGCCGCGTCATCAATCTTGCCTGAAGAATCCGGTCCTCGGTTCCGGTCGCCGCCGAATCGAGCATCGCTCCGATCTCGTCGCTCGTGATCTCGCCGATGTCGCCGAGCAGCATCATCTTTGCCGCGAACAGGCCGACGACCCGGTCGTCCGGGTGCGCCGTGACGATTTCCTTCGTTCTGCTCGTCAGCGAAGACCATGCGTCGACGGCGTCGCCGAACCCATCGATCTTTGACCCGAGGCGATAAATTTCGAGCCTGAGGTCGACCAGCCGAATCTCGCCGGGGCTCAGCGGCCGCACGTCGATCGCCGCCGGATCGGCGGGCGGGATCGCGACCTCGATTTCAGGCGGCACTCCCGCCGCGAGCCAGGCGTCGAGGTCGCGATCAAGCGCTGCATCCCCGCCGCCGATCCGCGCGGGGGCGGACGTCGGGTCCTTCGCGAACGCATCGAGATAGGCACCGATGGCTCGCGCCTGGCGGCCGCCCATATAATAATGGCTCGTGACCAGCCATGCCTGGGCATAAAAGCGGCCGATGCGCGTGGGGTCGCCGCGAAAATCGGGCATGGCGCCGATGTCGGTAAAGGGCAGCCCCCCGAATTCCTCGCGAAAGGCGAGCATGGGTTCGGAAGGGCGTCCGTAACGCATCAGGCCGTCGGGGCCGCGCCGGGCGGTTTCGAAAAAGCTCGCGAGGCCTTCGATATACCAGGCGGGCTGCCAGGTGCCGAGGTGTCGGGCCATGAAATAATGCGTATATTCGTGGCGTGCCGTTTCGACTGCATCATAGTCGCCTTCGCTGGCCCGCGCGGGCAGCAGCGCGAAATTCTCGATCGGATTGGCGCTGAAGAAGCCGCCGGCAAAGGCGGGCATTCCCGATGCGGCGACCAGCTCGGCATGCTCGCCATAGATGACCATCTCGATCCGCCGCCCGCGCCCCGGCCCCGACACCTTCAGCACATGGCGGAGCAGCCGGTCATGGTCGATGAGTTGCGCTCCTATCGCGCGCAACGCATCGGGCTCCATATCGGCCTGCAGCGCGAATTCGGGAGTCTCGATGCGGTGCCATTCGGCCTGCGCCGGCACGGCGAAGGCGGCGAGCCACAGCGAGGCGAGCCAGGGGGCGCCGCCGAACAGGCGTCGCATGTTCAATCGCCCTTCTTGCCGTCGCGGGCGTCCTGGCGTTTTTTGAAGAGTTCGGCCATCCTGGCGCGCGCTTCGTCGAGCTTGTTTTCGTCGATCAGCGCGACGATGGCCTGCAGCGGATTTTCCTCGTCGCTCGCGTGCGAGCCGAAGGCGATCGGGCCGAGCACCATGCGCGCGACGTCGCCCTTCTTCTCGTCGAGCAGCTGGCGGCCGAGCAGCAGGCGGTAGTCATCGTCGTAGGAGGCGTGAGGAAACACCTCTTCGAGCGCGATGAGCGCCGGTTCGGGGATCGGATCGCCGGCCTGGTAGAAGGACAGATAATAGCCGATGGCGGGGCGCGGATCGAGCGTGTCGAGCTGGCGCGCGCGCGCGAAATAGGGGCGCGCCTTCGCAAAGGCGGCCTTGTCCTTCTCGCCGCGCGCGAGGAAGATCTGGCCCTTCCAATATTGGGCGGCGGAGGATTTGGGGTCGATCGCGATCGCGCGGTCGGCCGCCGCGTCGGCGGCGTCATAGTTGCGCGCGTCAAGCTCGGCCTCGGCGACCGCGAGCTGGACGAACAGGCTGTCGGGATAAGCGGCCGACTTGCCCGCAAGGTCGCTGGCGACGTCCTTTGCCTGCCCCGGCGTCACGCCACGGAGCGTGCGCATATGCGTCTGGATCACCGATTCCTCGGCCGGCGTCATCCGGCGCATCGTTACCGACGGTTCCGTATAGCTGCCTGGCTTGATATCATAACCGAGGAACGGGCCGCTGCGATATTTGCGGACCTCCTTTTGCAGCGCATCTATGTCGCCGAACGCGGCTTTCGCGGCGACCAGTGAATCCTCGCCCTTGTTGAGCGCGGTCAGATAGGTCTTGAGCTGGCCCTGCCGCGCCGGGTGAAAGTTCAGATAATGGGCCAGCAGCCAGCCATAGCTGTAGGACTGATAATATTCGAGTCCGGTCAGCTTGACCTTGGTATCAAGCAGTCGCGACAGGCGGATGTCGGACAGTTGCTTCAGCGCCTCGCCGCGATGCTGCGGCACGTCGCCGACGTGGAAGCTGCCATCGGGGTTGAAGCGGATCGTGCTGTAGAGCTCGGCGAACCCCTCGGTGTACCAGTGCGGATAGGCGGTGCTGAAATTGCTCAGCATGAAATGGTGCGTATATTCGTGGAACAGTGTCGAGCGGATGTCGAGCTGGGGACCGCCGGTATCGACGTGCCGGCTCGTCGATCGCTTTTCGCGTGCCGGGACAAACGAGGTCGGGTTGCCCGCGCGCCCGAAATAGATCCCGCCGATCCCGGCGCCAGACGCGTTGAGGATATAGCCGAGCCGGTCGGTATCGCCGGTACGAAATACCTTCAGCCGGTTGGCGTCGCCGACATCGGAGCCTGGGACGGGCATGTTCTGCATCGTCCGCAGCGCATTGTCGAAGCGTTCGAGTTCGCGCGCAAAAGCTTCGGCATCCTCGCGCTTGGTTTCCGAATAGATGATGAAATGGCTCGTCCGTGCTTCCCACCATTCGGCGCGCGCCGCCGGACTCGCGGCCAGCGCCGCCATTGCCACCAGACCGCCGGCCCAGCGGCGCATTTTCCATCCCGTCACGACAAGCCCCCGTTTTTCCGTGTGAATTCGGCTCCCTCGACCCCGGAGGATAGCCGGTCGCGCCCGCGGTTCAAGCCGCGTCGTCGCTTTCGGCGTCGGCATCCTTGCCGCCGCCGCGCTTCGCATGGGCGTCGCGCATCTCTTCGAGCCGTTTCAGCATCGTTTCGCCGCGGCCGTTGTCGTGCGGGTCGAAAGCGACCGATTTCGCCAGCGCCAGCGCGGTGTCGAACTCGCCGCGGTTGGCGAGCGCGAAGGCATAGGAGACGCGCACCTCGACATTCTCGGGCGCGATCTGGAAGGCGCGTTCGAGCGCCTTCAGCGCCGGTTCGGACGGCCGCACGCGCTGGTCGAGGAAGCTGCTGAAATAGGCATAGAGCGGCACCGGATCGAGCGGGTCGGTGCGGTTGGCGAGCTGGATCGGCTTGCGCGCCTCGCGCCAGGCGGCGGGATCGTCCTCGCCCTTTTCGTCGAGCTCGTGGAGCAGGAAGCGGCCGAGCAGCACATTGGCGCGGACGTGGCTGGGCTTGGCCGCCAGCGCCTTGTCGAGCGCGGCGCGAACCGCGGGGAGATCGCGCAGATCCTCGTCCATATCCCATTCGGCGGCGGCATATTCATATTGCGCCTCGGCATTGGCGGGGTCGGCGGCGACGAGCTTGCGCAGCAGGTCGCGCGCCTTCGTCTCGCGTTCCTTGCTGCCGCGCGCGTTGAGCCGTTCGAGCCTCGCCTCGATCACCGCATCCTCGTCGGCCGCGAGCGGCGCGATGGCGATGTTCGTCGGTACCGGGATCGGCGTCCGCGTCAGGCTGTAGGACAGGCGGCCGTTGATGTAGCGGTTGAGGTCCTTGTCGAGCTGGGCGAGGTCGCCGAAAACCTGCGTCGCCGCCTGCTTCGTGTCGGTCCCCGCGTTGATCGCGGCGACATAGGCGCCCATCTGGCCGTCGCGCGCCGCATCCTGATACAGCATGTGGGTCAGGATCCACGCGCGGCCGTAATAGACGTCGGTCTGCCCGCTGTTGCGCATCTCGCCCGGTTGCTGGACCAGCAGCTTTTCGGCCGGAATCCTGGGCATCCGCAGCAGGCCATAGGCGCGGCTGTACACCGGCTTGCCAAGCTCCGCCCGCCCGTCCTTGTCGAAATCGACGGTCGAATGATATTCGGCGAACCCCTCGATGAACCAGGCGGGGAAGGCGGCGCGCAGGTGCCGCTTCATGAAATGGTGCGTATATTCGTGGAACAGCACCTGCTGCGCCATCGGCGTGCCGAACTTCGGATTCGCATCGCCCGTTTCGCGGTGCGACAATGCGAAGCTGCCGTCGCGGTCGCCGCGATAATAGCCGGCGATCGACGAACCGCGCGACCCGCTCGCCAGTTCGCCGACATCTTCCGAGGTCGGCAGCAGATAGATCGGCAGGCGGTTGTCCTCGCCCTCGTAAGGCGTGCGGAAGATCGAGCGGAGCGTCGCATCGAAGCGCTGCAGGTTCGCCGCGAACTCGCGCAGCGATTTCTCGTTGCCCTCGCTATAGATGATGAAACTGTCGGTTTCGGCGCGAAGCCATTTGGCTTCTGCGGGCGACGCGATCGACGCCGCTGCCAAAGCCATTGCCACCATCGGTCGATAATAGTTCATCTGCGCCCCCGCATTGATGACGCATAGCTGCCAGCGCTGCCGACAACAGTAAAGTCCTGTTGCGATCAGACGAAACTATAGGGATCGATGTCGATCGCCAGCCGCGCCTTTGCAGGCCATTCGATGGCGTTCACCCAGTCACGGATCGTGCCTTGCAGGTCGAAGCTGCGCGGCGCGTGGAGCAACAGGCGGAAGCGATGGCGGCCGCGCAGCATCGCGAGCGGGGCGGGGGCGGGGCCATAGACGGCGAGGCCGTCGGCGACCGGCGCCTTCTGCCCCAGCCGCTGCGCCACTCCGCGCGCGACCTCGATATCCTCCGACGAGATCACCAGCGCGGCGAAGCGGCCATAGGGCGGCGCGCCGGCGAATTTGCGCGCCGCGGCCTCGGCCGCATAAAAGCCGTCGCGGTCGTTGGCGACGAGCGCCGCCATCACCGGCGCGTCGGGGACGCGCGTCTGGATCAGCACTTCGCCGGGTTTGACCCCGCGCCCCGCGCGCCCCGCGACCTGCGCGATCTGCTGAAAGGTGCGTTCGGACGCGCGCAGGTCGCCGCCGTCGAGCCCGAGGTCGGCATCGACCACACCGACGAGGGTGAGGTTGGGGAAATGATAGCCCTTGGTGACGAGCTGGGTGCCGATGATGATGTCGACCAGCCCGCCCTCGACATTGTCGACGAACTCGGCGGCCTTGGCGGGCGACCAGAGCGTGTCGGAAGTGACGATGGCAGTCCTGGCTTCGGGGAAGCGCAGCGCGACCTCGTCGGCGACGCGCTCGACCCCGGGGCCGCAGGCGACGAGGCTGTCCTCGTCCTCGCATTCGGGGCAGAGGCGCGGCGGCGGCATGACATGGCCGCAATGGTGGCAGGCGAGGCGGTGGACGAGGCGATGTTCGACCATCCATGCGGTGCAGTTCGGGCACTGGATGCGGTGACCGCAGGTGCGGCAGAGCGTCAGCGGCGCGAAGCCGCGGCGGTTGAGGAACAGCAGGCTCTGCTCGCCCTTGTGCAGCCGGTCGGCGAGCGCGTCGACGAGCGGCGGCGCGAGCCAGCGGCCGCGGTCGGGCGGGTCCCGCCGCATGTCGATGGCCGCGAGGTCGGGCAGCGTCGCGCCGCCGTAACGCGCGGGGAGGACGATGTGGCGGTAACGCCCCGCCTCGACCATCGCGAGGCTTTCGAGCGCGGGGGTCGCGCTCGCAAGCACCACCGGCAGCCCCTCGAAATGGCCGCGCATCACCGCGACGTCGCGCGCGTGATAATGGACGCCATCCTCCTGTTTGAAGCTCGTCTCATGCGCCTCGTCGACGACGATCAGCCCGAGATTGGCATAGGGGAGGAACAGCGCCGAGCGCGCCCCGACGACGATCTTTGCCTCGCCATTGGCAATCGCGTGCCAGGCGCGGCGGCGTTCGGTCGAGCGCAGCCCGCTGTGCCACGGCACGGGCTCGCAGCCGAAGCGCGCGGCGAAGCGCGTCAGCATCGGCTCGGTGAGCGCGATTTCGGGGAGGAGGACGAGCGTCTGTTTCCCTGCGTCGACCGCGGCGGCGATCGCTTCCATATAGACTTCGGTCTTGCCCGATCCGGTGACGCCGTCGAGCAGCAGCGTCTCGAACTTCGCGGCGTCGACCGCCTCGCGAAGCTGCTGCGCGGCAGCCGTCTGTTCGTCGGACAGGTCGGGCGGCGCGAAGCCGCTGTCGGGTTCGGGATAGGGCTGGTCGGCCGAAACGCTGATCGCTTCGAGCGCGCCGGTCTGGACGAGGCCGCGGACCACCGCCTCGCTCACCTCGGCGATTGCGGCGAGTTCGCGCACCAGCCCTTGCCGCGACCCGATCTTTTCGAGCGCCACCGTCCGCTGCGGCGTCATGCGCTTCGGTACTTCGCCCGTGGCGCGATATTCGACGATCGGGCGCCGTGCATCGGCGAAGGCCGCGCCGGGCAGCACCATGCGCAGCACCGCGCCCGGCGGCGCCAGATAATAGTCGCTCGTCCATTCGATCAGGCGGCGGAGCGGCGCCGCGACCGGTGGCACCGGCACGGTTTCGTAGAGGTTGCGCAGGCGATTGTCGCCGACCGGATCGGGCGCGCCGAAGCTTTCGTCCTCCCACACCACGCCGCCCATCCGCCGCGGCCCGAGCGGCGCGACGACGACGCTGCCGAGCGGCGCTTCGGTGCCATAGGGCACACGATAGTCGAGCGGGCCGAGGGCGGCGGTCAGAAGGAGGACGCGGGCGCGGGTCATGGAACTGCGCAGGATATAGGGCTGCCGGGAAAATAGGAAAGCGGTGAGGTCGGCGATGGCCGTTGATCGGCCGGTTGTTGCCGGCAGATGTGTGCCCCGGCGAAAGCCGGGGTCCAGAGTCCTAACGCGAACCTGGCATATTCCGCACTGGGCCCCGGCTTTCGCCGGGGTGCACATGGAAGCTCCCACCCCAAACCGGATGGCGGCCGGCGCCTAGGTCGAGGCCAGCGCCGCCTTCTTTGCCGGACGCTTCACCGGCTTGGGCCGCCTGAACCAGAAGGTCCACACCGCAAAGCTGCCGAGCATCGTCATTGCCAGCCCCGAAATCGTCAGCAGGATGCGCCAGGTCCAGCCGCCGACCTTCGACGCGTGGATCGGGAAGGCCATGTTGAACGCCTGCGCGCCGCTCGGCAGCGCGAGCGCGTCGCGCGCGGCGAGTACCTCGCCCGTCGCGGCGTCGAAGGCGATCGTCGTGCGGCCGTTGGGCAGCCATTCGGCAGGCTGCTTCATCCGCAGGCTGATCGGGTCTCCGTCCTTGCGCGGCAGGCTGAGGATGCGGAATTCGGCGTCGGGAAAGCGCCGCCGCGCCTCGGCCAGCATCGTGGTATAGTCGGGCTTTTCGGCGAGCGGGCCGCCCTTGTATTTCGGCGGTTCGAGCGCCCTGGCGGTTTCGGCCGGCGATCCGAAAGGCGCAACCATGACCATCGCAAAGGGGCGAAAGATCATCATCGTGCCGGTGACGACCGAAATGAGCAGCAGCGGCGCGGCAAGGATGCCGAGGTCGCGGTGGTGCATCACGATCGCGGGGCGGCTCATCCGCTTGGGCCAGAGCCGGAACTGGAAGGTCCCCCGCGTGCGCCACCACAGGATCGCGCCCGAAATCACGAAGAACAGTCCGCACAATCCCGCGATGCCGATCACCCATTCGCCGCTGTCGCCCGCGAAGAGATGGTGGTGGAAGTCGAATATCCAGAGCTCGGGGCGCTCCCACTGGCTTGCCCAGCGCGCCGCGATCTCGCCCGACTGGCTGGCATAGCCCCCGGCTTCCTTGCCGATGCGCAGCTGGTGCAGCCCGAAGCGTTCGTCGGCATAGATGATGCCCTGCGCGCCCGGCACCGCCATCAGCTTCTCGGTGGCTGTGGTGACGCTGGCAAGGTCGCCGCGCAGCGGATCGCCGCTGCCCGGCACGCCGATCCACCGATGCTCGTAGAGCAGGATCGTGCCCGACAGCCCCATCAGCGCGAGCACGAGGCCGATCAGGCCCCCGGTCCAGCGGTGCAGCGTGTCGAGCAATTTCATCATCAGAACCGGTAATCCCACCCCAGCGTGAAGGTCCGCCCGCGCCCCGCGAAGAAGGCGAGATTGTCGGTCGGAAGCCGCGTGTCGCTCGAATAGTCGATGTAGAATTTGTCGAACAGATTCTGCACGCTCAGGCTCAGCCCGCCGAGGCCGGTCTGGTAGCGGATGCTCGCGTCGGTGATGTTGTAGCCGCCGAAATTGTTGCGCGGATCGGGGTTCGCCTTGCCGTGGTAGCTGCGATCGAGGAAGAATTGCGTCTGCACGAGCGCCGACAGCGGACCCTTGTTGTAGGACGCGTTCAGGTTGAGGCGGTCGGGCGAGATGTTGGTGCCGTCGAGATCGGTATCGACGATGCCGTCGGGGTTCGCGCTGTCGCTGTCGTAGCGGCCCTTCAGGTGCGCATAGCCGACGCCGAGTTTGAGGCCATCGACCGGCAGCGCGACGCGCAGGTTGAGTTCGAGCCCCTCGATTTCGACGCGCTGGCGCTGGACGTCGAAGATGCGGTCGGGACGCGCGATGAGAAGCTGGCCCTTGTCGCTCGACGACCAGAAATAGGTCGCGGTCGCATCGAGCGGCCCGCGCTTCACCTCGACCCCGATCTCGCGGTTGTTCGACACGATGGGGGAGATGTCGAGATAGGTGTCGATGTCGATGCCGGTGCGGTTCACCGCGCGGGTGATGCGACCGATGTCGGGGACGGTGAAGCCCTCGGCATAGCTCGCATAGGCGCGGATGCCGTCCCACGGTTCGACGATGACGCCGCCGTTGACGAGGAGGTCGTCGAACTTGGGCTTGCCGCCCGCGACGTCGACGCCGCCATAGGTCGACGGACCGCAGTCGGTGGTGACCGTCGCCGAGCAGGCGACGAAGGTCGTCGCGGCGAGCGTGTGGAAATCGTCGATCTTGATCCGGACATTTTCCCAGCGCACCCCGCCTGCCAGACGCACGAGCCCGTCGAACAGCTTGAGGTTCGCCTGGCCGAAGGGCGCGAGGCTGCGGAAGTCGCTCGGCGGCACCCAGACGCGGCCGGTGGCGATCAGCGCCTGTTCGGTCTTGTCGACGAGCGCGTCGAACCCGATCGTCAGCGTCAGATCCTCGAAGCCCGGAACCGCGCGTTCATAGCTGAACTTGGCGCCCAGCTTGCGCGACCGGTTCTGCGACTGGTCGAACAGCGTGCCGACCGGCGCGATCGTCGGGTCCTGGAAGCTCGCCTGCGTCACCACTTCGCCGCCGAAGGTGTCGCGGCTGCGGTTGAAGAAGATCTGGCTGACGAAATTGCCACCGCCAAGGTCGGTGTCGGTCAGCGACAGCGCGATGCTCTCGGTCCGGTTCTGCGCCGATTCGCCCGGGGGCGAGCCACGCACCGCGCTCGTCGGAATGCCGGTCA
>PNJO01000012.1 GCA_013821905.1 Sphingopyxis sp. | reverse complement strand
ATCGGCGTGCTCGCCGAGATCGCGACGGCGATGCGCGACGCGGGCGTATCGATCGAAAGCCTGATCCAGCGCGGCAGCGAGGACGGCAGCGGCGTCGTGATCGTCCTCGTCACGCACGAGGGGCCTGCCAGCGCGATCCTGTCGGCGCTCGCGGTGCTCGGCGCGTCGGACCATGTCGTCGGCACACCGATGCACATGCCGATCCTGGCGCTTTGATGCGCTTGTAATCGCGCACGCCTCTGATAGCCCTGTCGCCGGGGAGCAGGGGGCGGACATGGATATCGAGATCAGGCGCGGACTGGCCGAGGCGCGGGGGCTGGCGGCCGAGCATTGGCGGCCCCTGCTCGCCTATGCCGTGCTCGGCGTCGTCGTCCCCTATCTGCTGCTGTCGAGCGAGCCGATCTTCGACCTGCGCACGGTGATGGCAATGATCGTATCGCCCTATAGCGCCCATGTCAGCGGCTCGGTCGCGGGGCCGCTCTATCTGCTCGGCATCGTCGCGGTGCTCGCCGCGGGGGCGATGCTCGCGGCGTGGAACGCGATCCTCGCCGAGATGCGCGAGGGCTATGTTTCGGAGATCATGTACGGGATGGTCGCGGGCGCCGCCTTCCTTATCGGCAACATCCTCCTCTACGCCGGCATCGGCATGCTCGCCGTGCTGCCGGTCGTCGCGACGGTCGGCATTTATGAATGGGGCGAGCTTGCCGACGGGCTGGTCAGCGAAGCCTATCGCCTGCTCCTGTCGCTGCTCGGCACCTGGATCGGCGCGCGGCTGTGCCTGACCGGCGCGATCATGGGCGCGGCGGGGAAGCTCGAGCCGGTGTCGGCCTTCGCCGAATCGTGGCGACTGACGCGCGAGGCGCAGTGGCGGCTCTTCGCCTTCTATTTTCTCTATGGCCTGCTCGCCGCGGCGGCGTTCGGCGGGCTCGTCCTGCTCCACGGCGCGGTCATCTGGAACAATGCGCAGGAGCCGGGGACGCTGCTCGAAACGGCGATGGGTTTCGGCTGGCTCGCGCTGTTCGTCGCCTGGTTCCTGGGGCAGATCCTGTTCGCGGCGGGTTTCCTGCGCGCTGCCCAGCCGCACGTCGCGGCGTCCGAGGTTTTCGCTTAGGGCTCGGGCTCTTCCTCGGGCGGCGCCGGGGTACCGGTTTCGGGGTCGGTCGCGCGCTTCACCGCTTCAAACTGCTCATTATACTCAGGGCCGGGCTTCACCCGGCCGCCGATCGAGATCCAGTTGTAGGGCAGCGTGTCCCAGATCGTCGGGTTGATGTAGGGCGCGTCGGGAATGTTGGTCTTGGTCGATTTGCCGACGCCCGCGATCGCGCGCAGCTCGGGCGACATGCGGTAGCGTTCGGTATCGGTGCCGCACACGTCGATCGACCCGTCCTCGGCGGGTTTGCAGCGCCGGATCGGGTCGACCAGCTCCTTCGCCTTCCGGGCCGCCTCGTCGGCGGCGGACTTCGGCGGCGGCGGCGCGGGCGGGCCCTGCATCTGCGCCGTCGCGGCCGGGGACATCGTCATGGCTATGACACAGGCCAAGGCGAAAGCGGCGCCGAATCGGGCGAAGTGTCCTCGACAAGTGGCGCAGGCGACCATATGGCGCCCACCATGCCAAGGCGGCGGAACAAGTAAAGACGGAGAGTGACCGACATGACGGATACCGGCAGCAACCTCGACCGGGTGCTCGTGCTCGAAATGGTGCGCGTCACCGAGGCCGCCGCGATCGCCGCCGCAAAGCTGATCGGGCGCGGCGACGAGAAAGCAGCCGACGCCGCCGCGGTCGAGGCGATGCGCAACGCGTTCAACACCCTCTATATGGACGGCACCATCGTGATCGGCGAGGGCGAGCGCGACGAGGCACCGATGCTCTATATCGGGGAAAAGGTCGGCAACGCCCCCGGCAAGGGCCCGAAGATCGACATCGCGGTCGACCCGCTCGAAGGCACGACGATCACCGCCAAGGCCGGCCCCAACGCGCTCGCCGTGCTCGCGATCGCCGAGGAAGGCTGTCTGCTCAACGCCCCCGACGTCTATATGGACAAGCTCGCGGTCGGCCCCGGCTATTCGCCGAACATCGTCAATTTCGACAATAGCGTGCGCGAGAATGTCGAGGCGGTGGCGCGCGAAAAGGGCTGTCCGCCCGAACAGATCATCGTCTGCGTGCTCGACCGCCCGCGCCACGAGGCGATCATCGCCGAGCTGCGCGACATCGGCTGCGGCGTCGCGCTGATCCCCGACGGCGACGTCGCCGGCGTGATCGCGACGACCAACCCCGAAACCAATATCGACATCTATATGGGTTCGGGCGGCGCGCCCGAGGGCGTGCTCGCCGCGGCGGCGCTGCGCTGCGTCGGCGGCCAGTTCAAGGGCCGGCTGCTGTTCCGCAACGACGACGAGCGGCTGCGCGCCAGGAAATGGGGCATCGAGGATCTCGAGCGCGTCTATGACCTCGAGGATCTCGCCAGGGGCGACGTCATCTTCGCCGCGACCGGCGTCACGGACGGATCGCTGCTGCGCGGCGTCAAGCGCCGCCGCGACGGCGTGATGACGACCGAGACGGTGGTGATGCGCGCGTCGTCGGGCACGGTGCGCTGGGTCCGCGGCGAGCATCGCGCCCACTGACCGGCCGGGGGACAGAGCCCCTTGCCATGACGGGAAATTCCGGCTTCACCGAGATGTCTTGACGACATCGGGGGAGGGGCGAGGGTGAGGACCGGACTGGCAATCGCCGCGGCATTGGCCGCGGCGGCAACGAACGGCATGGCGCCGGCCGTATCGGCGGACGAGGCGAAGGGCGGAAAAGCGCCGTCGCTCTATCTGCAATGCGACGGCAATCCGAACAATATGTCGGCGGGCGAAGGCATCGCGCGCTTCATCGGCGCGGTGACGCTGCTCGCGCTGTTCGCGCCGCCCGTCGAGGCGCCCGATGCCGAGGCCCGGAAGTTCGGGACCGAAGGCGTCGACGCCTGTTCGGCGCTGATCGACGGCGCCAGGGCCGAGGGCAATGTCGCGCGGCGCCTGCCGCTGATCCTGGCGCGCGCGGTGCACCGCGTCGAAGCGCTCGACTATGCCGGCGCCCGCGCCGATGTGGACAAGGCGCGCGGCGAGGCCGCCGCCGCCGGGCTCAACGGCGACATCTATTTCGACCGCTCGTTCGGCCAGTCGCTCGACCGGATCGAGGCGGCGATCATGGCGCGGCAGGGTCAGGTCGCGGAGGCCAAGGCCAAGCTGCTCGAAAAGGCGGTCGCCTATCCGAACAGCCTGTTCGTCGTCGGCGCGACCGAGGACTTCATCGGCCTGTCGTCGGACGTCACCGAAGCCGAGATCGCATGGCTGCGCAGCCTCGCGCGGATGGACCACAACCAGATCTGGGTGCTGTCCGCCCGGCTCCAGCTTGCCGGCCGCTGGCGGGAAGCCGCCGCAGCCGACGAGGCCTATCTCGACTATCATGGCGGGCTCGGCTTCGACGAACGCAACACCGAATATCTGACCGCCACCGCGATCGTGCAGCATATCGCGGGCAATCGCGAACGCGCCCGCGCGCTGATCGCCGATGCGCGCCGCAATTTCGAGGACCGCAAGACGCGCGGCAAGCCCGAAACCGATACCTCGCGGATCATCGAGCATTTCGACCTGTTCGAGATCCTCGAACTGATCGACCGCGGCGAGATGGTCGAGGCGCGGCGGCGCTATGCCGGGCGGTCCGAATGGGTCGGGATCACGCTCGCGCAGTCGCTCCACCTGAACGGCCTGCTGCGCGCCAACGCGGCGCCCGCCGAGCTGGCCGGCGCGCTGGCGACCGATCCGGCCGAAATCCTGAAGAAGCGCCGCGAGACGCGGCTCGCCGAACTGCTGGCGCAGGACAAGGACAACAAGACGCTGTTCGGCAAGATCCTGCCCTATGCCGATGTCGGCTCGTTCGAAACGATGTCGGGCCGCGTGTGGAAGGTCGAGAAGAGCAAGATGCTGGGCAAGGAATCGCCCAAGGCGAAAGGCATGTTCTACATCGACTGCAATCCGGCGGGCTGGCAGCCGTGCAACGACAGCATGCTGCTCCACGCCGCGCTGCTCGCGAAGCAGAAGGGCAAGGCCGGCTTTACCTTCTGGCGCGACCGCGAACGGCCGATCTACGGCTTCGTCCGCTTCGGCGACCCGGGCGAGCCGATGATGGCCGAGACGCAATATTTCGCCGCCGACGACGTGGTCGCCGAACTGCGCCGCGCCATCCCCTCGCCCGCCGAGCTCGAGGCCCGGAGGGCGGCGCGGAAGGCGGGCGCCAGGTAGCGCGGCGGCGGCGTCTTGACCCCGCAATCCTTGCTGTATTATCATTGCAATACAGCAAGGATTGGCCATGGCCCGCAGCTCAGAAGATTCCCGCCGCCAGACCTTCGGCGAGTGCCGCGCCCAGATCGCGCGCTTCGGCGAGGCGTTCTGCGGGGATGGTCTTCGGCGCCAATATCGCTTCGGGCGTCTGCGCTGCGGTGTTCACGATCAGCGGGTCGGCGACGCGCTTCAGCCGCCAGCCGGTCGCGATGCGGTCGAGCTGGCGCTGGGCATTCTCGCCGTCCGAGCCGGCGCAGATGATCGTCGCGTAGGGCCGCCCCTCGATCTGCCCGAGGCAGGGATAATAGCAGCGGTCGAACATCTCCTTCATCGCGCCCGACAGCGCGGCGAGATTTTCGGGGCCCACGAAAAGATAGCCGCCCGCGGCTTGCAGCGCCTCCGGCATGACATCGTCCGCGGCGACGAGCTGTGCCGTCGCCGCCCCTTCGGCCGCGGCGCGCGCGAGCGCCTCGCTGCCGCCGGTGCGGCTGTGCCAGACGATGAGCAGGTGCAGCGCGTCGGTCATGCGCCGATGCTTGCCAAGCCGCGGCGCGGCGCGCAAGCTGCTCCCCGATACAGGGGGAGATCATCATGCACCGACTGACCACCGTGCTGCTCGCGACCTGCCTGCCGTTCGCGGCGTTGGCGCAGGACCCGGCGAGCGAAGCGACCCGCGCCGCGCAGGCCGAGATCGCCAAACGCCTGCCGCTCGACGATCCGCGCGACGAGGCCAATGTGCTGCGCGGCAAGCTCGCCGAGATTCCCGGCGGCGTCATTCTCGACCGCAATGGCAAGACGGTGTGGGACCGCCGGCCCTATGCCTTCCTCGACGCGAAGGCGGCGCCCGACACGGTGAATCCGTCGCTGTGGCGGCAGGCGCGGCTGAACGCGGTGCACGGGCTGTTCGAGGTGGTGCCGGGCAAGATCTGGCAGGTGCGCGGCTACGATATTTCGGTGATGACGATCATCCGCGGCAAGACCGGCTGGATCGTCGTCGACCCGCTGCTGTCCGAGGAAGCGGCGGCGGCGAGCTGGAAATTGTTCGCCGACACGGTCGAGGCGAAATCGGGCAAGCTGCCGGTCAAGGCGGTGATCTTCAGCCACAGCCACAGCGACCATTTCGGCGGCGTCGGCGGGATCGTGACGCCCGAACAGGTCGCCAAAGAGAAGATCCGCATCATCGCGCCGCACGGTTTTTCGGAGGAAGCGACGTCGGAGAATGTGCTCGCTGGCACCGCGATGGGGCGGCGCGCGCTCTATATGTTCGGGTCGATCCTGCCGCCCGGGCCGGCGGGACAGGTCGACACCGGGCTGGGACCGAAGCTGTCGTCGGGCACCATCGGCTATATGGAGCCGACCGAGACGGTGGGCGAAAAGGGCGGCACGCTGACGATCGACGGGCTGGCGTTCGACTTTCTTGACGCGGGCGGCACCGAGGCGCCGTCGGAGTTCGTCTTCTACATTCCCGCCTATAAGGCGCTGCACACGACCGAGGTCGTGACGCACACGCTGCACAATGTGCTGACGCTGCGCGGCGCGCAGGTGCGCGATGCGCTGCACTGGAGCCAGGTGATCGACGCGACCCTGCTCAAATGGGGCGGCAAGGCCGAGGTCGCGATGGCGTCGCACCATTGGCCGACGTGGGGCACGGGCGAGGTGTCGGCGCTGCTGACCAGCCAGCGCGACATTTATCGCTATGTCCACGACCGGACCCTGTTCCTCGCCAACAAGGGCGCAACGCTGCACGAACTCGCCGACGCGACCTCCGAGGCGCCGGGGCAGGGGCAAGATTTCGGCGCACGCGGCTATTATGGCACGGTCAATCACGACATGAAGGCGGTCTATCAGCGCTATTTCGGCTGGTGGGACGGCAATCCGGCCAATTTCAACCCGCTGCCCCCCGAGCAGTCGGCGCCCAGATATGTCGCGCTGGCGGGCGGGGCGGACAAATTGCTCGCGGCGGGCAAGGCGGCGATCGCCGCGGGCGACTATCGCTGGGCGGCCGAGCTGCTGAACAGGCTGGTGTTCGCCGAGCCTGCCAACAAGGAGGCCCGCGCGGCGCTCGCCTCGGCCTATGACCAGATGGGCTATCAGGCCGAGTCCGGCGCATGGCGGAACTATTATCTCGCCGCCGCGGCGACGCTGCGCGGCACGGCGGTCGAAAGCCTGTCGGGCAACGGGCAGAGCCGGTCGTTCGTCAGCGCGATCCCGACGCGGGTCTTCTTCGACGCGCTCGCGACGCGTTTCGACGCCGCAAAGGGCGCCGCGCTCAAAGGCACCTTCCAGTTCGTCCTGCCCGACAGCAAGGAAACGGTGGCGATCGTCGTCGGCGGCGGCGTGGAAGTGCCGCGCTATGGCGTGACCGACGCGGCGCCCACCGCAACGGTCACGCTCGACCGCAAGACGCTCGACGATGTGATGCTGGGGCAGGCGGCGTTCCCGGCGCTGATGCAGTCGGGCGCAATCCGGATCGAGGGCGACCGCATGGCCTTTCTGTCGTGGTTCGCGCTGCACCCGCCGCAGGACCCGCGCTTCAATGTGGTTGTGCCGTGAACTGCCCGGTTCGGACCTGTCAGAAAAAGGCCGTGCGCCCCTGCGAAGGCAGGGGCCCATCTCCCGTCGGCGCAAGGTCGAACCCGCCGGAGATGGGTCCCCGCCTTCGCGGGGACACACAATATTTCACTTAGAGATCGCCATGCTCTAACGGGAGGATCATGACCGACACCGCCGCCCACCCCACCGACCCATTCGAACCGGGCGCGATCAACGCCATCGAGGGACTCGATCCGGTCGATCCGGCCTTTACCCATGTGCTGCGCGTGACGACGGCGCTCAACCTGATCCCGCTGGCGATCGGCGCGAGCGTCTTCGACTGGCTGCTGATCCGGCACATCGAGGGGCCGTACGGGCCGACCACCATGCTCGCGTGGATCGCGGCGATCGTCATGATCGTGACCTTCCCGTCGCGGCGCGTGTCGCGCTGGGGCTACAAGATCGGCGAGGGGCAGCTGCGCGTCGCGCGCGGCTGGCTGTTCCGCACCGACACGATCGTGCCCTTCGTGCGCGTCCAGCATATCGACGTCGGCCAGGGGCCGGTCGAGCGCTGGTTCGGCCTGTCGCACCTGATCGTCCACACCTCGGGCACGCACAACAGCACGGTGACGCTGCCCGGCCTGCCCGCCGACCTCGCCGCCGCGATGCGCGAGACGATCCGCCGCCATATCCAGACCGACTTCGCATGAGCGATGGCGCCGTCCCCCTGCCCGTCGCCGCGGCGGACGACGCCGGCTGGCAGCGGCTGAGCCCCGCGACGCTGGCGCTGTCGATCGTCAGGCTCGGGCCGCGCTCGCTCAACATGCTGCCTGCGGTGGCAGCGCTCGGCGTCGCGGGCAAATGGGCCTATATCGTCCCCGCGGTCGGGCTGTTCGTGCTGGTCTCGCTCGTCTTCGCCTGGGTGAACTGGCTGCGTTTCCGCTTCCGCGTCGGCGACGACGAGGTGGTGATCGAAAGCGGCGTATTCTCGCGCCAGCACCGCACCATCCCCTTCGACCGCATCCAGGACGTCAGCATCGAGCAGGGGCTGGTCGCGCGCGCGCTCGGCATCGCCAAGGTCGGGTTCGAGACGGGTGCGGGCGGCAAGGAGAATGATGCGAGCCTCGACGCGGTCGCGCTCGATGCCGCGCAGGCGCTGCGCACGACGATCCGCGCGCATCGCAGCGCGCCGGTCGTGGCGGCAACGGCCACGACGGCCGAAGCGACGCCTCCCATCGCCGCCGCGCCCGCCGAGGACCGGCTGCTCTTTGCGATGGGGCCGCGCCAGCTGCTGGTCGCGGGGCTGTTCAACTTCTCGCTCGCCGCGCTCGCCATCGTCGGTGCGGCGATGCAGTTCTTCGACGATCTGCTGCCTTTCGACTTCAACATCTTCGACCCGCGCGACTGGATCGACATCGCCGCCGATTACGGCCTCGACCAGTGGGTGATCGCGCATCGCTGGGTTGCCGGGATCGGCGCGCTGCTGTCGCTGCTGCTGATCGGTTTCGCGAGCGGAATCGCGACGATGGTCTTCGCCAACTGGGACTTTCGCCTGACGCGCGAGCCGCGCGCGCTGCGCCGCACCCGCGGCCTCACGACGCGCACCGACGTCGCGGTGCCGGTCAAGCGCGTCCAGGCGGCGATCCTCGTCACCGGCTGGTTTCGCCGGCGCTTCGGCTGGCACGAACTCCGCCTCCAGAGCCTCGCGAGCGACGGCGAGAAGGAAAAGGACCATCAGGTCATCCCCTTCGCCAGGCTCGACGCGATCGACCCCGTGCTCGCCGAGATCGCGATGACCCGCCCCGGCGCGGATCAGGAGTGGCAGCACAGCCACGGCATCGTCGCGCTCGGCGCCTATATCGGCACGGCGATCTGCGCCGTCGCGGGCGCGGGCGCGCTGGCGTTCGGGCAGCCGGTCGGCTGGGTCGCGCTGCTCGCAGCGCCGCTGATCGCGCTGACCGCGTTCGTCGGCGCGCGCCGCCACCGCTGGGCCGACCTTGGCGAGCAGGTCGCGATCCGCCGCGGTTTCTGGAAACCCAAGCTGACCCTGCTGCCCTATGCATCGGTGCAGAGCGCCGACCTCAGCACCGATTTCCTCCAGCGTCCGCTCGGCCTTGCGACGCTCGTGTTCGGCGTTCCCGGCGGCAGCGCGCTCGCGAGCCATGAAATTCCCGCGATCCCGCTCGGCGTCGCGCAGGACCTGCGTGCGCGCATTCTCGGCGCCGAGGCGCGGCGATGAGCGACGCCGCGCTCGGCATCACCCGCTCGATCGCCGGCCAGCCGTGGCACTGGCGGCGCGCGAGCGCCGACATGGGCGGCGAAAATCTGGCGCCCGACGATCTCGTCACCCAGTTGCTGCTCGCGCGCGGGGTGGCGCGGGGCGACCTCGAGCGCCAGCGCACGCCGACCCTGCGCGGCTTCATGCCCGACCCGTCGCTGTTCCGCGACATGGAGGCGGCGGCGGCGCGCATCGCCGATGCGGTGGAGGCGAAAGAGGCGATCACCATTTTCGGTGACTATGACGTCGACGGCGCGACCTCGGCGGCGCTGCTCGTCCGCCTGCTCCGCGCGCTCGACGTTCCCGTCGGCGCCTATATCCCCGACCGGCTGATGGAAGGCTATGGCCCGTCGGGCGCGGCGTTGGTCCGGATCGGCGAGGCGGGGTCGAAGCTCGTCGTGACGGTCGATTGCGGTGCGCAGGCGTTCGACGCGATCGCCGAGGCGAAGGCGGCGGGGGTCGAGGTGATCGTCGTCGACCACCACCAGTGCGCGACGATCCTGCCCGATGCGCTGGCGGTCGTGAACCCCAACCGCCTCGACGAGGACGCCGACGCGGCGATCCACGGCAATCTTGCCGCGGTCGGCGTCGCCTTCCTGCTCGGCGCCGCGCTGCTCCGCACGCTGCGCGCGCGCGGCTTTTTCGCCGGCCGCGACGAACCCGCGCTGATCGAACTGCTCGACCTTGTCGCGCTCGGCACCGTCGCCGACGTCGCGCGGCTGACCGGCTTCAACCGCGCGCTGGTCACGCAGGGGCTGAAGGTGATGGCGCGGCGCGGCAATATCGGCATGGCGGCACTGATGGACGCGGCGCGGCTGACCAGACCGCCGACCGCGAGCGACATGGGCTTTGCGCTGGGGCCGCGGATCAACGCCGGCGGGCGCGTCGGCAAGTCCGACCTCGGCGTGCGGCTGCTGACGACGAGCGATCCGCAGGAGGCGGCCGATATCGCGGCCGAGCTGGGCCGGCTGAACGAGGAACGGCGCGCGATCGAGGCGGCGGTGCTCGACCAGGCGATCGAGGCGAGCGCGGCGTGCGGCAATGCCCCGGTCGCGATCGTCGCGGGCGAAGGCTGGCATCCGGGCGTGATCGGCATCGTCGCGGGGCGGCTCAAGGAAAAGCTGCACCGTCCGGCGATCGTCATCGCGGTCGACGAAAACGGCATCGGCAAGGGGTCGGGGCGCTCGATCTCGGGGGTCGACCTTGGCGCGGCGATCCTCGCCGCGAAGGAGACGGGGCTGCTCGTCGCGGGCGGCGGTCATGCGATGGCGGCGGGGCTGACGGTCGAGAGGGACCGCCTCGACGCGCTCGGCGCCTTCCTCAACGAACGGCTCGCCGCCGACGTCGAGCGCGCGAGCGGCGACAAGTCGTTGCTGATCGACGCGGTGCTCGCGCCGCGCGGCATCTCGCCGCTCTGGTGCGACGCGATCGAGAGCGCGGGCCCCTATGGCGCCGGCTGGCCGGCGCCGCGTGTTGCGACGGGGCCGGTACGCATCGTCGAATCGGGGATCGTCGGCACCGACCATGTCCGGCTGATCGTGTCGGGCGACGATGGCGCACGCTTCAAGGCGATCGCCTTCCGCAGCGCCGGGACCGAGCTGGGGCAGGCGCTGCTCCACGCGCGCGGGCGCAAATTATGGCTCGCCGGACGCGCGAAACGCGACGATTGGGGCAGCCGCCCGGCCGCCGAACTGCATCTGGAGGATGCCGCCTGGGCCGATTGACGCGCCGACCGGACGGCCGCGGCGCAATATTTTGCCGCCGCTGCTTGACCGCGCCGAAACGCGCGTCTAAGGCGCCCGCTCACCGATCAGACGGCCCCTTCGTCTAGCGGTCTAGGACGTCGCCCTTTCACGGCGAAAACACGGGTTCGAGTCCCGTAGGGGTCACCATCGGCTTCAAGCTTCTTTCGTCGATATCCGAGCGCAAAGTCGGTGCACGCAATTTCGCGCGCCGCGCCGACGTCGCGGTCGCACGCGCCCGTTCGCCAGTTTCGCGGGATCGGCGAGAGAAAAAATCGCCGCGGTCGAACTTTTCTCTAAACTTTTGCGCGCTTCGCCGGATGGCCCATTCGAGTGGGGCTGGCCGCTTCAAAGGCCGTTCGGAATGCCCCTGTCCTGTGGAGGGGCGCATGGTCGGGATTTTCGTTGGTGCGGGCGCAGGCTTCACGCGCGGTTCGGGCAATCTGCTCGGCGGCGCGGGCGTCCTCGGGTCGGCGGACAGGCCCTGCGCCTCGGCGAGCGCCGCGAGCGGTGCAATCACCGGGAGCAGGCGCGTTAGCCGATAGGCCAGCGCCTGCTGCTGCAGCGGTTCGGCTTCGGCCGGCGAAAGCGCGTGCATCGCCGCGCCGTCGGCGACGAAATAGGCGATCGGATCATCGACGAATTGCAAGGACCGTACCCGCAATCACCGCCGAATCAGCATCCGATGCCACTATTCGTCGGCTTGTCCCGTCGGATGCCGGGAAAAGCTCTTGATCCATCCCTCGTCGCCAAAAAGCCATCCGGCCAATTCCCCCATGCCTTCTTCGTCCAGATCGCAGGCCTTGCCGGTGTCGGACTGATAGATCATTCGCAAGCCGCCGCCATCGAGCGCGTTCAGGACATGAAAGATCGTATCGTCGATGACATCGGGCAGCACGATATCCAGAATTTCCTGGACCGTCTTTTCGTCATAGGTATTGAGTTTCAGACGCGCCGGCGATTTCGAAAATCTATTCTTCAGAACCTCGGCGCTGTCGATCGTCGGGTCCCGGACAAGCTCGATCAACTTCCGTCCGAATTCATCGATTTCTGGCGTCATTGTCTCGATCTCGCAGGGCAAATTCCTAACAAGGTGCAAAGTGCCACCGCTTTGCCCCGAAACGGGAAGCGCGGATTTGCGGCGAAATAGCGATCAGATCCGCGCCCAATACCGCTATTCGTCGGCTTGCCCCGTGGAATACTGGGAAAAGGTCTTGATCCATCCTTCGTCCCCAAAGAGCCATCCAGCCAATTCTCCCATGCCTTCTTCGTCCAAATCGCAGGCATTGCCAGCGTCGGACCGGTAGATCATTCGTAAGCCGCCGCCATCCATTGCTCGCAGAGTATAAAAGATCGTATTATCGATCACCTTCGGGATGACAATATCCAATATCTCCTGCACGATTTCTTCGTCATAGGAATTGAGTTTTAATCGTGTCGGCGAGCGAGAGAATTTATTTCTGATAATCTCGGCGCTCATGATCGTCGGATCTCTAACAAGCTGGATGATCTTCTTTCCAAATTCATCGATCTCTGGCGCCATTTATCTACTCCAAGGTATCCGGGTGGGCCCTTGTACTCCCGATTCCTGCAGCTGTCGAATGGCGGCATCAACCGCCCTCGTTGCCGAACGCCGTCCCATGCCCGCATCGACCATCGACCCGATCTCGATCTCGCGTAGGGATTCCCAGGTCAAAGTTCCTCCACCCTGTCGGAAGCGGGCATAGCGCGTCTGCTGTGCTGCGGTGATATCGGCATGATCGATGCCGAAACGGCGAAGCTCTGCTTCAGAAATCGTTAAGGCGCCTCGATAATTATACTTTGGGAATTACGGTGACGGAATTACGGTGGGAATTACGGTGACGGAATTACGGTGACAGGAATTACGGTGACAGTTTACTTAACCACCAAACTGGCCAGCGCAATTGGGGATTAAGTAAACTGTCACCGTAATTCCCACGCGCGAGTTCGTAATCCCTGGAGGTAATGCAGTGCCAAATGGCTCGGTCATGTTTAAGGTCGGACCGAATGGCGAATGGATACCGGTAAGGAAGTTCTGATGCTGCCTTGGGGGAAACGGGGATGCAAGGTGTGCCGGCGCCAGTGGGAAACTGGCGAGCAGCCACCTAAGATCGCAACCAATATCGAGCGGCATGCATACCTACATCGGTGCGGCGTATGCGGCACCTATTGGGAACAGAATGAACGTTCGGCGGAGCCGATCCGAGAATCCAAGGCTCGTAAATTTTATCCAAGGGCGTTTGGTTAGGGGGCGATGACGTGGCCGGTTTTACACCTGTGAACGCCTTAGAGAGCGAGTTGGAGAGAGCCCGAACTGGGCGTTCTTCCATGCCCAACTTCCTTCGTCTGTTCAGCGAATCCGACGTCATCGTTCCCAGCGGAAGCGAGATCATGCCCGATGGAAGCGGATTCCAACCCGTCCTGTTCGACAAGGGTGGCACGCAGATGGTGGCCTGTTTCACAGCGATGGAGCGCATCGGTGACTTCTCCCGTCTGGCCCCATACTGCCTGAGCATCAATGGGAGCGAGTTTTTGCAAGGCATCCCTGATGGCTACGGCCTGGTGGTGAATCCGGGGCAGTCGGTCGGCTTCGATGTTACGCCCGAAGGCCTTAGGCAGATTGTCGTCGACTTCGCTTAGCGCATCGCCGCAGAAAGTAGACTCCTCCCCAGCGGCGTTGGCGGCACTGGTGCCGCATACAACAAGGCGACCGGTCAGGGACTCTATGTTCTTCGCGATGAGGCAGGAAATATTCGATACATCGGTCGCGGTGACGCGCCCGCTCGGCTTTCCACGCACGCGGACTCGATCGATAAGAGCGAATTGATTGGCGAAGTTTTATACACGAATAATCTGAGCAAAGCTCAGGCGAAGGGGCTTGAGCAGCGTCTTATGGATCACCTCGGTGGAGCGAGGTCACAGGTTCCCGATACGCCATTGTTGAACAACATTACGGTGCCAGTTTACTAAATACACAGAATGCCATTACGCATTACGGTGGCATTACGGTTCCAGTTTACCAAATACACAGAATGTGCATTGTCGGTGTGATGGCTCGCCTTCCTCGCCTCGTGATTCCCGGAGTTCCTTATCACGTTACGCAGCGCGGCAACCGCCGGGCGCCGACGTTTTTCGAGGATGAGGACTATGCACTCTACCGCGATCTTCTAGCGCAAGCAGCCGAGAAAGCGGGGGCGGAGGTGTGGTGCTATTGCCTGATGCCCAACCATGTCCACATCATTATCGTACCGGCCGATGAGGATGGTTTGCGGCGGACCTTTGCCGATACGCACCGGCGATACACCGGCTTCGTCGATGCACGGCATCGCTGGACGGGCCACCTGTGGCAAGGCCGGTTCGGCGCCGTTGCGATGGGCGAGGAGCATCTGGCGCATGCGATGCGCTATGTGTCGCTCAATCCGGTGCGGGCGAGGCTTGTAAAGCGGGCGCAGGATTGGCGATGGTCGAGCGTTGCAGCGCATCTGGCGGGTGAGGATGATGGACTGGTCAGGGTTGCTCCCGCCCTCGATCGTTATGGCAGCTTTGCTGCCTTCCTCGACGAGGAACGGGACGACGGTACCGCTTGGCGACAACTGCGGATGTCCGAAACGTCCGGCAGGCCGCTCGGCAGCGAGGCTTGGATCGAAGCGTTGGAGGCGCGGACAGGGCGAACGCTCAAAGCACAAAAACGTGGGCCAAAACGACAAGATAATCTGGTTATTTAGTAAACTGGCACCGTAATCCAAACTGGCACCGTAATTCCCACCGTAATTCCACCCCGCCCGCCGCCGCCGAGGCCGCTCCGGCAGCCGATTGACGCGTCGAATCCCGATTCGGCATGGACAATTGCCCGAAAAACTGACATCCGACGCGCGATTCATGCCCCGAGCATCTCAGGGCCCCTTCGTCTAGCGGTCAGGACGCGGCCCTCTCACGGCTGAAACACGGGTTCGATTCCCGTAGGGGTCACCAGCTCCGGCCAGACCGGCCATCCCGATCATTAAACAACATATTTTTACATTTCCGGGCTAAGGAAGGCGCCATGTGGCAGCCCAGACATGTCCCGCTTCCCGGCTCGACGCGCCCCGACCAGATATTGGCGGTGGTGATCCCGAGCTATCGCGTGAAGGCGCATGTGCTGGACGTGATCGCGCGGATCGGGCCCGAGATCGCGATGATCTTCGTCGTCGACGACGCCTGCCCCGACGGATCGGGACGCTTTGTCGAGGCCGAGTGCCGCGACAAGCGCGTCCGCGTTATCTTTCATGAAAAGAACCGCGGCGTCGGCGGTGCGGTGATCAGCGGCTATCGCGCCGCGCTCGCCGCGGGCGCCGACATCGTCGTCAAGGTCGATGGCGACGGACAGATGGACCCTGCGCTGATCCCCCATATCGCGCGCCCGGTGCTCGCGCGGCAGGCCGATTATGCGAAGGGCAACCGCTTCCACAGCCTGTGGAACGTGCGCAAGATGCCGCGCGTACGGCTCTACGGCAACGCCGGCCTGTCGTTCATGACCAAATTGTCGAGCGGTTACTGGGGCATTTTCGACCCCACGAACGGTTATACGGCGATCCACGCGGCGGCGCTGAACAGCATCGAATTCGCCAATGTGTCGGAGCGCTATTTCTTCGAGACCGACATGCTGATCAACCTCGGCAACGCGCGCGCGGTGGTCGCCGACGTGCCGATGGAAGCCGTCTATGGCGACGAGGTCAGCAACCTCCATATCAGGAAAGAGCTCTGGCATTTCTTTGCGAAGAATATGCGCGAGCTGACCAAGCGCATCTTCTACACCTATTTCCTGCGCGATTTCAGCCCGGCGTCGCTGCAATTGCTGTTCGGGGCGATCTTCCTGATCTTCGGCACCATCTATGGCGCGGTGCAATGGGCGCATTCGGTGAGCAGCGGCGAGGTCGCGAGCACGGGCACGGTGATGATCGCGGTGCTGCCGATCATTCTCGGCGTGCAGTTCCTGCTCAATTTCCTGTCGTTCGACATGGCGAACGAGCCGCGCGTGCCGATCCAGCCGACCTTTTCGCTCGCCGACATCGTCCCGCACGAGCCGCAGCCATGATCGCCGGCAACGGCTGGATCGCCCATGCCATCCGCTATGGCTTCGTCGGCGCGATCGTGCTGGCGGCCGATTTCGCGGTCTATTCGGCGCTGTTGCTGTTGATCCCCGGCCAGTTCCTGACCGCGAATGTCGCGGGCAAGATCGCGGGCGCGGCGCTGGGCTTCGTGCTGCACCGGCAGGTCACCTTCCGCTGGGCGCAGCGCGACGGCGCGGGGCGGCAGTTCGCTTCCTATCTCGCGGTGCTCGGTTTCAACCTGCTGCTCTCCTCGGCCTTGCTGTGGCTCGCGATCGAGCGGCTCGGCGCCAATGAATATCTCGCCAAGATCGCGGTCGACATCGTCGTGATCGGCTCGGCCTTCCTGCTCTCGCGCCTGTGGGTATATCGTCCCTTATGATCCATGCCATCGAACGCCTGACCGGACCCGGACGCCGCGGCCTGTGGATCGGCCTCGCGCTGTTCGCCCTGCTCGTGACGCTCGCGTGGGTCGGCTTCATCGCGTCCGACGACGTGACCTATGCGCGCGGCGCCTATGGCTGGATCGAGCATTTCCCCTTCGTCGGGGGGCACGGCACGATCCGCTATCCGATCACCATCCCGATGGCGCTGTCCTTCCTGACGCTTGGCGGCAACGAATTCGCGATGGTGCTGCCGTCGCTGCTCTACCTCGTCGCCTTCCTGATCGCGGCATGGCGCGCGACGCGCGATGTCGCGGGGCCGCTGCCCGCCTTTTTCGCGCTGCTCGCCTGCGCGACGAGCCCGCTGCTCGTCGTGCAGGCGTCGATCGCCAATGTCGACGTGATCGAGATGGCGCTGCTCTTCGGCGCGTGGATTCTCTGTTTCCGCTGCCTCGAAGCAGGGCCGAACCGTGCGCGGCTGATCGGTTCGGGCGCGCTCGTCGGGCTCGCCTTCCTCGTGCGCGAAACCGCGATCTTCATCATTCCCTTTTTCGGCCTGCTGTTTCTCGCGGGGCACCGTTTCCGTCGCTGGCACTATCTGTGGATCGCAGTGGGTTTCCTGGCGGTCTGGTCGCTCGAGCTCCTCTATCTCGGCATCATGACCGGCGATCCGCTCTACCGGTTCAACATCTCGCTCCACCATGACGCGACGATCGACCGGTCGATCGACCTCGCCGGCAACGTCATCGTGCACCCGCTGGTCGACCCGCTGCTCGTGCTTCTGGTCAACCAGGAGTTCATGGCGCTGATGTTTTTCGCGCTGCCGCTCGGCGCGTGGCTCTGCTTCGCGCGCGCGGTGCCCGACCGGGTGCGCCATTTCGCGCGGCTGCTCGCGCTGTTCGCACTCTGCTGGTTCGTCTGCGTCGGCGCGGCGCAGAAGCTGCTGCCGCTCAACCCGCGCTATTTCATGATCACCGCGACGATGGCGTGCCTGCTCACCGGCACCGCGCTGGGGCTGATCGTCCAGCAGGGCGCGACGCGCGCGCGCCGGGCGGCGCTGGCGGGAATGGCGCTGCTCGTCGGAACGAATCTCGCGGGCATCTACGTCGAGAATCGCGACCCGACCTTCGGCGAGGAGCAGTTCGTCGCGGCGCTCGCCGCGCGGCCGGGGGCGCGCATCGGAACCGACCCGATGACGCGCTATCGCGCCGATCTGCTGCTGCGCTGGGCCGGATCGACCGCGCGCGCCGTCGATGCGCCGCCGGCACCGGGCACGCTCTTCTATTACAACCCGGCGCGCGGCGCGAAACCCAATGCCAGGATGGATGCGGCGCAGGCGCCGCTCTACCAGCCGCAGCCGGAATGGGAGCTGGTCGAGACCTTCACGCCCGCGCCGAGCTATCTCGCGATCGCGCTCGAAGGCGTCGGCGCCGACCGCGCCCTGCCCGCAGGCATCTGGCGCAAGCTTCGCCATCCGAACGAACCGGCCTATCTCTACCGCGTGCGCTGAGGCGCATTTCGCTTCATTCTGAAGCCGAAACCGAGCCGGTCGCGCTGGGCCGATCATGCCGGACACGGCACCCCTTGCGACATGAGCGAAAGCGGGGGCCACATCCATCTCGTCCTGCCGGACCCGACCGAGCGCGCGGCCTGCTTCCGCATGCTGGCGGCGGGCGGTTCGCGCGTGGTGCGCAGCTTTGCGAGCGCCGACGCCTGGATCGAGGCCGACACCGGGGCGGATGCGGGCCTCCTGATCTTTCACTGGCGCCAGCCCGGCGCCACCGACGGCGCGGCGCTGCTCGGCCGCCTCTCGGAACGCCGCGACCTCGCCGTCTTCGTCGCCGCCGAGCGGCTGAGCATCGCCGAGGCGCGCGCGATATTGCGCGGCGGCGCGCACGACCTGCTGCCCGCGCCGCTCGACCCGCGGCTCGTCCGCCATGCCGTCGACGACGCGCTCGGCGCCTGGCGGGCGCGTCAGGACGCGCTCGCGCATCGCCGCGCGGCCGAGGCGCGGCTGGCGGCGCTGACGCGGCGCGAGCGCGATATATTGGAAGCGATCGCGGCGGGGCTCGGCAACAAGGCGATCGCGCGGCGGCTCGACCTGAGCCCGCGCACGGTCGAGGTGCACCGCGCCAATATCATGCGGCGCGCGGGCACCGCGAATGTCGCCGAGCTGCTCCGGCTGCAGTTCACCGCCGAGCTCGCGCGCGGCGCGCCCGAAAACTGGGTCCATTCCGGTGCATGAAGCAGCGGCCGATGCGGCCGGTTTCGCTGCATCGCTGCTATAAGGGGATCGAACGGCATCGCGCCCTTGTGTTGGTCCCCATTGGCGCCGCCGTTCGAAAAACGTGGCCAACCCCACCTGGCCGCGCATCCCAACGGGGGCCGGCAGACGGGCATTTCGCCCTTCTGCCGGCCCTTTTTCCTATTCCCCGACGACGAGCGCGCGCTGCTCGGCGCGGCCCATCGAAAGCAGGATCGGGTCCGCCGCCTGCCGCGCCATGAAGTCGGCCTTGCCCCCGATTCCCTGCCAGCCGATGCCGATCAGCGACTGCGCGATCGCACCGCCCAGCGTGTCGCCGGGGCCGGGCAGGACGATGACGTCGGGCGCGAACTCCTTGACCGCGACCTGCACCGACAGCGCGAAGTCGTAGGGCGCAAGGATCTGGTGGCCGAAGGTGTAATCCCACACGGCGGCCGGGTCGGAGGAGAAGCGCCGCCAGATATGGCCGCGGCCATCGACCATCGGGATCGCGGGACCCGAAAAGAGCGAGGGCGAAAGCTCCGCCTTCGCCTTGTCCGCGCTGCCGAACATCAGCGGCGTGTGAAAGGGGCCGTGGCCGGCGAGGCGCAGCGGATCGCGGCCGGGGGTCGGCGGCGCCTCGGCGAGCAGGGCCGCGAGCCCTTCCTCGTTGCCGGCGAGGACGAGCATGCCGGCCAGGTCGATCGAGAGCGCAAGATCGTGGCCGGGGCGGGCGGCGATGGCGGCGACGAGATCGAGCAATTTTTCGCGCAAGCCGGGCACCGGACGCCAGTCCTCGTCGACGACCTGCAGCAATATCTGTCCGCCGGGGCCGTGCGTCTGGCTGTTGAGGCCCATCGCGTTCGAAATGCGGAAGCCGTCCGCGACCGAAACCGCGCCGCCGAGCGCGAGCGCGCTGTACCAGCCCATCGAATTGCCCGCGACAGCGACGATGTCATATGCCTCGCGGTCGATGCTCAGATAATCGAGCGCGGTCGCGGTGTAGATCAGGGGCGCCGCAACGTCGCCGCGCATGTGGGTCGCGACGCTGAAACGGTCGGCACCGTCGAGCTCGGTCACCGTCGGCTGGCCGCGTTCGCGACGCTGGGCGTCGAAGTTCGCGATTCGATCGGCAAAGCGCGCGCCATGCAGCCGCGCGATGCTGCCGAGTTCGCCCTTGCCATAGGTGCCGCGGCCGGGGGCGACGACGAGCGCGGTCCTGCGCGCGCTCATGCGAGCAGCTCCTTGGCGGCGGCATGGATGCTGTCGCGGCTCGGCAGCGTCAGCGTCGCGGCGCGCCCGAGCGGGATGAAGCTGTCGTCGGCGGCAATGCGCTTCAATTTCTTCTCGGGGGTGCGCTCGACGAAAGTCGCCATCAGCGCCTCGCTCTGCGAGCCCGTGATGCGGCATTCGTCGACGATCAGGATGCGCTTCGCATCGCCGACCGCGGCGACCAGCCTGTCCTCATCGACCGGGCCGAGCCAGCGCAGGTCGATCACGCGCGCCCGGACGCCGTCCGCGGCGAGCAATTTCTCGGCCTGCCGCGACAGGTAGTAGCCATTGCCATAGGTGACGATCGCGAGGTCGGTGCCGTCGCCGTGGACGCCGACGTCGCCGAAGGCGATCGGCGCGCCTTCGCCCGGCGCCTCATAGACGCTGGTCCACAGGCCGTCGCCCTCCTCATGCAGGTCGCGGGTCATGTAGAGCGCGATCGGTTCGACGAAGACGACGACGCGCTGTTCCTCGCGCGCCAGCCTCACGCATTCGCGCAGCATATGCACCGCGTCGCGCCCGTTCGACGGGACGGCGAGGATCACGCCCGGAATGTCGCGGAACACCGCAAGGCTGTTATCGTTGTGGAAATGCCCGCCGAAGCCCTTCTGGTAACCGAGCCCCGCGATGCGGATGACCATCGGGTTGGTATATTGCCCGTTCGAGAAGAAGCTGAGCGTCGCCGCCTCGCCGCGAATCTGGTCCTCGGCATTGTGGACATAGGCGAGGAACTGGATTTCGGGCATCGGCACGAATCCGTTGTGCGCCATGCCGATCGCAAGCCCGAGGATCGCCTGCTCGTCGAGCAACGTGTTGATCACGCGCGACGAGCCGAAGCGCTGGTGGAGCTTCGCGGTGACGTTGTAGACCCCGCCCTTCGGCCCGACATCCTCGCCCATCACGGCGATTTCCCGGTGCGCGAGCATCAGGTCGGCGAGCGCCCAGCTCAAGAGCCGCGCCATGTGCATCGGCTTGTCCATCTGGCCGGCGTCGCTGCCGAACATCGCCTTGCGATCCTCGGCCGACGGGGTGTTGGCGCGCGCCACCTCGCGCTTCGGCGGGACGAGGCTGGCCATCACCCCGGCGGGGGTCGTGATCTTGGGCCGCGCAATCGCCGCCTCGGCCTGCCGCGCGAGGGTGGCGCCGATTTCCTCATAGGTTTCGGCAATCTCGGCGGGCGTCATCCAGCCCTGCCCGGCCATCAGCGCCGCGCCCTTGAGCAAGGGATCGCGCGCTTCGTCCGATTCGATCAGCGCCTTGGGAAGGTAAGCGCCCTGCACGTCCGAGCCCGCGTGGCCATAGAGCCGCACCGTTGCCATGTGGAGGAACACGGGCTTGCGCGTGCGCCGCGCGTAATCGGCCGCCTCGCCCGCCCCGGCATAGGCCGATGCGAGATCGGTGCCGTCGCACTGGATATAGTGCAGCCCCGCGCGGTGGCGGAACTGCGCCTCGATCCAGCCCGTGGGCGTGCGCGTCGAGATGCCGATGCCATTATCCTCGCAGAGGAAGATCAGCGGCATCGGCGAGCCCTGGAACGCCGCCCAGCCCGCGGTGTTGAACGCGCCCTGCGCGGTCGAATGGTTCGCCGAGGCATCGCCGAAGCTGGTCAGCACCACCGCATCGTCGGGCAGCGGCAGGTCCTTCATGCCGTTCCGCCGCGCGATGCCGATCGAGAAGGCGGCGCCGACCGCTTTCGGGAGATGCGAGGCGATCGTCGATGTCTGCGGCGGGATGGCGAGCGGCTTCGATCCGATCACCTTGTGGCGGCCGCCCGAGATCGGGTCTTCGGACGAGGCGGCAAAGCTCAGCAGCATATCCCACGTCGGGGTGCCGCCCGGAAGCTGGCGCGCGCGGTGAAGCTGGAAGGCGTTCGAGCGATAGTGCAGGAAGGCCATATCGGTGACGCGCAGCGCCGCGGCGACCGCGGCATTGCCCTCGTGCCCCGACGAACCGATCGTGTAGAAGCCCTCGCCGCGTGCCTGCAAATGGCGCGACAGACGGTCCATCTGGCGGCTCGTGAGCTGCGACAGGAAGATATCGGTGGCGTCGCTGCGCGACAGGCCGATCAGGGCCGGGTCGGGCGCGTCGGCGCGGTCGGGCAGATGCCCCCCTGCCAGCGCCGCGAGGAATTTTTCATGTACCGCCTGCGCCGCGTCCACCGTCATTCTCCCTGTATCAGCCGCGCGCTATCGTGGGGCCGTTCGGCGCGCAAGCATCTCTTGCCTTCCCGCGCCCGCTCGCGCTACCACCCGTGTCGATGATGCAGCCGGGCGGGGCCAGTTTTTCAACATGATGACGGGGCTCGCCCAGGCAGCGGCCGCGGCGCCCGACCAGGGCTGGCTGCTCGATCCCGAACTGGTCGACCCGGGCTATGCGCAGACGATCGCGGGGAACGGGATCCAGACCAGCTTTCCGCCGCCCGAACCGCCGCCGCAGACCCCCGAATGGCTGAAAAGCCTGTTCGAGGCGATCGCGAACTTCTTCCAGTGGGCGACCCCCGCGGCCAAGCCGCTGATGTGGATCGGCGCGGCGCTGCTCCTGCTGTTCATCCTCTATCATTTCGTGCCGGGTTTCGCGCAGTGGGTCGACAATCTGCGGCTCCGGCGGCGGCGCGAGGAGATCGACGAGGCCGATATGGTCGGCCGCGCCGAGGCGGGCGCCGCCCGCGCGCTGCTCGCCGAGGCCGATACGCTCGCCAATGAGGAGCGGTTCGCCGAGGCGGTGCATCTTCTGCTCTATCGCAGCGTCGAGGATATCGAGGGCCGCCGCCCCGGACTCGTCCGCCCCGCGATGACCTCGCGCGAGCTCGCCGAGGCGAGCGACCTGCCGACGGTCGCGCGCGAGGCGTTCAGCCGCATCGCGCGCGCGGTCGAGATCAGCCTGTTCGGCGGCCGCTCGATCGACGCCGACGCTTGGCAGCAGTGCCGCAGCGCCTATGCCGAGCTGACCGTGCCGAAGAATTGGGCGCGCGCATGAGCAAGGCGGAAACGGGCGAGGGCGGGTTCAACCCGCGGCTGGTGATCGCGGTGGTCGTGGTCGGCGTCATCGCCTTCATCGCACTCTGGGCGCTGATCGCGCTCGGGCCGCAACTGTCGAGCGGCAACGACGGGCGCGGCCATGCGCTGTCGAAGGCGGCGCCAGGCTATGCCGGGATCGTCGACCTGCTCGAACGCAGCGACGCGACGGTGACGATGGAGCGCGGCACGGGGCCGGTTCTCTACGAGGATTATAACCCGCTGCTCGTGCTGACCCCGACGCACCGGACCAGGACGCCCGAGATGGCCGAGCTGCTGGCCGCGAACAATCTGAACCGGACCATCGTCGTGCTGCCGAAATGGATCGCCGGGCGGATTCCGGGGCAGAAGGTCAAGGCCGGCTGGGTCAGCGCGGGATTCGCCAGCACCCCGCCCGCCCGGATCCTGCCGACCGAACAGTTCGGCAAGGTCGAGATCAAGGCGCGGCCCGCCAAGGCACAGGCGGTCGCGGTCCAGATCGCCGGGCGGCGCTTTTCGGTCGAACTGCCCGAAGATGTGCAGACGGTCGAGGGGCCGGGCCTCGAAACGCTGATCGCCGGGCCGGCGGGCGGCGCGGTGCTCGCGCGCACGCGCGAAAAGGACCTCTACATCCTCGCCGACCCCGATCTCATCAACAACCTCGCCTTTGCCTCGCGCGACAAGGCGCGCTCGGCGGCCTTTCTGATCGATGCGGTCGCCGAGGACAGCGCGGCCGACGGCATCGCCTTCGACCTGACGCTGAACGGCTTCGGCAGCCAGCGCTCGCTGCTCCGCTTCGCTTTCGTGCCGCCGTTCATCGGCATCACCCTGTGCCTGATCGCGGCGGGGCTGCTCGCGCTGTGGCAGGCGTGGGCGCGCTTTGGCCCGGCGCTCCGTCCCGAACGCGCGATGCCCGTGTCGAAGGAAGCGCTGATCGCCAACAGCGCCGACCTGATCAAGCAGGCGCGCCGCGAGCTCGACGGCGCCGACGCCTATGTCCACAGCCAGCGCAGCGCGATTGCGCGGCGGCTGCATGCGCCCGCGGGGCTCGATGCTGCCGAAACCGACGCGTGGATCGACAGGCATCTGCCGCGCGGCAGCGACCTGTTCTCGGCGATCGCGCGGCGCCTGCCGCTCGCCCGCAACACCCATGAATTCCTTGCAGACGCACAGGCGCTGCACGACATCAGGAAGGATCTATTGCGTGACAGCTAATGCAACCGCGAGCGTTCAGGCGCTCGGCGCCGCGATCGAGGGCGAGGTCGCCAAGGCCGTGTTCGGCCAGGCCGACCTGACGCGGATGGTGACGATCGCGCTGCTCGCGGGCGGCCATGTACTGCTCGAAGGCCCGCCGGGAACCGCGAAGACGCTGCTCGCACAGGCCTTCGCACGCGCTTCGGGGCTCGAATTCGGGCGCATCCAGTTCACCCCCGACCTGATGCCCGGCGACATTTTGGGGTCGAACCTGTTCAACTTCCAGACGTCGAGCTTCACCCTCACCAAGGGGCCGATCTTCACCGAACTGCTGCTCGCCGACGAAATCAACCGCACCCCGCCCAAGACGCAGGCCGCGTTGCTCGAGGCGATGCAGGAACGGCGCGTGACGATCAACGGCGAGGCGCATGTGATGAGCCCGCGCTTCACCGTCATCGCGACGCAAAACCCGATCGAACAGCAGGGCGTCTATCCGCTCCCCGAAGCGCAGCTCGACCGCTTCCTGTTCAAGCTGGTCGTCGATTATCCCGACGCCGAACAGGAACGGCGCGTCGTCGCCGACCATGGCGGCCGCTTCAAGAGCCCCGCGGTCGGCGATTTCGGGGTGACGCAGGTCGCCGATGCGAAGGCGATCGGCGAAGCGATCGACACGATCGGGACGGTGCGGCTCGCCGAGGAGATCGTCGACTATATCGTCCGCCTCGTCCGCGCGACGCGCGAGAGCGCCGACCTCGAATGCGGCGCGTCCCCACGCGCCGCGACATTGCTCGCGCGCGCGGCCTGCGCGGCGGCGGCGCTCGACGGGCGCGACTATGTCATCCCCGACGACATCCAGCGGCTCGCCGGCGGCGTGCTGCGCCACCGCGTCATCCTGTCGGCGGCCGCCGAGATCGAGGGCCGGAACGTCGAACAGATCGTCGCCGCGCTGCTCGAACGCGAAGAGGTGCCGCGTTGATCTATCCGACCCGCCGCGCGATCTATCTGCTGCTCGCGGGCGCCCCGATGGCGCTCGCGCTCGGGCTCGTGCGGCCCGAACTGTGGCTGGTCGCGCCCGGCTGGATCGTGGTGATCGCGCTGTGCCTCTTTCTCGATGCGGTCGCCGGCGCGCATCCGCGCCACCTCGCGCTCGACGCGCATTTCCCGCATCAGGTCGGCGTCGGCGAGGCGTTCGACCTGTCGCTCGCGGCGCGCGGGCCCGCGGTGCCGGCGCGCGCCGAGCTCGCGCTCGCGCTCGACGACCGGCTCGCGCGCGGCGGGCGGCTCGCGGCCGACATGCGTTCGGTGGGCGGCGACAGGCCGGCCATCGCGCGCACCCTGTCGCTGACCGCCTCGCGCCGCGGACAGGCGCTGATCGAGGCACTGTGGATCCGCTGGGCGGGACCGCTCGGGCTCGTCTGGAAACAGCGCCGCTTTCCGATCGACGGCGCGATCAGCGTCGTGCCGAGCCTGCGCGCGGTGACCGAAGAGGGCAGCCGCCTGTTCCAGCGCAACAGCTGGTTCGGTCTGCGTCAGCAACGCCTGCGCGGCGAGGGCAGCGAATATGAGGCGCTCGCCGAATATCAGCCGGGAATGGACCGGCGCGCGATCGACTGGAACGCGTCGGCGCGGCACGTCAAACTGCTCGCCAAGGAATATCGCGTCGAACGCGACAATCGCGTCGTGCTGGCGATCGACAGCGGGCGGACGATGGCCGAGCCCGTCGGCGGCATGCCGCGCGTCGACCGCGCGGTGTCGGCGGCGCTGCTGCTCGCCTATGTCGGGCTGAAGATGAACGACCGGGTCAGCCTCTTTTCCTTTGCCGCGAAACCGCACACCCTGACTCCCGCCTATATGCACACGCAGGATTTCCCGGCGCTGCAGCGCGCGGCGAGCCTGATCGACTATGCGCATGTCGAGAGCAATTTCACCCTCGCGCTGACGACGCTGAGCGCGCAGCTCAACCGCCGCTCGCTGATCATCCTGTTCACCGAATTCACCGACGCGACGAGCGCCGACCTGATGATCCGCGCCGCCGGGCGGCTGGTGAAGAAACACCGGCTGCTGTTCGTCGTCATCAAGGACGAGGAGGTCGAGAGCGAGGAGAGGCGGCGGCCCGAAACGGGTGCCGACGTGACACGCTCGAACGTCGCGGCGGCGATGCTGCGCGACCGCCAGCTGGTGATCGCGCGGCTCCAGCGTCTCGGCGCCGACGTGATCGAGGTGCCCGCCGACGCGATGGGTGCGAGCGCAGTCGAGGCCTATCTGGGCATCAAGAGGGCGGGCAGCCTGTGATCCCGCCGATGACCCCCGCCCGCGCCGTCGATGCGCCGAGCTTTTCGACCAGCCGCTTCCGCGCCGAGCGCGAGGCCGACTGGATCGCCTTCGACCTGCTGCTCACCAAGCTCGAGAAAAAGGGCGCGAAGGCCCTGACCAGCGACGAGCTGCTGCAGCTCCCCCTGCTCTATCGCGCGACCCTGTCGTCGCTGTCGATCGCGCGCGCGACCAGCCTCGACAAGGCGCTGCTCGGCCATCTCGAGGCGCTGTCGATCCGCGGCTATTTCCTCGTCTATGGCGTGCGCGAATCGCGGCTCAACCGCCTCCGCCGTTTCTTCCTCTACGACTGGCCTGCCGCGGTGCGCGCGGTGTGGAAAGAGACGATCGTCATCGCGCTGATCATCATATTGGGCGCGCTCACGAGCTATTCGCTCGTCGCGAACAACCCCGAATGGTATTTCAACTTCGTGCCCGAAGAGATGTCGGGCGGGCGCGATCCGCGCGCGACCGCCGAATATCTGCAATCGACACTGGGCCACGGCAAGGAAGCCGACGACGATGCCGAAAGCGGGCTGCACGTCTTTGCGACCTATTTGTTCACGCACAACAGCCAGGTGTCGATCCTGTCCTTTGCATTGGGCTTCGCCTTCGGCGTGCCGACGATGATGCTCGAATATTATCAGGGCATCGGGCTCGGCGCGATGCTGGCGGTGTTCGCGGGCAAGGGACTGGGCTTCGATTTCGGCGGCTGGCTGTTCATCCACGGCACGACCGAGCTGTTCGCCGCCGCGCTGTCGGGCGCCGCGGGGCTGCGCATCGGCACCGCGGTGGTGTTCCCCGGCGCGCGCGGGCGATTGCAGGCGGCGTCGGAGGCGGGGCGCACCGCGGGCAAGGTGATGGTCGGGGTGATCCTGATGCTGCTCGTCGCCGGGCTGCTCGAAGGATTCGGGCGCCAGCTGATCACCGACACGATGCTGCGCTATGGCATCGGCACGCTGATGCTGGCCTTCTGGCTCGCCTATTATTACGTCCCGCGCCGGCAGGACGTGACATGACCGCCGCCGCGACCAACGCCCGGATTCGCGCCGACCGCAAGAAGAAGACGCGGCAGTTCATCACGCCCGAGGGCGTCGATCTCGAACTCAAGATCGCGAGTTCGGGGCTGCGCTTCGGTGCGCTGGTGCTCGACCTCACGCTCATCATGCTGTCGCTGCTCCTCTTTTCGCTGCTTGTCGCCTGGGGCGGGATCGCGACGCAGTCCGACATCGCGGTGAGCATCTGGCTGCTCGGCGCCTTCGTGCTGCGCACCTTCTGGTTCATCGGCTTCGAGCTCGGCTCGCGCGCCGCGACGCCGGGCAAGCGCATGATGGGCATCCGCGTCGTCGCGCGCGACGGCGGGCGCCTGACGGCCGACGCGGTCGTCGCGCGCAACCTGATCCGCGAGCTCGAACTGTTCCTGCCGCTGATGATGCTCGGCGTCGGCGCGGCCGAGGAGATGGTGTCGGCGTGGACGGCGGTCGCGGGCGTAGTCTGGTCGCTGACGCTCAGCCTCTTCCTGCTGTTCAACCGCGACCGGATGCGGATGGGCGACCTGATCGCGGGCACCTGGGTGGTGATGGCCGAACGCGCCAAGCTCGATGCCGACATCGCGACCGACGGCGCCGGCGACGCGATGCGCTTCAGCGAAGAGGAGCTTGCGGTCTATGGCATTTTCGAGCTGCAGGAACTCGAACGCGTGCTGCGCGGCAAGGACCCGCGCGCGATGCGCGAGGTCGCCGATGCGATCCGCGCCAAGATCGGGCGGCCGATCGCCGAGGAGGATGACGTCTTCCTGCTTTCCTATTACCGCCAGCTGAAAGCCCGGCTCGAACGCAAATTGCTGTTCGGTAAGCGGCGGGAGGACAAAAATGCCAGCGACTGAGATGAGCGTGACCGAAGCGCTCCACGCGCGCCGTTCGGTGCGCGCGTTCACCGACCGGCCGGTCGATCCCGAAACGCTCGGGGCAATTTTCGCGGCGGCGCAGCGCGCGCCGTCGGGCGGCAATCTCCAGCCCTGGCAGGCGACGGTGCTGACCGGCGAGCCCTGGCAGGCGGTCAAGGACGCGGTCGCGGCGCGGATCGCGATGGGGCGCGACGGGCAGGAACCCGAATATGACATCTATCCGAAGGCGCTGACCGCGCCGTGGACCGACCGCCGCTTCGGCGTCGGCGAGGCGCTTTACGCATCGCTGGGCATTCCCCGCGAGGACAAGGCGGGCCGGCTCGCTCGGTTCATGGACAATTATCGGGGTTTCGGCGCACCGGTGATGCTTTTCCTGCACTGCTCGCGCATCATGGGGCCGCCGCAATGGTCGGACATGGGCATGTGGCTCCAGTCGGTCATGTTGCTGCTCGTCGAGCACGGCCTCGCCAGCTGTCCGCAGGAATGCTGGGCTATGTATGGCGCGACGGTCCGCCGCACGCTCGCGCTCGGCGACGACCAGATTTTGTTCACCGGGCTTGCGATAGGCCATGCCGATACGGAGGCACCGGTGAACCTCTGGCCGGTGCCGCGCGTTGGCCTCGATGAAGTGATTGATTGGCGAGGGTTTTAGTTTGACGGGAATTTCGGTGATGCGCCGCAGGAAAGCCGGGTTCCGCCATGCGATGGCGGCGCCGTTGATGATGCTCGTCGCGGGCTGCTCGGCGATCCCGACCCCCGAGGCGCCGCCGCCGCCGCCGGTGACGCCCGCCCCCGCACCGGCGCCCGCTCCGACCCCGACACCCGTCGGGTCGTGGGAGGACCGCGCGTTGAACAATGGCGCGTGGCGCTTCGATGCCGGAAGCCGCACTGCAGCCTTCGTCCCGACGGGAAGCGGCAGCCCGCTGCTCAGCATGGCGTGCAGCGGCGGATCGATCCGCCTGACCTCGACGCTGGCGGGCGACGTCAGCCTGCGCACGAGCGCGGGTACCGACCGGATCCGCTTCGAGGGCGGCAGCGCAAGCCTGCCCGCGCGCGACCCGCGGCTCGACCGCATCGCCTTCAGCCGCGGCCGCTTCGCGCTCGAAAGCCCGGATGGCGCCGGCCTGACACTGCCGGTGCAGTCCGAGATCGGACGGGTGATCGAGGATTGCCGATAGCCGGGGTGTCGGTTCTGGGATGGTGAGGGAATGTTGCATTGACGCGCTGATCTCCCCTCTCGCAAGCGGGAGGGGAGAAGGAGGTCCGAACCGGTCGTTAGCTGTCCTTCCCTGATCCCCGGCGAAAGCCGGGGCCCAGATGGCGAACACGGCCTTTCCTTCATGGGCCCCGGCTTTCGCCGGGGATCGCCAACGGCCGCTACCGGCTCCTTCCGGTCGACTCCCGTCATTCGCCACCCCAATCCGGGGCGACAGGGGAAAACAGCGCTTTCCTATATTATCCGGCGATGCCAGCCTGCGCGTTCGCTCTTTGAATCGTCGATCCTGCCCGGCGCACCGGCCATGTCCCGCAAGCCCCTTAAAACGACAAAGGCGACAGTTTCGGCGCGCACGACCGTAGCCTTTGTCGCCTTAAGCCTGTCGCGAGGCCGCAAGGCGCATCAATCGGATATGCCGTCGCGGGACTTTTGAGGCCTTACGCCCCGAGCCGCACCGTTCCGCCCCGGATCCAGCCCCAGCGGCACGGCCCCTGATATTCGCGGGCATTGGGCACCGACTTGCCGACGCCGCACATGTCGGCATCGGTGCCGGGGGCCGCGAAGACGACGCCGAACCAGGCATCGCCGTCGGTCGCCTCGCACAGCGACACATTGGCGCCGCCGGCAAGCTTCGCCTTGACCGCGCGCGTTTCGTCCGGCGCCCAATAGACGTCGGTGCCGCCGTCCTTGACGCGGCTGATGCTCGAACAGGCGGGCAGACTCGGCCCCTCGGTGCCGATCATCACCGCGCGCGTCGCCAGCGGCTCGCCCGCGACCGCAGGCGCATTGTCGGCGGGGGGCGCGGGCTGGCTGCAGGCCGCGAGCGAGAGGGCGAGAAGCATCGGGAGACTCTGTTTCATGCGCCCGAAACTAGCCGCCGGGCCGCGCCGACGCAACGGCCCTTCGGAATCGCCCGAGAGGCGCATTTTCGCTTGGGTTTTCGGGTATGCGACCCTATATAATCGATATGACAGACACCCCCGAGAACAGCGCGCCCGAAAGCGCCTCCAAACAGCCCAATGCGAATGCCTATGGCGCCGATTCGATCAAGGTCCTGAAGGGCCTCGACGCGGTCCGCAAACGGCCGGGCATGTATATCGGCGACACCGACGACGGGTCGGGCCTGCACCACATGGTGTTCGAGGTTTCGGACAATGCGATCGACGAAGCGCTCGCGGGCCACTGCGACCTCGTCCTGATCACCCTGAACAGCGACGGCTCGGTCAGCGTCGAGGATAACGGCCGCGGCATCCCCACCGGCATCCACGCCGAGGAGGGCATTTCGGCGGCGGAAGTCATCATGACCCAGCTCCACGCGGGCGGGAAGTTCGAGAATACGAGCGACGATAACGCCTACAAGGTGTCGGGCGGCCTGCACGGCGTCGGCGTCTCGGTCGTGAACGCGCTCTCGGAATGGCTCGAACTCACGATCTGGCGCGACGGCGAAGAGCATTGGATGCGCTTCGAACATGGCGATTCGGTCGCCCCGCTCAAGGTCAACGGCCCCGCGCCGGCGGGCAAGAAGGGCACGCGCGTGACCTTCTTCGCGTCGAGCGAGACGTTCAAGAATGTCACCGAATTCGATTTCGAGAAGCTCGAGCACCGCTACCGCGAGCTCGCCTTCCTGAACTCGGGGGTGCGCATCAAGCTCGTCGACGCCCGCCACGCCGAGCATGTCGTCCACGACCTCTTCTACGAAGGCGGCATCGCGGCGTTCGTCAAATATCTCGACCGCAACAAGAATGCGTTGCTGCCCGATCCGATCGCGATCAGCAGCGAGCGCGACGGCATCGGCATCGACGTCGCATTGGAGTGGAACGACAGCTATTACGAGAATGTCCTCTGCTTCACGAACAACATCCCGCAGCGCGACGGCGGCACGCACCTCGCGGCGTTCCGCGCCGCGCTGACGCGCACGCTCAACGGCTATGGCGAAAAGTCGGGGATGCTGAAGAAGGAAAAGGTTTCGCTGACCGGCGAGGACATGCGCGAAGGCCTGACCGCGATCGTCTCGGTCAAGCTGCCCGATCCGAAGTTCAGCTCGCAGACCAAGGACAAGCTCGTCTCCTCCGAGGTCCGCCAGCCGCTCGAAAGCCTGATGGCCGACCGCATGACCGAATGGCTCGAGGAAAATCCGGCGCATGCGAAGGCGGTGATCCAGAAGGTCATCGACGCCGCCGCGGCGCGCGAAGCCGCGAAAAAGGCGCGCGAACTGACGCGGCGCAAGGGCGCGATGGATATCGCGTCGCTCCCCGGCAAGCTTGCCGACTGCCAGGAACGCGATCCCAGCAAGTGCGAACTCTTCCTCGTCGAGGGTGACTCGGCAGGCGGCTCGGCGAAGCAGGGCCGCGACCGGCACGTCCAGGCGATCCTGCCGCTCAAGGGCAAGATTTTGAACGTCGAGCGCGCGCGCTTCGACCGCATCATTTCGTCAAAGGAAGTCGGGACCTTGATCCAGGCGCTCGGGACGGGCATCCGCGACGAGTTCAACCTCGAAAAGCTGCGCTATCACAAGATCGTGATCATGACCGACGCCGACGTCGACGGCGCGCATATCCGCACGCTTCTGCTCACCTTCTTCTACCGCCAGATGCCCGAGATCATCGAGAACGGCCATCTCTACATCGCCCAGCCGCCGCTCTACAAGGTCGCGAAGGGGCGAAGCGAGGTCTATCTCAAGGACGACACCGCGCTCGAAAATTATCTCGTCGATGCCGGGATCGACGCGCTGCTGCTCGAAACCGCGGGCGGCGCGCGGTCGGGCAATGATCTGCGCGGGCTGATCGACCATGGCCGGCGCCTGCGCGCGCTGATGCGCTATGTGCCGCGCAGCCTCGATCACGGGCTGGTCGAGGCGCTCGCGCTCACCGGCGCGCTCGCCCCCGATCTCGACGCCGCGGGCCGCCACAGCGCCGCAGCGACCGCCGCGGCATGGCTGGGCGCCGCCGAGCGCGCGCTGACCGGCGGCGGCGAAGCCGTCTGGACCGTCGAGGCGGTCGAGGGCGGCGGCTACACGCTCGAACGCCGCTGGCGCGGGGTGAGCGACCATCACGCCATCGACGCAGGCTTCCTCGCCAGCCAGGAAGCGCGCCGGCTCCACAAGCTCGCCGCCGAACAGGCCGACACCTATGCCCGCCCCGGCCGGCTGGTGAAGGCGACCGGCGCGGTGATCGAGGCCGAGCCCGAAACCCCCGACGGCGAAGAGGGCGATACGCCCGCGGCGACCCATGCCAAGGCCAATCCGGTGACGCGTCCGTCCGAGCTGCTCGAGGCGATTTTTGCGCACAGCCGCAAGGGCCTCGCGATCAGCCGCTACAAGGGGCTGGGCGAGATGAATGCCGAACAGCTGTGGGAAACCACGCTCGATCCGGCCAATCGCTCGCTGCTCCGCGTCGAGGCCGAACAGGCCGATGTCGCGCACGAGATCTTCGAACGCCTGATGGGCGACGAGGTCGAACCGCGGCGCGATTTCATCCAGACCAATGCGCTCTCGGTAGCGAATCTGGACGTCTGAACGCACGTTCGGCCGCAAATAGGGTTCCGTTTAACGCGCGGCGGCTTGCTTCGGCGGGCCGCCGCTGCTCTTGGCGCCTCCACCGAAAGGGGATGATGTCATGCGGGCCTTTTCAGCCATGCTGCTTCCGCTTCTGCTCACGGCCTCGGCCACCGCGCAGGAAGTCGAAGTCATCGACAATCCGGTCGCCGAGATCGTTCAGCAACCCGATTCCGAAACCGAAATCGACGGCGGGATGGCGAGCTATTACGGCAACGAACTCGCCGGCAACCGCACCGCGAGCGGCGAACGCTTCGACCCGTCGCAGCTCACCGCGGCGCACCGCACCCTGCCCTTCGGCAGCAAGGTGCGCGTCACCAATATCGCGAACGGCGACAGCGTGATCGTGCGCATCAACGACCGCGGCCCCTTTTCGCGCGGCCGCGTGATCGACGTCAGCCACGCCGCGGCACGCGAAATCGGCATGCACCGCAGCGGCACCGCGCGCGTCAAGCTGGCACTGCTCGACGACGACTGAGGCTCAG
>PNJO01000011.1 GCA_013821905.1 Sphingopyxis sp. | reverse complement strand
GCACCATCTACATCGGCGTGACGTCCGACCTGATGGCGCGCATTCATCAACATCGCGAAGGCCTGGCAGGCGGCTTCACCAAGCATTATGGCGTAAAGCGGCTCGTCTTCCACGAGATGCACGGCTCGATGGATGCGGCGATCACGCGCGAAAAACAGCTCAAGGCGTGGAAGCGTGACTGGAAGATCGCCCTGATCGAGAAGGAAAACCCCTTTTGGGAGGATCGGGCCGTCGGGCTCGGTTTTTCGCCTTTACCTTAGTTCGGAATGGATGCTGACTTTCGTCAGCATGACGCAAGAGAAAAAGAAATGACCGACCAGTTCCAGCTTACCGACGACCAGCTCGCCATCCAGGATATGGCGCGCAAGTTCACCGCCGACCGCATCACACCCTTCGCGGCCGAATGGGACGAGACGCATCATTATCCCCTCGACGTGTGGAAGGCCGCGGGCGAACTCGGCTTCGGCGCGATCTACGTCGCCGAGGAGTCGGGCGGCATCGGACTCGGCCGATTGGAGGCCGCGTTGATCATGGAGGCGATGGCCTATGGCTGCCCCGCGACCAGCGCCTATGTCTCGATCCACAACATGGCGACGTGGATGATCGACCGCTTCGGCGGCGCCGAGATCAAGGCGCGCTTCCTGCCCGAGCTCGTGAGCATGCAGAAGATCGCGAGCTACTGCCTGACCGAACCCGGTTCGGGCTCGGACGCCGCGGCGCTCAAGACGACCGCGAAGAAGGACGGCGACCATTATGTCCTGAACGGCACCAAGCAGTTCATCTCGGGCGCGGGCTATAACGACATCTATGTCTGCATGGTCCGTACCGGCGAGGAAAAATCGAAAGGCATTTCCTGCCTCGTCATCGAGAAGGATACGCCCGGCCTCAGCTTCGGCGCGCCCGAAAAGAAGCTCGGCTGGAATGCCTCGCCGACCGCGCAGGTGATCTTCGAGGATTGCCGCGTGCCGGTCGAAAATCTCGTCGGCGCCGAGGGCGACGGCTTCCGCTTCGCGATGGCGGGGCTCGACGGCGGCCGCCTGAACATCGGCGCCTGCTCGCTCGGCGGCGCGCAGCGCTGCCTCGACGAGGCGATTGCCTACACCAAGGACCGCCAGCAGTTCGGGCAGCCGATCGCCGATTTCCAGAACACGCAGTTCACGCTCGCCGACATGGCGACCGACCTCGAAGCCGCGCGTGCGCTGCTCTATCTCGCGGCGGCCAAGGTCACCGCGAACGCGCCCGATAAATCGCGCTTCTCGGCGATGGCGAAGCGGCTCGCGACCGACAACGGCAGCAAGATCGTCAACGACGCGCTCCAGCTGTTCGGCGGCTACGGTTATCTGAAGGATTATCCCATCGAGCGTTTCTGGCGCGACCTGCGCGTCCATTCGATCCTTGAAGGCACCAATCAGGTGATGCGGATGATCGTCGGAAGGGACCTGCTGCGCCAATGACCGAAGATGTCTTGATTTCGACCGATGGCCGTATCGGCCGGCTGTCGCTCAACCGCCCGAAGGCGATCCACGCGCTCAACCTGCCGATGTGTCAGGCGATGATCGAGGCGCTGCTGGCGTGGCGCGACGACGGCGCCGTCGAGGCGGTGATCATCGACCACAGCGAGGGCCGCGGCTTCTGCGCGGGCGGCGATATCCGCATGTTGGCGACAAGCGGCGCGAAGGACGGAGTCGAAGCGCGCCTCTTCTTCCACACCGAATATCGCCTCAACCATCTGCTCTTCACCTATCCCAAGCCCGTCGTCGCCTTCATGGACGGCATCACGATGGGCGGCGGGGTCGGCATCTCGCAGCCCGCGAAATATCGCGTCGCGACCGAGCATACGCGGTTTGCTATGCCCGAGACGGGGATCGGCCTGTTCCCCGACGTCGGCGGCGGCTGGTATCTGCCCCGGCTCGAAGGCCGCGTCGGCGTCTTCCTCGCGCTCACCGGCGCGCGGCTCGACGGGGCAGAGTGCCTCGCGCTCGGCCTCGCGACACACTATCTGCCGTCCGAGCGGCTGACCGAAGCCAAGGAGCGCATCGCTGCGCACCCCGACCGCATCGGCGGCATCCTCGGCGAATTGTCTGTCACCGCGCCGCCCGCTGCGATCACCGGCCAGATCGACAAGATCAACCGGCTCTTTGCGAGCGACACCTATGAGGACATCCTTGCGGCGCTCGAAACCGATGGCGGCGAATGGGCGGAGAAGGAACTGGCGGCGCTGCACGGCAAGTCGCCGCAAACCTGCAAGGTTGCGCTGCGCCAGCTCAAGGAAGGTGCCGTGATGCACGACTTTACGGCGCAGATGACGCAGGAATATGCGATCGGCAGCCGCGTCGTCCGGATGCACGACTTCATCGAGGGCGTCCGCGCTCTGATCGTCGACAAGGACAACAGTCCGAAATGGGATCCGCCGACCCCCGAAGCCGTCACTGACGACTGGATCGACGCGATCTTCGCGCCGCTGCCCGAAGCCGAGAAATGGACCCCTCTAACCTAAATCGTCACCCCGGCGGAGGCCGGGGTCTCACCGTCGAGATTCCGGCCTTCGCCGGAATGACGAAGGAGATTGCCGAATGACATACGAAACCCTCCTCGTCGAAACGCGCGGCGCCGTCACGCTGGTGACGCTCAATCGCCCGCAGGCGCTCAACGCGCTGAACTCGGGCGTGCTCGATGACCTGATCGCGGCCTTTGCCGCGTTCGAGGCCGACGACAGCCAGCGCTGCGCGGTGCTCACCGGAACGGGCGACAAGGCGTTCGCCGCGGGCGCCGACATCAAGGAAATGGCCGAAAAGCCCGCCGCCGATTTCTATCTCGAGGATTTCTTCTCGAAATGGACGAGCGACTTCGTGAAGAAGGTCCGCAAGCCGTGGATCGCCGCGGTCAACGGCTTTGCCTTGGGCGGCGGCTGCGAGCTCGCGATGATGGCCGACTTCATCATCGCGTCGGACAAGGCGAAATTCGGCCAGCCCGAAATCAAGCTCGGCGTCGCGCCGGGCATGGGCGGGTCGCAGCGGCTGACGCGCGCGATCGGCAAGGCGAAGGCGATGGAAATGTGCCTGACCGGCCGGATGATGGACGCCGCCGAAGCCGAACGTTCGGGCCTCGTTGCGCGTGTTGTCTCGCACGAAACGCTGATCGACGAAGCGGTGAAGACCGCAACCACGATCGCCGCAATGCCGCCGATGGCCGCGATGGTGAACAAGGACATGGTCAACACCGCGTTCGAAACGACGCTCGATCAGGGGCTGATCTACGAACGCCGCCTGTTCCAGATCCTCGCCGCGACCGAGGACAAGGCCGAAGGCATGGCCGCCTTCATCGAGAAACGCGAAGGCGTGTGGAAGGGGCGGTGAGCCGGGTTCCCCTCCCGCTTGCGGGAGGGGTCAGGGGAGGGCCTGTTTCCTCCTCGCCATTGCAATATTCGGGACAGGCCCTCCCCCGGCCCCTCCCGCAAGCGGGAGGGGAGAGACTATGAAAATCGCCTTTATCGGACTCGGCAATATGGGCGGCGGCATGGCCGCCAACCTCGCCAAGGCGGGGCATGAGGTGCGCGCCTTCGACCTCAGCGAAGAGGCGCTGGCGCGTGCGGTCGAGGCGGGCTGCACCCGCGCCGCATCGACGGCCGAAGCCGTGACCGGCGCCGAAGCGGTGGTGACGATGCTTCCCGCGGGCAAGCATGTCGCGGGCGTCTATGAAGGCGATGTCTTCCCGAACGCGGCACCCGGCACGTTGCTCCTCGATTGCTCGACGATCGACGTCGCGACCACGCGCGCCAATATCGAGGCGGCGACCGCAAAGGGCCTCGTCGCGGTCGACGCGCCGGTGTCGGGCGGCATCGCGGCCGCCAATGCGGGCACGCTGACCTTCATGGTCGGCGGTACCGACGAGGGTTTCGCGCGCGCCGAACCGATCCTCGCGAAAATGGGCAAGGCGGTGATCCACGCCGGCGACGCGGGCGCGGGGCAGGGCGCGAAAATCTGCAACAACATGCTGCTCGGTGCGTCGATGATCGCGACGTGCGAGACGCTGGCGCTCGCGCAGAAGCTCGGCCTCGATCCGCAGAAATTCTTCGACATCGCTAGCGTGTCGTCGGGGCAGTGCTGGTCGCTGACCAGCTATGCGCCGCTGCCCGGCGTCGGTCCGACGACGCCCGCCGACAATGGCTATCGCGGCGGCTTCGCCGCGGCGCTGATGCTCAAGGATTTGCGTCTGGCGATGGAGGCGGCGGCGAGCGTCGATGCCGATGTTCCGATGGGGTCGAAGGCGCGCGAACTCTACGAAGCCTTTGTCGAAGCCGACAAGGACGGCCGCGATTTTTCGGCGATCATCACGACGTTGCAGGGCTGAGAGCCGCCTTTGGCTCTTCTTTCGTCATCCCCGCGAAGGCGGGGATCCCGCTTGACGACGGCGAAGGAAAAAGCGGGATTCCCGCCTTCGCGGGAATGACGAGGGTTGGCTGAAACGTCGCTGTTGCGACAAGTGTCTCAATAAAAATCCGCGGTCTCGCCGCCATCGCGGCGCTCGGTGCGGTGCACCTGCGTCGGCGCCTTGCCATCGCCGGTGCGCACTTCGATGCGGCCTTCCACGCGCCGCACCTCGGCGGGCGCGATGATCCGCGCGCGCGCCACGCCGACCGCGGTCGCCTGCGGCACGGGGGCTGCGGCCGGCGCGCTGCCGGCGAGCAGGAGGACGGCGAGGGCGGACATGGCGTTCATGCTCTGCCCTGACGGCAGGTCTTGCCAGTGCTTTAACCCTGAATCGCAAGTTTTTGCTCATGCCCGCGGCGGCGGCGGGGCAAAAGAAAGGCCGCCTGCCCCACGGCGGGACAGACGGCCATCCTTTTCTGCGCGAAAGGCGGCCTAGAAGCCCGCCTTCGCCTCCGCCTTCTCCTTGAGCAGCGGCGCGATCTCGAAACCATGTTTTTCGAGCGCGGCGACGATCTTGTCGGTGCCCTCGAGCCCCGCCCAGAACATCGGGCCGCCGCGATAGACCGGCCAGCCATAGCCATAGATCCACACGACATCGATGTCCGACGCGCGCTGCGCCTTGCCCTCGGACAGGATCAGCGCACCTTCGTTGACCATCGGATAAAGCGTGCGCTCGATAATTTCCTGCGCGCTGATCTCGCGCTTCGCGACGCCTTCGCGCTTGCGGAACTCCTCGATGATCTCGGCGACACGCGGGCTTTCCGACGGATTGCGCTTCTCGTCATAGTCGTAGAAGCCCGCCTGCTTCTTCTGACCCCAGCGGCCTTCGGCGGCGAGTGCGTCGCGGATGCTCTCGATGCGGTTCGGGTCGCGGTGCCAGCCGATATCGACGCCCGCGAGGTCGCTCATCTGGAACGGCCCCATCGGCATGCCGAAATCGACATGCACCTTGTCGACCTGCGCCGGGGTCGCGCCTTCGAGCAGCAGCTTCATCGCCTCGACCTGGCGGGGCTTGAGCATGCGGTTGCCGATGAAGCCGTCGCACACGCCCGCGACCACCGCGACCTTGCCGATCTTCTTGCCGATCGCCATCGCGGTCGCGAGCGCGTCGGGCGCGGTCTTGTCGCCGCGCACGACCTCGAGCAGCTTCATGACATTGGCGGGCGAGAAGAAGTGCATGCCGAGCACGTCGCCGGGGCGGCTCGTCGCGGTCGCGATCTCGTCGATGTCGAGATAGCTGGTGTTCGACGCGAGGATCGCGCCGGGCTTTGCGATCTTGTCGAGCTTGCCGAAGATGTCCTTCTTGACGTCCATATTCTCATAGACCGCCTCGATGATGAGGTCGCAGTCGGCGAGATCGTCGAGGCTGAGGCTGGGGGTGAGGATCCCCATCATCGCGTCGACCTGTTCGGGCTTGAAGCGGCCCTTCGCGGCGCTCGCGTCGTAATTCTTGCGAACCACGCCGACGCCGCGGTCGAGCGCGTCCTGCGCCATCTCGACGATCGTGACCGGGATGCCCTTCTGCAGGAAGTTCATCGAAATGCCGCCGCCCATCGTGCCGGCGCCGATCACGCCGACCTTCCTGATGTCGCGCAGCTGCGTGTCCTTGGGCAGGCCGTCGATCTTCGCGGCCTGGCGCTCGGCGAAGAAGATGTGGCGCTGCGCCGCCGACTGACTGCCGAACATCAGCTTCATGAACTGTTCGCGCTCGAAGGCCAGACCTTCCTCGAAAGGAAGCCGCGTCGCCGCCTCGACGCAGGCGAGGTTGGCGTAGGGCGCCTCGAAACCGCGCCAGCGCTTGGCATTGGCGGCTTTCAGCTGTTCGATCACCGCGACGTCGCCGAACACCGGGCGTTCGCGCGTCGGGCGCGGGCCGTCGGCGATCTTCGCGCGTGCAAAGGCGATCGCGTCGGCGGCAAGGCTGTCCTCGCCCGCGAGTTCGTCGACGAGGCCAAGCTCCTTCGCCTTTGCGGCGGGCAGCGGATCGCCGGTCGAGGTCATCGTCGCGGCGGCCTCGACGCCGACGACGCGCGGCAGGCGCTGCGTGCCGCCGGCGCCGGGCAGCAGGCCGAGCTTCACCTCGGGAACGCCGAGCTTCGCCGACGGCACCGCGACGCGATAGTGGCAGACAAGCGCGGTTTCGAGCCCGCCGCCGAGCGCCGTGCCGTGGATCGCCGCGACGACCGGCTTGGGCGCCGCCTCGATGCTGTTGAGCACTGCGTTGAAATCGGGGCCGCGCGGCGGCTTGCCGAATTCGCTGATGTCGGCACCCGCGATGAAGGTCGCGCCCGCACAGCGCAGGACGATCGCCTTGACGCCGTCATCGGCCAGCGCGGCCTTGAACTGGTCTTCGAGGCCCTGGCGGACGTGCCAGCTCAGGGCGTTCACCGGCGGGTTGTTGACGATGATGACGGCGACGTCGCCGTCCTTTTCCAGCGTGACGGAAACGGGGGTGTCTTCGGACATGGGGGAACTCCTTGGGTCTGGTTGTCAGTCGTCGAGCGCGGCGTGGACAAGCGTCTTGACCTCGCGCCGCACGGGATAGGTGGAGGAGGGCATGAGCTGGGTCATGAAGACCATGCAGATCTGCTCGACCGGATCGACGAAGAAGCCGGTCGAGAACATGCCGCCCCAATAGAAATCGCCTGCCGAGCCGGGGATGCCGGCGCGCGCGGGGTCGAGCGTGACCGCGAAGCCGAGCCCGAAGCCGACCCCCGCATTCTCGTCCTCGGAAAAGATGCCGACGCTGTGCTGCGTCAGGTCGCCGCCGCCGACGAGGTGGTTCGAGGTCATCAGCGCGAGCGTCTTGCGGCTGATGAGGCGCGTGTCGCCATATTTGCCGCCGCCGAGCAGCATCAGGCAGAAACGGTGATAATCGTCGAGCGTCGAGGCAAGGCCGCCGCCGCCCGAATGAAAGCTGCGGTCCTTGGCCCAGCGGCTCTTGTCGCCGCTGTCGAACAGCTTCATCTTTTCTTTCGGGTCGAAGGCGTAGCAGTCGGTCAGCCGGTGCTGCTGGTCGGCGGGCACCTTGAAGCCCGTGTCCTTCATGCCGAGCGGGCCGAAAATCCGTTCCTGCAGAACCTGCGCGAAGGGCTTGCCCTCGATGCGTTCGATCACCGCGCCGAGCACGTCGGTCGCCATCGAATAATTCCAGTGCGCGCCGGGGTCGAACTGCAGCGGGATTTTCGCGAGCCCGGCGAGGAAGCTGTCCATCGTGTAATCGGCATCGAAATCGTCGATCCGCGCCTTGCGATAGGCGGCATCGACCGGCGTGCGCTCCTGAAAGCCGTAGGTCAGCCCCGCGGTGTGGCGCAGCAGGTCGACCATGCGGATCGGCTGCGCCGGTGGCCGCGTCAGGAAGGGGACGTTGCCGCCGCCCGCGACGAAAACGCCCGTATCCCTGAATTCGGGGCAGAACTTCACCAGCGGGTCGGACAAGGCGACCTTGCCCTCCTCGACCAGCATCATGAAGGCGATGCTGGTGACCGGCTTTGTCATGCTGGCGATGCGGAAGATCGCATCCGCCTTCAGCGCCGCGCCGGGACGCGCTTCGCCGATCACCGACTCGTGGGCGATCTCGCCGTGCCGCGACACGAGCGTCGCCGCGTGCGGCAGTCGGCCGGTGTCGACATATTTGGCCTTGAGGAAAGCCGGGATGCGGTCGAGGCGCGCCTTGTCGAAACCGTGACTCACGAAATGCGGACTCCTTCGAGGATGGCAGCGGCCTCCGCGAGCAGCGCGGGGTCGATGGTCAGGTCGGCCGCCTTCGCAGTCTCGCGCAACTGGTCGGGGCGGCTCGCGCCGACGATCGCGCTGGTGATGCCGGGCTGCGCGAGCACCCACGCGATCGCGAGCTGCGCCAGCGAGCATTCCGCCTTGCCGGCGACCGCCTTCAGCTCCTGCACGGCTTCGAGCACGGGATCGGTCAGGAACTGCTGCATGAAATGCGCGTCGTCGCCGGTTGCGCGGCTGCCCGCGGGCAGCGCCGCGCCCGGCAGATATTTGCCGCTCAGCACGCCCTGCGCGAGCGGCGACCAGACGATCTGGCCGATGCCGTTCGCGATGCTGATCGGGATGACCTTCTTTTCGGCGCGGCGATAGAGCAGGCTGTATTGCGGCTGGCTCGACACGAATTTGACGCTGGGCGGCGCGAGCGCGAGCGCCGCCTCGATCTGTTCGGGCGACCATTCGGAAAAGCCGATCGCCCGCGCCTTGCCGCTGCGCACGACCCCGGAGAGCGCTGCCATCGTCTCCTTAAGCGGGGTTTCGGGATCGTAGCGATGGCATTGATAAAGGTCGATATAATCGGTGCGCAGCCGCGTCAGGCTCGCGTCGATCTGTTTCGCGATTTGCGCGGCGGACAGGCCGCGATCGCTCTCGGTCATCGGGAAGAAGAGCTTGGTTGCGAGGACATAGGAGTCGCGCGGCCGACCGCTCAACACGTCGCCGAGAAAGCTCTCCGCCGCGCCCCGGCCATAGATGTTCGCGGTGTCGATGAAATTGATGCCGACGTCGAAGGCCGCATCGACGCAGGCGCGCCCCGCGCTGTCGTCGACCCCGGCGCCATAGGTCAGCCAGCTGCCGAGGCAGATCGCCGAAACGCTGATGCCGCTGTCGCCAAGGTCACGATATTGCATGGGCTTGCTCCGTCAGTGCGAGGTCTGGCCCAGCAGCTGACGCGTCACCGGATGCGAGCTGGTGAGTCCGCCGTCGACCGCTATGGCCTGACCGTTGACATAGCTCGCCTGGTCGCTTGCAAGGAAGAGGGCAACGTTCGCCAGCTCCTCGGGCTGCGCCGCGCGCCGCAGCGGATTGAGCTGGCCGAGCTTGTGCGTGACCTCCTTCGCCTTGGCATAATCGAAGGTCGGCTTGGTCATCCCCGTTTCGGTGAGGCCCGGGCACACCGCGTTGACGCGCACGCCGCTCGTCGACAGCTGCTGCGCCGCGACCTTGGCGAGATTGATGACGCCCGCCTTCGACGCCGAATAGGCGCCCGGACCCGCGCCCGAATTGATCCCGGCGACGCTCGCGGTCAGCACGATCGCGCCGCCGCGGCCCTGATCGACCATCGCCTTGCCGGCATGTTTCACCATCAGCGCGGGGCCGATCAGGTTGACGCGCAGCGTCTCGGCCCAGGCGGCGGGATCGAAATCGAAGATGCCGCCCATGTCGCCGATGATCCCGGCATTGGCGAAGGCAACGTCGAGCCCGCCGAAGCTGTCTTTCGCAGCCGAGACGAGCTTTGCGACGTCGGCCTCGACGCCCGCGTCGATCTCGATCGCGACGACCTCGCCGCCCGCGTCCTTCACCAGCTTCGCGGTCTCATGCACCGCCGCCGTCTTGTCGCCGATGACGAGCTTCGCGCCCTCGGCGGCGAAGCGCAGCGCGCTCGCGCGGCCGATGCCGCTGCCCGCGCCCGTGATGATTGCAACCTTGCCGTCCAATGCGCCCATCATGCGCCTCCCGAAATCGTGGCCCCGCCATCGCAGACGATGGCCTGGCCGGTGGTGAATGCCCCCGCCTTGCTGGCGAGGAAGACCGCCGCGCCCGCGATCTCGTGCGGTTCGCCGATGCGCTTCAGCGTCGATGCGGCGGTCGAGCGTTTGAGCGTCTCGGGATCTTCCCACAAGGCGCGCGCCATGTCGGTGCGCACCAGCCCCGGCGCGATGCAGTTGACGCGCACGCCCTTCGGGCCGAGCTCGACCGCGAAATTGCGGGCCATCTGCATGTCGGCCGCCTTGGAGATGCAATAGGCGCCGATGATCGGCGATCCTTTCAGTCCGCCGATCGAGCTGACGATCGTGATCGCGCCTTCGCCGCGTTCGACCATTTCGGGCGCGACCATGGAGATCAGCCAGTGGTTGGACAGGATATTATTGTCCATGATCTTGCGGAACTGCTCGTCGCCGATATCGAGGCCGGGACCATAATAGGGGTTCGACGCGGCGTTGCAGACGAGCGCGGTGATCTTGCCGAGGGCGCGGCGCGTTTCGGCGACGAGGTTTTGCAGATCGTCCTTCGAGGAAATATTCGCGGGCACGGCGATGGCGGCGCCCGCGCCGTGCTTCGCGTTGATCTCCGCCGCGGTCGCTTCGCAGGCGTCGGCCTTGCGGCTCGAAATCACGACCTTCGCGCCCTGTTCGGCCATCGCCTCTGCCGTCGCCTTGCCGATGCCGCGCGACGATCCGGTGATCAGCGCGACCTGGCCGCTCATGTCGAACAGGCTCATGCTCCGGCCTTTCGGGCAAAGCTCCACGCCGTCTCGGCGAGCGGGCGGACGCGTTCGGACATCGCCCTGGCGTGCGCCGAGGAGGCGGTGCCGTCGATGACGCGCTTCTTGATCCCCTGCAGAATCCCGGCGAGGCGGAAGAAATTATAGGCGAAATACCAGTTCATGTCGGGCACGCCGTCGCGGCCGGTGGCGGCGCAATAGCGTTCGACCACCTCGTCGAGTTCGGGAATGCCGAGGCTCTTGCGGTCGAGATCCATGACGCCCGAACGCCCGCCATTTTCGGTCACCCACGCCATCGCGACATAGGTGAAATCGGCGAGCGGATCGCCGAGCGTCGACAGCTCCCAGTCGAGCACCGCCAGAACCTGCGGACGGTCCTTGGCAAAGATCATATTGTCGATGCGATAGTCGCCGTGGACGACGCTGGTGCGCGTCTGTTCGGGCAGGCTCGCCGGCAGAAAGGCGATCAGCTGCTCCATCTCGTCCATCGTCTCGGTTTCGGAGAGGCGATATTGCTTGGTCCAGCGTTCGACCTGGCGGCCGAAATAATTGCCCGGCTTGCCGAAATCGGACAGCCCCGCCGCCTCGACATCGACGCTGTGCAGCGCGGCGAGCGTGTCGATCATCGCCTCGTAGGTGGCGCGGCGATTGTCGGGGGTCGATCCCGGCATCGCGCCGTCCCAGATCGTCTGGCCGTCGACCATCGCCATCACGTAAAACCAGCTGCCGACCACATCATCGTCGGTGCACAGGCCATATTGGCGTGCGACGGGGAAACCCATCTTATGGAGCCCCGCCTGCACCTTATATTCGCGGTCGACCGCATGCGCCGAAGGGAGGAGCGGGCCGAAGGGTTTGCGGCGCAGGACATAATTGCCCGAAGGAGCCGAAATCTTGTAGGTCGGATTCGACTGGCCGCCAGCAAATTTGCTTTGCGTCAGCGGTCCCTCGAAGCCCGCGACATTCGCCTCCATCCACGCGGTCAGCTTCGCCTCGTCGAGGATGTCGGCACCTTCGGGCGCGACGGTGCCGCTGAAGGCCTTCTGCGCGTCGAGCGTCACTGGCCGAAAACGATCACCGACCGTGCGGCGTCGCCCTTTCGCATCTTGTCGAAGCCTTCGTTGACCTTGGCGAGCGGGATCGTCTCGGCGACGATGCTGTCGAGGTCGAGCAGCCCGCGCAGGTAGAAATCGACGAGACGCGGGATATCGACCGGGAAGCGGTTGCCGCCCATGATCGCGCCTTGCAATTTCTTGCCCGACAGCAGGTCCATCGCGCCGAGGCCGACCTTTTCGGCGAGCGGCATCATGCCGAGGATCGTCGCGGTGCCGCCGCGGCGCAGCGAGGCGACCGCGAGGCTGGCCGAGGCCGGTCGTCCGACCGCTTCGATGGCATGATCGACGCCGCCCTTGGTCAGTTCGACGATCTGCTTCGCGGCATCGTCGGCAAGTGCGTCCACCACATCGGTCGCGCCCAGTTTCTTCGCCAGTTCGCGCTTCTCGGGGACCGGGTCGGCGGCGATGATGCGCCCCGCGCCTGCGATCTTCGCGGCGTTGATCGTCGCCAGCCCGACGCCGCCGCAGCCGACGACCGCGACCGTCTCGCCCGGCGTCACCTTGCACGCGTTGAAGATCGTCCCCGCGCCGGTCGTCACCGCGCAGCCGATCACCGCCGCGCGGTCGAGCGGCATGTCGGGATCGATCGCGACGCACGCATGTTCGTGGACCAGCATGACTTCGGAAAAGGCCGAGAGATTGAGCATCTGGCCCACCGGCGATCCGTCGGGGCGGGTGATGCGCGGCGCGGCGCCGGCCGGACGACGCGTATCGCCCCCCATGCAAAGCGACATGCGGCCGGTGACGCAAAATTCGCAGTGGCCGCAGAAGGCCGACAGGCAGGTAACGACCGCGTCGCCGACCTTCACCGTGCGCACTTCGCTGCCGACCGCCTCGACGATGCCCGCAGCCTCGTGCCCCGGGATCGCGGGCAGGGGATGCGGATAGGCGCCGTCGATGAAATGCAGGTCCGAATGGCAGAGCCCGCAGGCGGCGGTGCGGATGCGCACCTCGTGCGGACCGGGATCGGCGACGATCACCTCCTCGATCTGCAGCGGCTTTCCGGTTTCGATGAGAACGGCGGCTTTGGTCACAACATCTCTCCGAATTCAGTTTCTAACGCGATACGCCGATGTCGCCCGACGAAAAGCCGGGGTCGCTCGCTTCGCTGTGCTTGGCGAATTCGATCCGCGCGACCGCGCGCTCGTGGACCTCGTCGGGGCCATCGGCCAGACGAAGCGTGCGCTGGTGCGCATAGGCCTTGGCGAGCCCGAAATCCTCCGACACGCCCGCGCCGCCGTGCGCCTGGATCGCATCGTCGATGATCTGCAGCGCCATCGTCGGTGCCTGCACCTTGATCATCGCGATCTCGGCGGCAGCGGCCTTGTTGCCGACCTTGTCCATCATGTCGGCGGCCTTGAGGCACAGGAGGCGCGTCATCTCGATGTCGATGCGCGCGCGTGCCAGGCGATGCTCCCAGATGCTGTATTCGGCGACCTTGCGGTCGAAGGCGACGCGCGACTGGAGCCGCTTCGCCATCTTGGCGATCGCTTCTTCCGCCACACCGATGGTGCGCATGCAATGGTGGATGCGCCCAGGCCCGAGGCGCCCCTGCGCGATCTCGAAACCGCGCCCCTCGCCGAGCAGCATCGCTTCCTCGGCATTGACGCGCACGTCCTTCAGCTCGATTTCCATATGGCCGTGCGGCGCGTCGTCATAACCGAAGACGGGCAGGTGGCGCAGGATGGTCACGCCGGGCGCCTTCAGCGGCATCAGCACCATCGACTGCTGCGCGTGGCGCTTGGCGGCAAAGTCGGTCTTGCCCATCACGATCGCGACCTCGCAGCGCGGGTCGCCCGCGCCCGACGACCACCATTTGCGGCCGTTGATCACATAATCGTCGCCGTCGCGTTCGATCCGCGTCTCGATGTTCGTGGCGTCGGACGAGGCGACGCGCGGCTCGGTCATCAGAAAGGCCGACCGGATCTCGCCGTTCATCAGCCGGCCGAGATATTTGTCCTTCTGCGCGCGCGTGCCATAGCGGTGGAACACCTCCATATTGCCGGTGTCGGGCGCCGAGCAGTTGAACACTTCGCTCGCAAAGCCGACGCGGCCCATTTCCTCGGCGCAGAGCGCATATTCGAGGTTGGTGAGCCCCGGTCCCTCGAATTCGAACGTCTCGTCGACATGGTGGTGCGCGGCGCTGCGCGGCGGCATGAACAGGTTCCAGATGCCGGCTTCCTTCGCCTCGGCCTTCAGATCCTCGACGATCCGGATGACCTTCCAGCGGTCGCCGGCCTTGTCCTGTTCTTCATAGATCGGGACGGCGGGGCGCACCTTGCGCTCGATGAAGTCGCGCACCCGGTCGCGCCAATAGACCTGCCGGTCGGTGAGATCGAAATCCATCTCCGCATCCTTCCCTTTACGTTCACGTAAACCCTTGGACCGATTCGCCGGCCTTGCCAAGTCCTGCGGTCCGAAAATTACCTCATTTGGTCATGGCGCGCATTTTTCGCTTATGGGTGCGCCCCGCTCGCATCGGGCTCGGCGCGCGCGGTGTCGTCGAGCAGCGCGAGCCGTGCCTCATGATCGGCGCGCGAAATCGGGAATTTGCGCATCACGATCAGGCCGATCGTGCCGATCGCGAGGATCGCCAGCGCATAGCCCGAGGCGAGGCTGGTGAGCACCGCATCGCCGACTTCGCCCGGTTTCGCGGCGGCGGGGAAAGCCGCGAAGGACAATATCTGTCCGGCAAGGAAGATGCCGACGCCGGTCGCGCATTTCTGCATGAAGAAATAGCCCGCGAAGAACAGCCCCTCGGACCGGCGTCCCGTCTCGCCCTGCGACGCTTCGACGACATCGGCCATCATCGACGAGGAGAGGATCATCAGGATGATCGAGAAGCTGTTGCCGACGAAGACCAGGCCGAAAAAGGCCGCGACGCTGGGCTTGCCCGGCAGGCCGGGGAAGACGCCCTGAATCCAGGCGAGATACATGCCGCTGTTGACGAGCAGCGCGATCGCGCCCGCGAGGATCGCGCCGCCCTTCTTGCCCATCTTTGCCGACAGCGGCGCGACGAGCAGAAAGGCGGCGATCATCGTTCCGAACAGCAGAAAGACGTAAAGGCTCATCTCCGCGCCCGTCAGCTGCCAGAAAAAGCCGAGCAGATAATTGGTCATCGAAAAGGTGATGCCCTGGTTGATGAAGGCGAAGAGCGCCGCGAAGGTCAGCCAGAGAAAGGCGCGATTCGACAGCGTGTCGCGCATGTCGCGCAGCACATGGCTGAGCTTCGCCGTCGCCTTGGGCTGGTCGAGGTTCGACACCGCGATACGGCTGTGCTGTCCCGCCGCCGAAACCAGCACTGCGCCCGCCATCAGCAGCGCGCCGGTCAGCGCATAGGGGAAATAGCCCGCCGGATCGACGAGGCCGAGTTTGCCGTTGAAGAAGATCGCGTAGGCGAGCCAGAGGATCAGCAATCCGCCGCCCCAGCCGAACAGATAGCGATAGCGCATCACGACGGTGCGCTCGTCATAATCGGACGAAAGCTCGGGGACGATCGCCACCGACGGCACTTCGCACATCGACACGAGCGAGCGCACGATGATCGCAAAGCCGATCAGCCAGGCGATCGTCATCGCGTCGCTCATCGCGGGCGGGCTCCACAGCAGCATCCAGGCGATGGCAAGCGGGACGGGCGCGAAATAGAGCCACGGCAGGCGACGCCCCCAGCGGCTGCGCGTGCGGTCGGTCAGCTCGCCGATCACCGGATCGACGAAGGCGTCGGCGATCAGCGCGACCATGATCGCGAGCCCGACGATGCCGGCATCGAGCCCGATCACCTGATTGTAGAACAGCAGCAGGAAGGTCGAAAAGCCATTGTCCTTGACGCCATAGGCGATGCTGCCGAGCCCGTGCGTGACCTTCAGCCAGACGGGCAGGCGCTCGGCCTTGGGTGCCGCGATGCTCGCTGCGTTCACGCCGGGGCTCCGGCTTTCGCCGCTTCCTCCATAGCGAGCAGGGCGTCGAACATGCCCGGCGTTTCCTTGTCCCACGCATGGCGCTGGCCGATCGTCAGCCCGCCGTCGACCAGCAGGTGCGTGCCGGTCATGAAAGAGGATTCCTCGCTCGCGAGATAGGCGACCGCGTTGGCGATATCCTCGGGCTGGCCGCCGCGCGCGACCGGCTGGGCGTTCGCGCTCATCGCGGCGATCGCGGCATTCGCCTGCTCCTTCATCTCGCCGGGCACCTCGAGCGACGCGGTGAAGATATTGGTGTTGATGAAGCCCGGGCAGATCGCGTTCACGCGGATGCCATATTGGGCCAGATCGGTCGCCGCGACCTTGCTGAGGTGCAGCACGCCCGCCTTCGCCACCGCATAGGCGATCGGCGAATAGCCCGCGCCGAGCGCCGCGACGCTCGCGGTGTTGACGATCGACGCGCCTTTCCGCCCCTTCATGTGCGGCGCGGCATAGCGGATGCCCATCGCGACCGACTTGAGCACCAGATCCATCGTGCGGTCCCAGCCTTCGGGCGTAATCTCGTCGATCGGCGCGCGGTCGCCGCCCGCGGCCGCATTGTTGAAGACGATGTCGATCCCGCCCGCCTTTGCCGCGGCCGCGTCCATCAGTGCCTCGATATCCGACGGCACGGTGACGTCGCAGCGGACGAAGTCGATCTTGCCGTTCGACTGTTCGGCGAGCGCCTGTCCGCCCGCCTCGTCGATGTCGGCGGCGAAGACATGCGCGCCTTCGCCCGCGAGTTTCAATACCGCCGCCTTGCCGATGCCCGACGCCGCGCCGGTGACGACGGCAATCTTTCCTGCGAATCGCATGACCCATTCTCCCGTTTTCTTTTGCCACTTAGCTTAGGGGCGCAGAAAGCCGCGTCAACGCCGGTCGATCCGACGCTACGGCGCCGTAACGGCAGGCTCGCCGCGCCAAGTTGACGCTTGCGTAAAGCAGCGAAGCGGACGTAGGTTCGCCGCAGAGAAGAGGAGCCAAAGGATGAGCGAAGTGGACGCTTTCCGCACCGAGGTGCGCGAATGGCTGCAGGCCAATTGCCCCCCCGAAATGCGCGAGCCCGTGCGCGATGAAAATGACATCTGCTGGGGCGGCCGCAAATGGGTGTTCAAGAATGACGCCCAGAAGCAGTGGCTCGAAGCCTGCGTCCAAAAGGGCTATACCGTCCCCGACTGGCCCAAGGCCTATGGCGGCGCCGGGCTGACCGCCGAGCAGACCAAGATCCTCAAACAGGAAATGAAGCGCATCAACGCGCGCTCGCCGCTCGACAGCTTCGGCATCTGGATGCTCGGCCCCGCGCTGCTCCAGTTCGGCACCGAGGAGCAGAAGGTCCATTATCTGAACCAGATCGCGCGCGGCGAAATCCGCTGGTGCCAGGGCTATTCGGAACCCGGCTCGGGCAGCGACCTCGTCTCGCTGCAGACCTTCGGCGAAGACAAGGGCGATCACTGGGTCGTCAACGGGTCGAAGATCTGGACCAGCTATGCCGACAAGGCCGACTGGATCTTCTGCCTCGTCCGCACCGACAAGGCGAACAAATATCAGGGCATCACCTTCATGCTCTTCGACATGGAGAGCAAGGGCGTCACGACCAAGCCGATCCTGCTGATCTCGGGCAACTCGCCCTTCTGCGAAACCTTCTTCGACGATGTCGAAGTGCCCAAGACGCAGTTCGTGGGGCAGGTCAATCGCGGCTGGGACGTCGCCAAATATCTGCTCGGCCACGAACGCGAGATGATCTCGGGCGGCGGCGCAGGCGGCGACATGGTCAGCATTGGCGCGCTGTTCGCCAAATCGCTCGGCAAGAACGACCACGGCGAACTCGACGACCCGATCCTGCGCGCCGAAATGGCGGCATTCGACACCGACGTCTTCGCCTATCGCGCGATGGGCGAGCGCTTCATGGACATGTGGAAAACAGGCCGCGCGCATCCGGCCTCGTCGAACATGATGAAATATGTCGGCACCGAACTCAACAAGCGCCGCCACGAACTCGTCATGTCGGGCGGCGGCAGCGACGCGCTCGAATGGGACAGCGAGGAAAGCAAGGGCGGCGCGCGGGCGCGCAGCTGGCTCCGCACCAAGGCCAATTCGATCGAAGGCGGGACGAGCGAAGTCATGCTCAACGTCATCGCCAAGCGGATTTTGGATTTGCCGGGAGCTTAACAACCCGTCGCCCCAGCGAAAGCTGGGGCCGCTATCGGAATAGGACGGTTCACGCCGCCAACGATCCCAGCTTTCGCTGGGATGACGACAACAGATTGGGACAGACATGCCGCTCTATCACAATGACGACCAGGCGATGCTCAAGGACAACGTCGCGCCCTTCGTCGCCGAACAGGCGCCGGTCGCACACCTCCGCAGCCTCCGCGACAGCGCCGACGCCACGGGCTTCTCGCGCGACCTCTGGGCGCAGTTCACCGAAATGGGCCTGCCCGGCATGCTCGTTCCCGAGGCGCATGGCGGGCTCGGCATGGGGCATATCGAGGCGGGCATCGTGCTCGAGGAAATCGGCCGCAACCTGACCCCGTCGCCTTTCCTCGCGACGAGCGTCGGCGCGGTCGCCGCGCTCGCGAAGGCCGGCGGTACGCAGGCGAGCCGCTGGCTCCCCGCGATCGCATCGGGCGAGGCGATCGTCGCGCTCGCGATCGACGAAGGCGCGAAGCATCGCCCCGACCGCATTGCGACGACCGCGACGCGCGCCGGCAACGGCTTCCGTCTCGACGGCAAGAAGAGCTTCGTGCTTCACGGCCATGTCGCCGACATGAGCATCGTCGCCGCGAAGACCGACGGCGGCATCACGCTGTTCGCGGTGCCCAAGGATGCGAAGGGCGTTACCGCCGACCCGCGCCGCCTGGTCGATTCTTCGCTCGCGAGCCATGTCACGCTCGACGGCGTCGAGGTCGATGCCGACGCGGTGATCGGCGAGGTCGATGCCGGCGGCGAGATTCTCGATGCGCTGCTCGCCGCGACGCGCACCGGCGCCGCGGCCGAAATGGTCGGCGTCGGGCAGGGCGCGATGGACATGACCGTCACCTACCTCAAGGAACGCAAGCAGTTCGGCAAGCTGATCGGCGAGTTCCAGGGGCTCCAGCACCGCGCTGCGCATCTCTATGGCGAGATGGAAGTCGCGCGCGCCACCGTGATGAAGGCGCAGCAATTGCTCGACGAGGGCAGCGAGGGCGCAAAGCTGATGGTCTCGGTCGCCAAGGCCAAAGCCGGCCGCGCCGCCAATCTTGCCGTCCGCGAAGGCGTGCAGATGCACGGCGGCATCGGCATGACCGACGAATATGACATCGGCCTCTATATGAAACGCGACCGCGCGCTCGCCGAATTTATGGGCGACGTGCATTATCACATCGACCAGGTCGCGCGGATGAACGGGTATTGATTTGACCCCATCCCCTCCCGCAAGCGGGAGGGGCCGCGAGACTTGCGGACTTGTCCGCTAGTCGCAGCGGGGTGGGCAGGAAGACAGAAAAGAACGCCTGCGGCTCCCCACCCCTAACCCCTCCCCAGCGGGGAGGGGAATGATCGGAGAATGACAAATGAACCTCAATGACATGTTCGGCCTCTCGGGCCGCATCGCGCTCGTCACCGGCGGCTCGCGCGGCATCGGCAAGATGATCGTCGAAGGCTATCTCGCCGCGGGCGCCGCGCGCGTCTATATCTCGGCGCGCAAGACGGCGCAGATCGAGGAAGCCGTCGCCGATTTCGAGACGCGCTACCCCGGCAAGGTGATCGGACTTCCCGTCGACCTTTCGACCGTCGAGGGCTGCCGCGCGCTCGCCAAGGAGCTTGAGGCGCGCGAAGAACGCCTCGACATCCTCGTCAACAATGCCGGCGCGGCGTGGGGCGAACCCTTCGAAGGCTTCCCCGAAGCGGGCTGGGACAAGGTGATGGACATCAACGTCAAATCGCCTTTCTTCCTGACCCAGGCGCTGCACGGGCTGCTGAAGGCCGCCGGCACCGCCGACCGCCCGGCGAAGGTCATCAACATCGGCTCGATCGACGGGATGCGCTTGAACCCCTGGGAAACATACAGCTATCACGCGTCGAAGGCCGCGATCCTCTACCTCACCAAGCGCATGGCGGCGCGGCTGGTCACCGACCATATCCTCGTCACCGCGATCGCCCCCGGCGCCTTCCAGTCGGAGATGAACAAGGCGGCGCGCGATCATGGCGACGCGGTCGCGAAGAGCATCCCGGTGAAGCGCATCGGTGTGCCCGAAGATATGGCGGGCGCCGCGATCTTCCTCGCGTCGAAGGCGGGTGACTATGTCGTCGGCGACACGATCACTGTCGACGGCGGGCTCGTCCACGGCGATTTGAAAACCAGCATCGACGCCTGATTTCCCATCTCCGTCACCCCGGACTTGATCCGGGCTCCCGCCTAGCGGCGTCGAAAAGCGGGATGCCGGGTCAAGCCCGGCATGACGAAAAGGGGACAGATTGACTCGATCACAACCACGGTGTATTATCTAACTAATGCACCAAGGAGAACGACCATGCGTCTCGCGTTCCTCATCCCCCCGATGATGCTCCTCGCCGCCTGCGGGTCGGGCGAGAAGACGTCGGGCGAAGGCACCGAAATCTCGATCAACGCCGACGGCGACAGCGGCGGCGTGAAGATCAACGCCGGCAAGGACGGCGGCAAGATCAAGATCGACGGCGAGGACGGCACCGCGATCAACATCGACGTGCCCGACTTCGTCGACCTCGATATCGAAGGCGATTTCGACATCGACGGCGTCAAGCTCTACCCCGGCAGCCATGTGACCAAGGTCGACGTCAATGCGACCGACAGGGGCGGCACCGACAAGGCGACCGTCAAGCTCGGCTTCACCTCGCCCGCCGCGCCCAAGGTCGCCGCCGACTGGATGGCGGGCGAATTCGGCAAGCAGGGCGTCAAGGTCACGCGCACGGGCGACACGCTCGCGGGCAAGACCAGCGACGGCGAGGATTTCACGATCAGCTTCGGTCCCGACGGCAAGGCCGCCAAGGGCGAGGTGGTGATCGTCAAGAGCTGAACGCTATATCGTCGCCCCCGCGAAGGCGGGGGCCGCCAGCGGCTTATGCGGCGCCGTAGGGACGGGCCGGCAGCGGCCCCCGCCTGCGCGGGGGCGATGGCCTACCCGCTGTTCCTGAGCGCCGTCGCGATCGCGTTGATCGTCAGCTGGATGCCCTCGGCGATGCGCGGGTCGGTCTCGCCCGCGCGGTGGCGCTTCATCAGTTCGATCTGCAGCAGGTTAAGCGGCTCGATATAGGGCAGGCGGAGGCGGATCGACGCCTCGAGCGCCGGATTCTTCTCGAGCAGCCGCGTCTGGCCGGTGATGTCGAGCAGGCCGTCATGCGCGCGGTGCCAGCCGTCGCGGATCGCCGTGAAGATCGTGTCATGGCCGTCGATATGCGCCGCCAGCTCGGCATAGCGCGCCGCGATCCCCATGTCGGACTTCGCCAGCACCATCTCCATATTGCCCAGCAGCGCCGCAAAGAAGGGCCAGCCCGCCGCCATGTCGGCGAGCAGCGCCTTGTCGCCGAAGGCGGCAAAGCCTTCGCCGGTGCCGTACCAGCCCGGCAGCATGGCGCGCGCCTGCGCCCAGCTGAACACCCAGGGGATCGCGCGCAGATCCTCGATCGCGCTGCTCTTGGTGCGGCTCGACGGCCGCGACCCGATCTTCAGCGTCGCGATCTCGGCGATCGGGGTCATCGCGCGGAAGAAATCCCGGAACGCCGGCGTGTCATAGACCAGCCCGCGATAGGCGGCGAAGGCGCTGTCCGACAGCGCGTCCATCGCGCCGGCAAAGCGCGCCGCGTCGGCGTCGCTCAGCGCCTCGGGCTCGAGGCTGGCGAGCAGGCTCGCCGACACCATCGCCTCGAGGTTCGTCGCCGCGCTGTCGCCCGTGCCATATTTCGCCGCGATCACCTCGCCCTGTTCGGTGATGCGGATGCGCCCCTGCACCGTGCCCGCGGGCTGCGCGCGGATCGCCGCAAAGGCGCTGCCGCCGCCGCGCCCCACCGCCCCGCCGCGGCCGTGGAACAGCTGCATCGCGGTGTCGGCCGCCTCGAACACCGGGGTCAGCGCCGCCGACGCCTGATGCAGCCCCCAGGTCGAGGTCAGATAGCCGCCGTCCTTGTTCGAATCCGAATAGCCGATCATCACTTCCTGATGCCCGCGCGCGGCGATATGCGGCGCGATCTCGGGCAGCGCGAGATAGCGCGCCATGATCGCGGGTGCGTCGTCGAGGTCGGCGATCGTCTCGAACAGCGGCACGACCATCAGGTCGTCGGTGCCCTCGGCCGACCACAGCCCGGCCTCGCGCGCGAGGACATGGACTTCGAGCAGGTCGGACAGGCTCTCGGCCTTGCTGATGATCCATTGCAGGATCGCCTGATTGCCGAGCCGGGCGCGGATCGCGGCGGCGGCGTGGACGATCGCGAGCTCGCCCGCAGTCTCCTCGCTCCACCGGTGCCACGGCGCGGCGAGCGGGCGGTTGACCGCGAGCTCGCGGCGCAGCAGCGCGACGCGCGCCTCCTCGTCCAGCGCCAGATAATCGCCCTCGACCCCCGACACCCGGAGCAATTCGGCGAGCACGCGTTCGTGCACCGCGCTGTTCTGCCGCATGTCGAGCGTCGCGAGGTGGAAACCGAAAACCTCGACCGCGCGGATCAGCCGCCCGAGCGCGCCGATTCCTTCGAGCTGGCCGCCGCCGCCCGCCGACAGCGCGTTCGCAATGACGACCAGATCGCGGCGGAAGTCGCCTGGCGTCGCATAGGGCGCGCCGGCGAGCGCCGACGGCCGCGGCGGCGCCTTGCCGACGATTTCGGCATAGGTGGCACAGAGGCGCGCATAGATACCCGACAGCGCGCGGCGATAGGGCTCGTCGCGGCGGCTCGGGGCGTTGTCGCCGCTCGCCTCGGCCAGCGCTTCGACCGCTTCGGATACGGGGGCGAGCGTCGACGACAGCGACAGTTCGGCGCCGAGCCCGTGGACGGCATCGGCATAATGGCCGAGCACCGCGGCGGCGTTGCGGCTGGTCGCCATGTGCAGCGTTTCGGCGGTGACGAAGGGATTGCCGTCGCGGTCGCCGCCGATCCAGCTGCCGACGCGCAGGAAGCTGGCGGGGCGGTGCCCCAGCTCCTTCTCCCAGCGCGCATAGAGTTTGGGCACCACCGGCAGGAAAACGTCGCGCAAATAGGTGAGCGCATTGTCGATCTCGTCGGCGACGAACAATTTCTGCGTGCGCAGCGGCCGCGTCTGCCACAGCAGCGCGACCTGCCGCCGGATCGCCTCTTCGACCACATCGCCCTCGGGTGTCTCGGCGGCGCCGTTGTCGCGCAGCCGCATCAGTTCGGCGATACGGTTCTTGTGGTCGAGCACCGACTTGCGGCGGACCTCGGTCGGGTGCGCGGTCAGCACCGGCGCGACGAGCGACGCGTCGAGCAGCGCCGCGACCGCGTCGCCGTCGATCCCGTCGGCGCGCAATTTCTCGAGCGCCGCCGCGACCGTCGCCTCGGGTTCGGCCGCCACGCCCTGCCGGTCCTCGGCCAGATTGGCGAGCATCGAAAAGAGCATGAAGCCGCGCACGAAGGCGATCGTATCGTCGAGCCCCAGCGCATCGAGCCCCGGGTCGATCGCCTCGGCCCCCGCGATGCCGCGGTGCCGGTCGACGCTCGACGAGCGGATATATTCGGTCTGGCGGAACAATTTGTCGCCGCCATAGGCGCGGATGACGTCGCCGAGAATCCGCCCGAGATAGCGGATGTCGGGATTTTGCGAGATCTGGATCGGCGGGCCCATGGGCCCAGCTTGCTGCACCTGCGAAGACGCAGGGTCAAGCGACGCATAGCTATGCGCCGAAAACCCGCAATGTCAGATCAGTGCGTCCTGACGAGGGTCAGCATGCCCATATCGACCGCCGACCCGCTGTCGAACGCAACAGAGTTGCGCGTATCGGTGACGAACATCAGCTTGCCCGACGCGTCGGTGATGCGCGCCGACACGGCGTAGCTGTGCCGCGGGTCGATGTCGGCGCGGTCGACGGTCAGGCTGAAGGCGAACGGCACTTGCCTGCCCTCGCTCGCGAAGCTCTGCGTCGCCATATTGTTGGCCGGCGCATCGGCCAGGCTGACATCGTCGAGCCGCACCTCGATCCGCGCGGTCGGCGGCAGCGCGATGCGCTCGCGATAGGTGATGCTGCCGGTGACGGCGATCGTCCGCTCGGCGGGCGCGGTCGCGCAGGCGGTCAGCGAAAGGGCAAGCGCAACAGGGGCGGCAATGCGGAGCATGATCTTCTCCTTCCCAACCTCGTCGTCCCGGACCTGATCCGGGATCCGCCTTGTTTTCAAGTCAGGCAGGCCCCGGGTCAAGCCCGGGGTGACGACAAAGGGACGACGCGCTGCGAGCTCTTCCGGTGATCCCCGGCGAAAGCCGGGGTCCAACTGGCGCGGCGCAATGAGCGAGGGTTTGCGCCTAGGATCGCCCAAGCCTACCCTTCCAGCTCAACGTCCCAATAGAGCCAGTCGATCCAGCTCGTATGCAGATAGTTCGGCGGGAAGGCCCGGCCATTGTCCTGCAGCTGCCAGCTCGTCGGGCGCCACGGCTGGCGATAGATCGGCATATGCGCCTGCTGCGGCGTGCGGCCTCCCTTTTTCAGGTTGCACGGTGCGCAGGCGGTGGCGACATTTTCCCACGTCGTGCGCCCGCCGAGCCGGCGCGGCACCACATGGTCGAAGGTCAGATCCTTGCCCGACCCGCAATATTGGCAGGCGAAGCGGTCGCGCAGGAACAGGTTGAAGCGCGTGAAGGCGGGATGCTCCGACGGCTTCACATATTGCCGCAGCGCGATCACGCTGGGGATCGGCATCGTCCGCGTCGGCGAATGGATTTCGCGTTCGTAATTCTCGACGATGGTCACCCGGTCGAGGAACACCGCCTTGACCGCGGTCTGCCACGGCCACAGGCTCAGCGGGTAATAACTCAGCGGCGTATAGTCTGCGTTGAGGACGAGAGCCGGACAGGAATCGGGATGCCGGGCAAGATCGGGATGGAACATGGCTAGGTAACGCTGCCCCCTTATGCTGCGCGGGATGGCGCGCCACTGCCTTCCCTGCGTGACACCATCATTACATGCCGCATCAGATTCTGGCGTCAAGGGGGCATATGTCGCAAGATATGGAATGATTCGCTTTGACTCGGCACAGCATATGGATTCATGGGACCGGCGATGCTGACCCGCTTCGCCCCCAGCCCCACCGGCGAGCTGCACCTCGGTCACGCCTATAGCGCGCTGCTCGCCCACAGTGCGGCGCGCGCGGCGGGCGGGCAGTTCCGCATCCGCATCGACGATATCGACGGCAGCCGCTCGCGCGAGGAATATGTCGCGGCGTCGCTCGCCGATCTCGCCTGGCTCGGGATCGGCTGGGACGGGGCGCCCGTCCGCCAGTCGCAGCGGCTCGGCGCCTATCAGGCGGCGCTCGCCGATCTCGGCGCGCGGGGGCTGGTCTATCCCTGCTTCTGCACCCGCGCCGATATCGCCGCGAGCCTCGCCGCGCCGCACGGGCCCTCCGGCGTGCTCTATCCCGGCACCTGCCGCTCGCTGGCGCCGTCCGAACGCGAACGCCGCCTGGACGGCGAGCCGCACGCCTGGCGTCTCGACATGGCGCGCGCGGTCGCGCTGGCAGGCGAACTCGACTGGGAAGAGCAGGGGCGGGGGATGCGCCGCGCCGACCCCGCCGCGCACGGCGATGTCGTGCTCGCGCGCAAGGACGCGCCCGCCAGCTATCATCTCGCGAGCACCCTCGACGATGCCGATATGGGGGTGACGCATGTCATCCGCGGCGCCGACCTGATCGCCTCGACCGATGTCCACCGCCTGCTCCAGGCGCTGCTCGGCCTGTGGGTCCCCGCCTATCGCCACCACCGCCTGATCTGCGGTCCCGACGGCAAGCGCCTCGCCAAGCGAGACGCCGCCGCCTCGCTCGCTTCGCTCCGCGATGCGGGCGTCGACGGCCGGGCGCTCGCGGCCGATTTGCTCGCCGAGCGGCTTCCCGCTGGCTATTCGCTGCAAAATCCCTAAAATGGGACCATGCAGATCATCCTCGTCCTTGCGGTCGTCGCGGCCGCCGGCCTCGTCCTCTTCTCGCTCGCGCGCGGGCTCCTCTATTTCGCCAAGGGGCATCAGGCCGCGATCGACGGCAATGTCCACGAAAACCAGGTGATGCAGAACAAGATGATGATGGCCCGCGTGAAGTGGCAGGCGATCACGATCATCCTGCTGATCATCATCGGCGTCACTGCCGCCGGTTCATAAGGCCGGCCGGCCTTTTCCGATGGTCAAGCTCAACAAGATCTACACGCGCACTGGCGACGACGGCACGACGGGCCTCGTCGACGGCTCGCGCATCGCGAAGTCGGCACCGCTGATGGCGGCGATCGGCGACGTCGACGAAGCGAACAGCGCGGTCGGCCTCGCCGCCGCCGCGCTCGATCCGGCGAGCGAAGAGGCGGCGATGCTTGTCCGCGTCCAGAACGAGCTGTTCGACCTCGGCGCCGACCTCGCCACCCCGCCCGACATCCAGTTCGGCTTCGGCCCGCACGACATGGCGCTGCGCATCGTGCCGGGCCAGATCGCGCGGCTGGAGGACGAGATCGACCGGATGAACGACGCGCTCGAACCGCTCAAAAGCTTCATCCTGCCCGGCGGGACCGAGGCGGCGGCGCGGCTGCATCTGGCGCGCGCGGTCGCACGCCGCGCCGAACGCGCGGCCGTCGCGGCGAACGCGGAACGGGACCTCAACCCGCTCGCCCTCAACTATCTCAACCGATTGTCGGACCATCTTTTCGTGATGACGCGCCACATTAACGCGGCGGCCGGCGGCGATGTCCTCTGGAAACCCGGCGCGACGCGTTGAGCTATTCGGACAGGAAATCCCGGGTCTTTGGCGTCGTCGCGACGGTTGCGGTACTGCTGGGTCTTGTCGGCGCGTTCCTCCTCTTTGTCGGGTGGGTCTTTGCTGACTGGTAAGCGCGGGTCGATCGCAAAATTTCGTCACCCCGAACTTGATCCGGGGTCCACCGCGACGTCGGGACAATGGATGCCGGATCACGTCCGGCATGACGAAGCAATGATATTGTTCCCTTAATGTTCTAGACTTTCGGTCGCGGCGTAACCATAATCGGGTCCGACGCGAAACCGAATCGAACCTCGGGGGATTGTCTCAGCATGGCCAGCCGCACCGCCGCCTCGACCCTTACCGATCCGGTGGAGGATCTGGCCCGTCGCTTCGCCGCGACGCGCCGCCTGTCGCTCGACCTCGTCGCCAACCTGTCCGACGCCGATGCGAGCGCACAGTCGATGCCCGATGCATCGCCCGCCAAATGGCACCTCGCGCACACGACATGGTTTTTCGAAACCTTCGTCCTGCGCGACCATGTGCCGGGCTATGCGCTGTTCGACGCGCGCTATCCCTATCTTTTCAACTCCTATTATGAGGCAGAGGGACCGCGCCACGCGCGCCCGCAGCGCGGCCTGCTGACGCGTCCCTCGCTCGACGAAATCTGCGTCTGGCGCGCGCATGTCGACGTCGCGGTGCAGACCGCGCTGCCCGACCTGCCGCCCGCGGCGCGGGCGCTGGTCGAACTCGGCATCCACCACGAGCAGCAGCATCAGGAACTGCTGCTCACCGACCTCAAGCATCTCTTCGCGCAGAACCCCCTCGGCCCGGCAGTGTGGCCGCGCGAAGGCGTGATCGCGAGTGAAGTTACGCAGTTTTCCGCGGTAAAATGGGTGAAGGGTGCCGAGGGCATCGTGGAGATCGGCGATGCGGGCGACGGTTTCGCCTTCGACTGCGAAGGGCCGCGCCACGCGGTGTTGCTCGCCCCGCACGCGCTCGCCAGCCGTCCGGTCACCAACGGCGAATGGCGCCAGTTCATCGACGACGGCGGCTATCATGCCCCCTCGCTCTGGCTCAGCGACGGCTGGGCCTGGGTGCAGGCCGGGGGCGTCGAGGCACCCGCCTATTGGCAGGGCGGCCAAACTTTCACCCTGTCGGGATGGCAGGACATCGACCCCGCCGCGCCCGTGACGCACATCAGCTTTTTCGAGGCCGACGCCTTTGCGACATGGGCCGGTGCGCGCCTGCCCACCGAGTTTGAATGGGAAGCCGCGGCGGCCGCGCTCGATCCGTCGGGCGGCCAGCAACTCGATGCGGCGGGACCCGTTCAGCCGCTCGCCGCCGACGGTGACGCCGATCTGCAACAGATGTTCGGCAGCGTGTGGGAATGGACCGGCAGCGCCTATCGCCCCTATCCCGGTTTCCGCGCCGCGCCGGGCGCGGTCGGCGAGTATAATGGCAAGTTCATGAGCGGCCAGTTCGTCCTGCGCGGCGGCAGCTGCGCGACCCCGCGCGGCCATATGCGCGCCGCCTACCGCAATTTCTTCTACCCCCACCAGCGCTGGCAATTCACCGGCCTCCGTCTCGCGAAGGATCTTTGATCATGGCCCCCCGATCATGAGCGTCGTGCGCAATCTTCGTCAGGTTTCGGCGGACGATGCAGGCGTCGACATCGCCTTTCGCGCCGACGTCCACGCCGGCCTGTCGCAACTGCAGAAGGCGGTGCCCGCGCGCTGGTTCTACGACGCGACCGGCTCGGCGCTGTTCGAGGATATCACCGCGCTACCCGAATATTATCCAACGCGCAGCGAAACCGACCTGCTGACGCGCCACGCGGGCGAAATGGCCGCCATTATCGGGCCGGGCCGCGCGGTTGTCGAACTGGGTTCGGGCAGCTCGACCAAGACCCCGCTGCTGCTCGACGCGATCGCGCCCGCCGCCTATGTGCCGGTCGATATTTCGGGCGATTTCCTCCGCGACAGCGCCGCGGCGCTCGCCGCGCGCTTTCCGGGGCTTGCCATCTATCCGGTCGAGGCCGACTTCACCCAGAAGGTCGCGCTCCCGCGCGAAATCTGTCCGCTGCCCAAGCTCGGCTTCTTTCCGGGAAGCACGATCGGCAACATGGTGGCGCGCACCGGCGTCGACCTGCTGCGGAATTGGCGCGGGACGCTCGGCGACGGGGCGCTGATGCTGATCGGGGTCGACCGGATCAAGGATATCGGCGTGCTCGAACGCGCCTACGACGATCCGGCGGGGGTGACCGCGGCGTTCAACCTCAACCTGCTCGAACGCATCAACCGCGAGCTTGGCGGCGACATTCCGGTCGACAATTTCTCCCACCGCGCGGTCTGGGACGATGTTCATGCGCGGATCGAAATGCACCTCGTCGCCGCGTGCGACATGGATTTCACCGTCGACGGCCGCGCCTATCATATGGCGAAGGGAGAGACGATCCACAGCGAGAACAGCCATAAATATGGCGTGCGCGACGCCAACCTGCTCCTCCGCGCGGGCGGCTGGACCCCGCTCGCGACGTGGGACGATGTCGATCCGGCCTTCGCGCTCATCCTCGCCGAAGCGACCGAATTCCGTTCCGCCCCTTGACGCTCATGCCCCAGACCGTAGGGGCACGGGGCAGGGTTTCCAGCGAAAGGGCAGGCAATGATCGTAGGCGTCATCGGGGCAGGGCAAATGGGCGCGGGCATCGCGCAGGTGTCGGCAGGCGCCGGCCACGACGTGCTGCTCTCCGACATCGATCTCGCGCGCGCCGAAGCGGGCAAGGCCGGCATCGCCAAGGCGCTCGGCCGCCTCGTCGCCAAGGAGAAAATGAGCCAGGGCGACGCCGACGCACTGCTCGGCCGCATCACGCCCGTCGCCGATCATTCCGCTTTCGCCCCCGCCGATCTCGTCGTCGAGGCGGCGACCGAACGCGAGGAGATCAAGCGCGCGATCTTCGCCAGCGTCGGCCCGCATCTGTCGACGAACGCGATCCTCGCGTCGAACACCAGCTCGATCCCGATCACCCGCCTCGCGCAGGCGGCGCCCGATCCGGCGCGTTTCATCGGCGTCCATTTCTTCAACCCGGTTCCCGTCATGGGCCTGATCGAGCTGATCCGCGGCCTCGCGACCAGCGACGACACGCTGGCCAAGGTCGAGGCCTATGGCCGCGGGCTCGGCAAGGAGATCGTCCACGCCAACGACGCGCCGGGCTTCATCGTCAACCGCGTGCTGATGCCACTGATCAACGAAGCCATCTTCGCGCTCGGCGAGGGCGTTGCGACGATGCAGGACATCGACGCGGGTTGTCGTTTGGGCCTCAACCATCCGATGGGCCCGATCACGCTCGCCGACTTCATCGGGCTCGATACCTGCCTCGAAATCATCCGCGTGCTCCAGTCGGGTACCGGCGATCCCAAATTCCGCCCAGCGCCGCTGCTCGTCCAATATGTCGAGGCGGGCTGGGTCGGCAAAAAGGCGGGGCGCGGCTTTTATGACTGGACGGGCGAGACGCCTGTGCCGACGCGCTGACTATGGCGCCGGGCGATCTGGCCCGCGAACAGCGCGGCGTCGCCCGGCATTCGTTCGCGGCGGCCGCGGTCACGGCGCTCGTGCTTTGGCTCGCCTGGGGGGCGGGTGACGCCTGGATGGCGCGAACCGACGACCTCGCGGTGCGCCTCGCGCTCGCGCTCCGGCTGGATCTCGCCGTGCTGCTTTGCCTCGGCGTCGCCATCGGCCGCGTCGCGACCCAGCGTTTCCTGTCGGCCGAGGATATCGGCGGCAGCGCGTCGCCGTCCGAAAGCCCCGCCGTCCGCCGGTCGCGCGCGATCCTCCAGAACACGCTCGAGCAGGTCGTGCTCGCGCTGCCCACGCATATGGCGCTGGCGTCGCTGCTGCCGCCCGACCGGATGGCGGTGCTCGCGGCGCTCGTCCTGCTCTTCGTCGCCGGTCGCATCGCCTTCGCGATCGGCTATGCGCGCGGCGCCGCGGGTCGCGCTTTCGGCTTCGGGCTGACCGCCTATCCGACCGCGGCCGCGCTCGCCGGTGCCGCCCTGCTCGCCTTGACGGCCTGACGCCGGCGCGTCCGAATAAGGTCTGGACGGGCGTCGGCGCGGGGGGCACAATCGCGGACGCGTCGGGACGGGGGAACGAACGGCCGGACAGATCGTTGAATTCCTGACGAAATCGCTCGAATGACAGGGAACGGATCATGCGCAGAAACATGTTGATGGCCGCCGCGATTGTCGCTTTCGTCCTGCCGGCCGGCGTCGCTGCCCAACAGGGCGCGCCCGAGGATTCGACGATCAAGGACACTGCAAACACCGTTGCCGAGCCGTTTGACGGCAAGGAGGTCCCGGCGAAACTGCTGTCGATCCAGGGCGATCCCTATTCGCTCGCCGGCCTCGGCAAATGCGCGGCGATCGTGCGCGAGATCGGCGAACTCGACGCAGTGCTCGGCCCCGACGTCAACGAGCAGGTCGATAAGAGTCGCGGGCAAAAGCGCGAGGAAACCGCTGGCCGCGTCGCCGGGTCGGTCGCGGGGTCGATCATCCCCTTTCGCGGCCTGATCGGCGAAGTCACCGGCGCCAATGCCGAACGGCGGCGTTATGCGCTGGCCGTCTATGCGGGAACGGTGCGCCGCGGCTTTCTGAAAGGCGTCGGGCTCGAGCGCGGCTGCAAGGCGCCGGCGCGGCCCTGAACCGGCACGCCCGCCGATCTCAGCGGGGAACGGCGATCGTGCGGCAGCTTTCGGGCGCTGTGCGCAATTCGGTGTTCCAGACCGCTTCGCCGGCCTTGGTGTGCAGGCGCCAGCCATTGGCATTTTCATAGGCGGTGCCGCTGGCGGCGGGAACCTGGCGCAGCGGACGGGCGGGCCCGCCATTCACGCTGACAAGCGCGCCGTCGCGAAGAAAATCGACCTTCAATCGCGTTCCCCGCTCGCATTCATAATAGGTGCTGACGCCCGGCCCGCCGATCGAGGCGCAGGCGGCCAGCGCGCCGATCGCGCCGGCTGCCGACAGGATTCGCGCAGTCTGCATCATGGCCGCTCCCCCCTTCAATAGCCCGAGCGGACGCACAGCACGTCGGCCAGATAGACGCGGCCGCTGACGGTTTCCAAATGCTCGCGCGCCGAGCCGTTCCACCCGATCGAGCGGCACCAGCTATCGGCGGTCTGCGCTGCACAATTGGCGGTGGCGGAACCGCGTGCGCAGGCAAGCACGCGCGCACTGCGCTCCGACGGCTGGGTATGGAATTCCGCAAAATTGCCGCGCGCAACCTGGTCGTTCGCGGGCGGATTGGGATTCCATCCGCCGCCGGTGCCGACGGGACGGATCGACTGGATCGTCAGGCCGCGCAGCACATTGTTCAGTATCGGCGTGTCGCGATCGACGGTGCGGCACTGGCCGCGAAAGCGGGTGCGCTCGCACAGCTCCCAGCGCCCGCTCGCGACGCGGATCGAGTTGACCGGCCAGCTGAGGCCCAGATTCGGTTTCTCTTCGCCGATGAAAACCGCCGGCCCCTTGTAGGCGGCGTCGCGATAGATCGTCGCCTCGGGCGGCCGGTACATGCGGTCTTCGGGGGTCTGGGCAGTCGAGGTGGCGAGCGATCCGGCGCCTGCAACCGCGACGACCGCGGCGAGGACCGACAAACGATAGGCGTTTTTCATGACAACCTCCCTTGAGCGAATGCGATCCGGGATTCTCGTTATCCCCGAAGCTTACGCCAAGCGGAGGTCGCTTGCAAATTCTCCCAAGCCCGCTCCCTCAAGGAGCGGTGCTGCGCCGGTTGCGGTGCGTCAGGGCGCCTTGGCGGGGGGCGCCGCCGGTGTTTCGGCGGTTGGGGCAGCCGCAGCCTTCGGAGCGGGATCCGCGGTTGCGGGTCCGGCGGTCTCGGGCGTCGTCAGCGGCGGCGTGACGCTGAGGATCAGGCCGGCGAGCGCCGCCGACATCAGGTTCGAAAGACTGCCCGCGAGCAGCGCCTTCAGCCCCAGCCGTGCGATCATCGGGCGCTGGTTCGGGGCGAGGCCGCCGGTCACCGCCATCTGGATCGCGATCGAGCTGAAATTGGCGAAGCCGCACAGCGCAAAGGTGCCGATCGCGATCGCCGCGGGCGACAGCGCGCCGGCTTTCTGCATGTTGCCGAGGTCGATGAAGGCGACGAATTCGTTGAGCACCACCTTGGTCCCGAACAGCGCGCCGGCGCTGTCCGATTCGGCCCAGGGCACGCCCATCAGCCACATGACGGGGCGGAAGATCTGGCCGATGATCGACTGGAACGACCAGCCTTCATAGCCGAACCAGCCGCCGATCCCGGCGAGCAGGCCGTTGGCGAGCGCGACGAGCGCGACGAAAGCGAGCACCATCGCGCCGACTGCGACCGCCAGCCGCACACCGGTCTGCGCGCCCTGCGCCGCCGCCATGATGATGTTTGCGGGCTTTTCCTCGTCGTGGCTCGCCTCGGGCATCACCACGGGTTCGATCCCGATATCCTTGGGATCGTCGGGCATCATGATCTTGGCCATCAGGATGCCGCCCGGCGCCGACATGAAGCTCGCGGCGAGCAGATAGGGGAGCAGATGTTCGCCGATCATCCCGGCATAGGCGCCGAGGATCGTCCCGGCGACGCCCGCCATGCCGACGGTCATTACCGTGAAAAGCTGCGACGGGGTGAGCCCGGCGAGATAGGGGCGGATGACGAGCGGGCTTTCGCTCTGCCCGACGAAGATGTTCGCCGCGGCGCCGAGGCTTTCGACCTTGGTCACGCCGGTGATCTTCTGGATCGCGCCGCCGACCCATTTGATGATCTGCTGCATGACACCCAGATAATAGAGGACCGAGATCAGCGAGGCGAAGAAGACGATGACGGGCAGCGCGCCGATCGCGAACACCGCCTTGCCGTAAGGCGGCTGCGTCAGCACCTCGCCGAAGAGGAAGCGCGTACCCTCGTCGGCATAGCTCAAAAGGTTCGACACGCCGCTCGACATCGCCTGGATGACCTTGCGGCCCCACGGCGTGCCGAGGACGAGCAGCGCGAAACCGGCCTGGAGCAGGAAAGCGGGGACGACGACGCGCAGGCGAATCCAGCGGCGGTTCGAGGAAAAAAGCACGGCAATCGCAAGCAATGCGACAATGCCGAGCAGACCGATCAGGCGTTCCATAATATAGCTGCGTCCCCCGCGAGTTTAATGTGCCTGTCTAGCGGGCTTTGGCGGCTGGGCAAGTCCGCGCGGCGAAGACGGGAGTCGCCGCCGGATTGCCGCGCCGCGCCATTCTGCCCGGAAGGTCACAAAGGTCACACTACATCCCCCTCTGTTTCGCTTCCCCTGCGGGTGGCGGCGGGGGTGAGGGCGGGGAGAGGGGAAGGGCGGAGCGGATCATCGGGCGACGTTATGCGGCGCGAATAATGTAGGACAGCGAAAAATGGCGCAGCGTCGGCGGGGTGAGGCAGCGACCTTGCCGTTTGGCGATGCTGTTCGGGTCGATGGCGGACATGTCGGCGTTGGCCGATTGCTGTCATTCGTCCGGATCAGCGCAGAAATGACGGCAATGGGGTGGTGAGTGGCCGTTGCCCCCC
>PNJO01000010.1 GCA_013821905.1 Sphingopyxis sp. | reverse complement strand
TGCCGGTGAGCGCGGCATAAGCGAGCAATTTGTTGAGCGCGCCTTCGAGCTCGCGGATGTTGCGCGTGAAATGCTTGACCAGATAGGCGACGACGCTGTCGGGCACCTCGACCATCGGCATCGCGGCGAGCCGCTGGCGGATGATGCGTTCGCGCAGATCGTCCTCGGGCGCCTCGATGTCGGCGACGAGCCCGCCCGACAGGCGCGACAGCAGCCGCGCCTCGACCCCGTCGAGCATCGCCGGCGGACGGTCGGCGGTGACGACGAGGCGCTTGCCCGCCGTCAGCAAGTCGTCGATCGTGTGGAGCAATTCTTCCTGCGTCGAATTCTTGCCGATCACGAACTGCAGATCGTCGAGCAGCAACAGGTCGGCGGCGCGCAGCCGCGCCTTGAACGCCATCATGTCGCCGCCGCGCATCGCGCCGACGAATTCGAGCATGAATTTTTCCGCCGACATCAGGATGATGGTCGCGGTCGGATGCGTCTCGGCATAAGCCTGCGCAATGGCCTGCAGCAGGTGCGTCTTGCCCTGGCCGGTACCCGAGCAGAGATAGAGTGGGTTGAACTGCGGCACTTCGGCCATCGCCATGCGGCGCGCGGCGTTGGCGGCCAGAATATTGCTGCGCGCGACGACGAAGCGGTCGAACGACAGCCGCGGGTCGAAACCGAGCAGCGCAGGATTGGCCGCCGGGACCGCCGCAGGCACCTCGAACGCCGGCAGCGGCTGGTTCGCGAGAACCGCGGCGCGATCCTCGGCGGCAGCACCGCCGCGCACCATCACGCTGCGCACCGCAGGCAGATGATGGCGCCACGCGAGCGCGAGACGCTCGCCGAAACGTTCGTTGATCCAGTTCGCCGAAAAGCGGCTTGCGGTTTCGAGCGTGACGACGCCCGACAGCGTACAATAGTCGGCGAAGCGCACGGGCTTCAGCCAATGGTCGAAGGTGCGCGCACCGAGGTCGCGGCGCAGCCCTTCGGCGACGCGCGGCCAGAGCGTAGCGGCGTCACCGCTCACTGCTCCATCCCTTGCGTCCACGTCATGCCGATCCCCGAAATGTGCCACCCTAGACTCCGCCCCCTTGAACCCCCGGTCGCCGCGTCCTGCGTCAGGCCAGCCCACGCCGATCCGTCGCCTGCGCAGGACGCAGGCATCCTGTCCCGGGCCATCAGCCCGAAAAAGCGCGAATCATGTTGATGTGGCGGCCACCGGCGAAGGCCAGCGACCCCCCTTCCTAGGCAAGGGCGCGCGAGTCGATCAAGGGTCGCCCATGTAAAAATACTGAAATAAAATTCTTGACTCGCCGGACCGCTCGGAAAAGCGATCAAATCACTTTTTATTCAATTATTTCAATAATTTATTTGTGACGACGCGGTTACCAATAAACGAATCGCAGCAAATCCGCCACTTACCGCGATGCAACACTATTGCCATCGCTGTGTCACAATTACGGGCAGAAAAAAGGACCCGCGAACCAAATGTCCGCGGGTCCTTTTTGTCCCGTTTCGGTACGCGGTGGAATCAGCCGATCGCGTTTACGCTCTTCGTCAGGCGCGAAAACTTGCGCGCCACGGTGTTCTTGTGGAGCACGCCCTTGGCGACGCCGCGGGCCATTTCGGGCTGGGCGGCCTTCAGCGCGGTCGCCGCAGCGTCCTTGTCACCGGCGGCGACGGCGTTTTCCACCTTCTTCACCAGCGTGCGGATGCGCGACACGCGATTCTTGTTCACGACGGTGCGCGCCTGGTTGCGGCGGATGCGCTTCTTTGCCTGCGGCGTATTGGCCATAAATTCCTCTAGTCTTTCAAACGGTCTACATGGTCGGAGCACAGCCTCAGCGGAGCAGCCGAATCGCGCGAAAGCGGCGAATCAATGTCCGGATGCGGCCGGTTCCGGACGACCGGACCCTGCTCGAAGGGTGCGCCCATAGCCAGATTGCCCCCTCGGGTCAACCGGGAACCGCCCCTAACGCTGGCATTTCGGGCAGTAAAAGGTCGATCGCCCGCTCTGCACGACGCGCGCGACCGTCCCGCCGCACGCGCACTGACCGCCCTCGCGCCCATAGACGCGCCAGTCCTTGGCAAAATAGCCGAGGTCGCCTTCGGGACTCAGGAAATCGCGCAAGGTCGATCCGCCCGCCGCGATCGCCGCGCTCAGCACGTCCTTGACCGCGGGCACCAGCGCCGCAAGCCTCGCCTTCGGCACATCGGCGGCGGCACGCAGCGGCGAAATCCTCGCCATGTTGAGCGCCTCGCAGACATAGATGTTGCCGAGCCCCGCGACGATCGTCTGGTCGAGCAGCATCGCCTTGATCGGCGCGCGCCGTCCCGCGAGCGCGCGCGCCAGATAGGCCGCATCGAAATCGTCCGACAGCGGCTCGGGACCGAGCGACACGAACGCCGGAAACAGCGTCAGCGGGTCGCCGCTCACCAGGTCGACCGAGCCGAAACGCCGCGGGTCGTGCAGGAACAATCGGTGCCCGGCGCCGGTTTCGAGCAGCAGATGATCGTGCTTGCCGGCATCGCCGCCCTCGGTCCGCCAGCGCCCCGACATGCCGAGGTGAAAGATCATATGGTCGTCGCGGTCGGTCGACACGATGCCGTATTTGGCGCGCCGCGACAGGCCGGTGACCGTCGCGCCGGTGAGCCGCTGCGCCAGATCGGCGGGAAAGGGGCGGCGCAGGTCGGGGCGGAAGGTCGTGACCGCGGCCAGCCTTTGGCCTTCGAGGAAGGGCGCAAGGCCGCGAACGGTGGTTTCGACTTCGGGAAGCTCGGGCATATCGCGCTCGGGCTACGCGCCATTTGCCTGCGCGACAAGGCCCCGCTAAAGGCCGACGCAACAGACCATCTCCCCGTAAAGGCGCGCACTCCATGCCCACCCCCGACACCGTCAGCTTCGGTTATGAGCAAGTCCCCGCGGGCGCGAAGACCGCGATGGTCGGCGAGGTGTTCAGCCGCGTCGCGCGCAAATATGACATCATGAACGACGCGATGTCGGGCGGGATGCACCGTTTGTGGAAGGACCGCTTCGTGCGCCGCGTGAAGCCGCGCGCGGGCGAGACGATTCTCGACATGGCGGGCGGTACCGGCGACATCGCCTTTCGCATGGAGCGCTCGGGCGCCAGCATCACCGTCGCCGACATCAACCCCGACATGCTCGGCGTCGGCATGGAACGCGCGGCGGAGCGCGGGATCGATACGCTGGTGTGGTCCGAGCAGAATGCCGAGAAACTCTCCTTTCCCGACCAGTTCTTCGACGCCTATACGATCGCCTTCGGCATCCGCAACGTCACCGACATCCCGGCGGCGCTGAAGGAAGCGCACCGCGTGCTGCGCTATGGCGGGCGTTTCTTCTGCCTCGAATTTTCGACCAACGAGTGGCCGGGCTTCGCGCAGGCCTATGACGCTTACTCGCACCATCTGGTGCCCAAGCTCGGCAAGCTGATCGCCGACGACGAGGACAGCTATCGCTACCTGATCGAATCGATCCGCCGTTTCCCGCCGATGCCCGCCTTCGCGCAGATGATCCGCGACGCGGGCTTCACCGCGGTCAAGGTCGAGCCGATCCTGGGCGGCCTCGTCGCGATCCACAGCGGGTGGAAAGCTTGACCCGACCCGTCACCCATATCCTGCGCCTGCTGAAGTGGGGCCGCATCCTCGCGCGCCACGGGGCGCTGCGCGGCATCGAGAGCGCGCCGCAGACGCCGCCGGGTGTGAAGCGGCTGTGCCGCCTCGCCCGGCTCGGCACGATCCAGCCCCGGGTCCCCGATTATGCCGCCGCTTTCCAGGCGATCGGCCCCGCGGCGGTCAAGCTCGGCCAGACGCTCGCGACGCGCCCCGATCTCGTCGGCGAGGAAGCCGCGCGTAACCTGCTCACGCTGCAGGACGCGCTCGCCCCCGTTGCCCTCGACCGCATCCGGCAGGAAATCGAGGCGACCTTCGAAGTCCCGCTCGAAAGCCTCTACAGCGAATTCGATCCCGACCCCGTCGGATCGGCCTCGATCGCGCAGGTCCACCGCGCGGTGACCACCGACGGCCGTACCGTCGCGGTCAAGGTGCGCCGCCCCGGCATCGACAAGCAGTTCGCGCGCGACATCGACACCTATGAATGGGCGGCGGCGCATCTCGAAGCCTTCGGGGGCGAGGCAAAGCGGCTCCGCCCACGCGAGGTCATCGCGAATTTCCGCCGCTGGACCCTGCGCGAACTCGATCTGCGGCGCGAGGCGGCATCGGCGTCCGAGCTGGCCGACGCGATGGCGGCGGTGCCGCATTACGAGGTGCCCGCGATCGACTGGGACCGCACCGCGAGCCGCGTGATGACGATGAGCTGGATCGACGGGATCAAGATCTCGCACCGCGACAAGTTGATCGCCGCGGGGCACGACATGGAGAAATTGTCGGCGGACCTCGTCAACGCCTTCCTGCGCCAGGCGATCGCCGAGGGCTTTTTCCACGCCGACATGCACCAGGGCAATCTGTTCGTGAAGGCCGACGGGACGATCGCCGCGGTCGATTTCGGCATCATGGGGCGGATCAACCGCCAGGCGCGCTACTGGCTCGCCGAAATCCTCTATGGCCTGACCACCGGCAACTACCGCCGCGTCGCCGAAATCCACTTCGAGGCCCAGTACGTCCCCGACTATCACAACGTCGAGGAATTCGCGACCGCGCTGCGCGCGGTCGGCGAGCCGATGCGCGGCAAGCCGGTGAGCGAACTCAGCGTCGGCCAGATGCTCGATGGGCTGTTCGCGATCACGCGCGATTTCGACATGCAGACCCAGCCGCACCTCCTCCTCCTGCAAAAGACGATGGTGATGGTCGAGGGTGTCGCGACGATGCTAAACCCGAAGATCAACATGTGGGACGTCTCGGGCCCCTTCGTGCGCGAATGGATCCGCGACGAACTCGGCCCCGAAGCGGCGCTCGCCGACGGCATCCGCGCACAGGGCAAGACGCTGGCACTGATCCCCGACATCATCCGCCGCCTCGACGAGCAGCTGCCGCGCAAGGGCGCCGCGCCGCCCGCCCCGCCGCTGCCCGACATTCCGCTGATGTGGGACCGGGGCGAACGACAGACCTGGTGGCGCTATGCGCTGACCGCCATCGCGGGCGCGGCGGCCGGGGCCGGCCTGTTCGGCTGGCTGGCCTGACGTGGCGCAAAGCCGCCGTGGTTACCGAACATTTACCCTAATTCCCTAGAGCAGGACCTCGACCAGCCCCGGACGTAAAATCCGGCAAAAACCGAGGTTTCATGCGCCACGACACGATTCTCGCCGACCCCATATTGCCGGTCGATACGCTGCCGCTCGACGTCGCGGTCATCGTGCCGACGCTCAACGAGGCGGCCAATGTCGAGCGCCTGATCGAAAAACTGTCCACCGTGCTCGCCGGGCGCGGCTGGGAAGTCGTGTTCGTCGACGATAATTCGCCCGACGGCACCAGCGACCTCGTGCGCCGCATCGGCCGCACCTCGCGCCACGTCCGCATCGTCCAACGCGTCGGTCGGCGCGGCCTGTCTTCGGCGGTCATCGAGGGCGTTCTGGCGACCGCCGCGCCGGTGATCGCGGTGATGGACGGCGATCTGCAGCATAGCGAGGATGCGCTGCCGCGGCTGATCGAAGCGGTCGCGTCGGGACGCGCCGATATCGCGGTCGGCACGCGCTATGTCGATGGCGGCGGCACCGGTGACTGGGACCAGGGCCGCGTGCGCATGAGCCGCCTCGCCACGCGCGTCGGCCAGATCGCGCTGCGCACCGATGTCAGCGACCCGATGAGCGGCTTTTTCGCGATACGCCGCGAAGCCTTCGACGCCGCGATGCCGCGCCTGTCGGCGATCGGCTACAAGATCCTGCTCGACATCATCGCCTCGGCCCCGACGCCGCTGCGCGTTGCCGAGATCCCCTATCATTTCCGCAGCCGCGAGGCCGGCGAGAGCAAGATCGGCGCGCGCGTCATCGCCGAATATCTCGAGCTGATCGCCGACAAGACGATCGGCCGCTTCGTGCCCGTCCGCCTGCTCAAATTCCTGACGGTCGGCGGGCTCGGCGTTTTCGTCCACCTCGCCGTCCTGCGCGCCGCGCTGGGCACGGGCAGCGCCTTCATCGCCGCGCAGACGAGCGCGGTGATGGTCGCAATCGCCTTCAACTTCTTCCTCAACAACAGCTTCACCTATGCCGATCGCAAGCTCAAGGGCTGGCGCCTCCTCGGCGGGCTCGCCAGCTTCTATGCGATTTCGGCGATCGGCGCGGTCGCCAATATCGGCATCGGAACCTGGGTCGCGGGCCAGCACGAACGCTGGTGGGTCGCGGGTATCGCCGGCGTGCTTGTCGGCGCGATGTGGAACTTCGCCATGTCGGCGGCGCTGACGTGGCGCAAATAGCGACACCCGCGGGCTGGAACCGCCTTGCGGCACTGCCGCGCCCGCTCGCGGCGCTGCTGCTCGCGCTGCTCGCCGGACTGATGCTGCTCGGCACCGCCGAGGGCCGCAAGACCGTCAACCCGAACCTGTCGTCGCCCGCCATCGCGAAAGCCGAAGGCATGATCGGCGACCATGCCCTTTATCTGAAGATCCTCCGCAAGATGGAGGCGGGCACGCCCTATTATCCGGCGGTGGTCGAGGAGCACCGCGCCTATCATTACCCGCTCCGTCCCTTTGCGGCGGTGCGGCTGCCAACACTGACGACGGCGCTGAGCATCACCGGCCTGCCCGCGGGCGTCGCGATCGCAAGCCTGCTCGGCCTCGCGACGCTCGTCGCGTGGCGCCGCCGCCTGACGCGCGAACCCGACCTTCCCGCCTACAGCCGTTTCGCGGTGATGCTGGTCGCGGTCAATCTGGGGCAGCTCGTGTCGGGACAGTGGGTGCTGATCCACGAGGTCGTCGCGGGCACACTGATCGCGCTCGCGCTCGCCCTTTACCGGCCCGAACGCCCCTGGGCGGCGATGGCGGCGATCGCCGCCGCGCTCGCCATCCGCGAAACGGTGCTGCCCGTCGCGATATTGTTCGGCCTTTTCGCGCTGATCGACCGCGACTGGCGCGCCGTCGGAGGCTGGATCGCCCTGGTGGTCGCCTTTGCCGTCGGCCTCGCCTTTCACGCGGCGGCAGTGACCGCCGCGACCAGCCCGACCGATCTGGCGGGCGGCGGCTGGCTCGGGCTCGGCGGCTGGAACAATTATATTTCCTTCGTTTACAAGACGTCGATTCTGCGCTTCGTCGCCCCCTATTGGGCCGCGACGATCCTCGTCCCGCTGTCGCTGCTCGGCTGGCTCGCGTGGCGCGGGCGGCTCGGCACCGCAGGCTTTCTCGTCCAGCTCGGCTATGCCGCCGCCTTCATGATCTTCGCGCGCACCGACAATGATTATTGGGGCATGCTGATCGCGCCGACCCTGTTCATCGGGCTGGTCTTCGCGCCGGCGGCGATCGCCGCGCTCCTCCGGTCGCTGCTGCACCCCGGGGTTTCCGTTTCGCCCGCCGCGGTCTAAGGCAGGCGCCGCGCTTGAACTGGCGGGGCCCGGCGCATAACTAGCGGGCAAAGGAGAAGATCAATCCATGGCCGCTCCCCGCATCCTCCTGATCATCGGCGGCGGCATCGCGGCCTATAAGGCGATCGAACTCGTCCGGCTGCTCCGCAAATCGAGCATGGTAGTGCGCTGCGTCATCACGCGCGCGGGCGAGCAGTTCGTTACCCCGCTGACGCTCGCCGCGCTCAGCGAGAACAAGGTCTATACCAGCCTCTTCGACCTGAAGGACGAGGTCGAGATGGGGCATATCCAGCTCAGCCGCGAGGCCGATCTGGTCGTCGTCGCGCCCGCAACCGCCGACCTGCTCGCCAGGATGGCCGCGGGCATCGCCGACGATCTCGCGACGACGCTGCTGCTCGCGACCGACAAGCCGGTGCTCGCCGTACCCGCGATGAACGTGCGCATGTGGCTGCACGCCGCGACGCGGCGCAACGTCGCCACGCTGCGCGGCGACGGCGTGACGGTAATGGAGCCCGACGAGGGCGAGATGGCGTGCGGCGAATATGGCCCCGGCCGCCTGCCCGAGCCCGAAGCGATCAAGGCGGCGATCGAGGCGGCGCTTTCTTCTCCCCTCCCGCTTGCGGGAGGGGTCGGGGGAGGGCCTGTTGCGTCGTTAGTCTTACCATTAGACGACTCTCGTTTCTCTACCGACACGCCCTCCCCTAGCCCCTCCCGCAAGCGGGAGGGGCACATTGACGGCCAGCCCGATTTTGCACCCGCCAACCACCGCCCGCTCTTCGGCCGCCGCATCCTCGTCACCGCGGGCCCGACGCACGAGCCGATCGACCCGGTGCGCTACATCGCCAACCGGTCGAGCGGGAAACAGGGCTTTGCCATCGCCGCCGCCGCCGCCGAGGCCGGTGCCGAGGTGCTGCTGGTCGCGGGCCCGGTCCCGCTGTCCACACCGCCCGGCGTGACCCGCGTCGATGTCGAGACCGCGCGCGAAATGGCGGCCGAGGTCGAGGCCAGCCTGCCCGTCGATGCCGCGATCATGGTCGCCGCGGTCGCCGACTGGCGCGCCGCCGACACCGCGCCGCAAAAGATCAAGAAGGACGGCAGCGGCGCGGTCCCGCCGCTCGCGCTCGCCGAAAATCCCGACATTCTCGCCGGCCTTGCGAAAAGCGCGCAGCGCCCGCCGCTGCTGATCGGCTTTGCCGCCGAGACCAACGACGTCATCGCGCATGCCGAGGCCAAGCTGGCGCGCAAGGGCTGCGACTGGATCGTCGCCAACGACGTCTCCGCCGACCCGATGGGGGGCGAGACGAACCGGGTGCATATCGTTAGCAAAGCGGGCGTAGATAGCTGGGACCGGCTGCCCAAACAGGCCGTCGCCCGCAAATTGATGGAAAAGATCGCCGATGAGCTCGAAAGCCGCCTCCCCCTCGAAAGAGATTGAAATCGCCATCCAGCGGCTGCCCAACGGCGGCGGCCTGCCCCTGCCCGCCTATGCCAGCGATGGCGCGGCGGGGATGGACGTCGTCGCGGCCGAGACGCTGACGATCCGTCCCGGCACGCGCCACGCGGTCGCAACCGGTTTCGCGATGGCGATCCCCGTCGGCTATGAAGTGCAGGTCCGCCCGCGCTCGGGCCTCGCGCTCAAGCATGGCATCACCTGCCTCAACACGCCGGGCACGATCGACAGCGACTATCGCGGCGAAGTGAAGGTGATCCTCGCCAACCTCGGCGACGAGCCCTTCGACATCAAGCGCGGCGACCGCATCGCGCAGCTCGTTCCCGCGCCCGTCCAGCGCGCCGCCTTTGCCGAGGTCGAGACGCTGGACGAAACCGCGCGCGGCGCGGGCGGTTTCGGATCGACGGGCGTCGCGAGCGAAGCCGCCGACGAGGTCGAGGACGACCATATCCCCGACAATGTCGGATCGCTCGCCGCGATGAAGTTGCGCCAGCCCGGCGAATAGCCTTGCTGTCGGACGCCGAACTCGACCGCTACGCGCGCCAGATCATCGTGCCCCCTTTCGGCGGCGCGGGGCAGGCGAAACTGAAGGCGAGCCATATTGCCGTCGTCGGTGCCGGCGGGATCGGCTGTCCGGCGATCACCTATCTCGCGGCGGCGGGGGTGGGCACGCTGACGATCATCGACGATGATGTCGTCGAGCTCAGCAACCTGCACCGCCAGCCGCTGTTCGCCGACGCCGATATCGGCGCATCCAAGGCGACGGTCGCCGCCGATGCCGCGCGGCGCATCAACCCGAATGTCGAGGTTCTCGCGGTCGCCGAGCGGCTGGGCGCGGACAACGCCGCCGCGCTGCTCGCCGGCGCCGACCTGATTCTCGACGGCTGCGACAATTTCGCGACGCGGCTTGGCGTCAACCGCGCCGCGGTCGCGCTCCGCATCCCGCTGCTCTCCGCCGCGATCGGTGCGTTCGAGGGGCAGGTCGCGCTCTACGAAGGCTGGCGGCCGGACAGCCCTTGCTACGCCTGCCTAGTCGGCAACGATCCGAACCAGCAGGGGCTGAACTGCGCCGAAACCGGCGTGATGGGGGCGCTCGCGGGGATGATCGGGACGATGGCGGCGCTCGAGGCGGTGCGCGCGCTCACCGGCTGGGGGCAGATGCTGACCGGACGGCTCGCGATCATCGACATGCTCGATCGCCGCTGGCGCGAAATCGGGGTTGCCAAGGATCCGGGGTGCCCGACATGCCGGGGCTGAACATCATCGTCGCCTCGGCCGAGGGCGAGCGTTTCTACGCCGCGCTGGAGGCCGCGACCGCCGCCTCCGCGCTGGGCCGCCCGGCGCGCATCTTCCTGCAGGGCGCTGCCGTCGCCCTGCTCCGCACCCCCGTGGCGTTCGAGGGCGATGCGGCGCGGCGCGCGGCGGGACAGCCCGACCTCGCCTCGCTGATCGCCGAGGCAGCGGCGATGGACGTCGGCCTGACCGTCTGCCAGTCGGGCATGGCGCTCGTCGGCATGACGGCGAGCGAGCTGGTGCCGCAGGTGCGCGCCGGCGGCCTCGTCAGCTTCCTTGCCGCCGCGACGCCCGACGATCAGGTGATCGTCTATTAGGGCCCGACGATCCGCCGATCGTCCATCAGGGATTGTCGCAGACCTTGATCTGCTCGGGATCGGGCCTTTTGCCCGCGGGCACGAAGCGCGCGAGATAACCCCCGGCATGTTGCTTGTCGTCATAGGAGACGAGCTTGTAGCCCACCGCCTCGAACTCGCAGACGAGCAGGCGGAAGGGTGTGCCATGATCGGCGATCGGCCGGTCGCCGTCGACGACGAGCACCTGCCCGCCGCGGCGCAACGCCGACCGCAACCGCCACAGAAAGGCATAGGGCTCGCCGATCTCGTGATACATATGGACCATGAAGACGCGGTCGAAGCTGTTCGCGGGAAGCCGCGGATCGTCGACCGCGCCGAGCTTCAGCGAGACATTGTCGAGCCGCTCGCGCGCGACGCGGTCGGCGAGCCGCTCGATCACCTCGGGCAGGATGTCCTGCGCGAGCACCCGCCCGCCGGTGCCGACGCGCTGCGCGAGCCGGACGGTGTAATAGCCGTCGCCCGCGCCGATGTCGGCGACGGTCATGCCGGGACGGACGTCGGCCGAATCCATGACGTCCTCGGCCTCGTTGACCCGGTCGCGCGCTTCCTCGGTCGACCATTTGGTCGAGACGGTCGGCGCGACCGGGCGGTCGGCGGGCGGAAATTTGCGCGCCGTCTCGAGCCGGTCGCTATCGTCGCTCCACGGCGCGTCGCAGCCGCCGAGCAGCGACAACAGCGTCAACGCGGCCAGGACGACGGCGCGCCGGATCAATCGATATCCTCCACCTCGACCTTTTCGCCCGTCACCTTCTGCGACAATGCCGCCGCCATGAAGGGGTCGAGCGCGCCGTCGAGCACGTCGCCGGGTGCCGTCGAGGTGACGCCGGTGCGCAGATCCTTCACCAGCTGATAGGGCTGGAGGACATAGGAGCGGATCTGGTGGCCCCAGCCGATCTCGGTCTTGGCCTGATATTCGCCCGATGCCGCGGCCTCGCGCTTCTGCAGCTCGGCCTCGTACATGCGCGCCTTCAGCATCCCCATTGCGGTCGCGCGGTTCTTGTGCTGCGACCGGTCGTTCTGGCTCGCGACGACGATGCCGGTGGGGATGTGCGTGATGCGCACCGCCGAATCGGTCGTGTTGACGTGCTGGCCGCCCGCGCCCGAGGCACGATAGGTGTCGATCTTGAGGTCGCCTTCGTTGATCTCGATCTCGATATTGTCGTCGATCACCGGATAGACCCAGACGCTCGAGAAGCTGGTGTGGCGGCGCGCCGAGCTGTCGTAGGGCGAGATGCGGACGAGGCGGTGGACCCCGCTTTCGGTCTTCGCATAGCCATAGGCATTCTCGCCCTTCACCAGCATCGTCGCCGACTTGATCCCCGCCTGCTCGCCCGCCTGATATTCGACCAGCTCGACCTTCATGCCGCGCTTTTCGGCCCAGCGCATATACATGCGCTGCAGCATCTCGGCCCAGTCCTGGCTTTCGGTGCCGCCGGCGCCGGCATGGACCTCGATATAGGCGTCGTTGGCGTCGGCTTCGCCCGCGAGCAGCGCCTTGATCTTGTCGTCCTCGGCGCGTGCGGCAAGCGCGGCGAGGCTGGCGACGGCATCGTCGACCAGCGCCTCGTCGCCTTCCATCTCGGCCAGTTCGATCAACTCGGCGGTATCGTCGCGCTCCTGCTCGATCGCGCGCGTTGCGGTGATCGCCTCATCGAGCCGCCGGCGTTCGCGCATCACTTCCTGCGCCGCCCTGGGATTGTTCCACAGCGTCGGGTCCTCGACCTTGGCATTGAGTTCGTCGAGCCGGCGCACCGCGCGGTCCCAGTCGAGAAAGCGGCGCAGCAACGCCAGCGCGGCGTTGATCGTGTCGATATGGTCCTGCGCTTCGGCGCGCATGTCTTGGCTCCTGAAATATGTTGATCCCGCCCTTACGGCCTCAAACGCCGCAGGGGAAGAAGGCGCAGCGTCAGATAATGCCGCCGCGGTCGTCGAGGAAGTCGCTGTCGCTCCGGCCCGACGTCCCCTTTTGCGCCGCGCCGCCGGTCGTCCGCCGCTGCGTCCTGATCGGCTTGATCTCCTCTTCGCGGATCGTCCGGCGCGGTTCGCTTTCGGGCTTGAACGCTTCCCAGATGATCGACGCCTTGGGATCGGTGCCCGGCCAGCTGCCATAGACGCGGCGGCCCGACTGGCGGTCGATGCGGACCATGCGCACGCCCTTCGGCGCCGAGAAGGGGATCGGCTGGCGGTCGGCGAGCGCGGCGAGCGCGAAATCCTTGAAGATCGGCGCCGCATAGCTGCCGCCCTGGGCATAGCCGCCCATACTGCGCGGCTGGTCGAAGCCGATATACATGCCCGCGACCACGTCGGGGGTGCCGCCGACAAACCAGACGTCGTTCGGACCCGATGTCGTGCCCGTCTTGCCGAAGAGCGGCACGCCGAGGTCACGCAGGCGCACCGCGGTGCCGCGCTGGACGACGCCTTCGAGCATATGGACGACCTGATAGGCGGTGATCGGGTCCATCAGCTGCTTGCCCGACGCGGTGAAGCGCGGCATCGGCTTGCCGTCCCAATCCTTCTTGTTGCAGCCGTCGCACGGCCTCCAGTTCTTCGGGAAGATCACCTTGCCCCGGCGATCCTGCGCATAATCGATGACGCGCGGCTTGAGCGAGCGACCGTGGTTGACGAGCATCGCATAGGCGTTGGTCATTTTCTCGACCGTCGTCGAACCGGCGCCGAGCGCGGTGGACAGATAGGGCTCGTGCTTGCCGATCCCCATCGTCTGGATCGTCTCGACGATCGGTTCCATGCCGACCTGGCTCGCCGCGCGCACCGTCATCAGGTTGCGCGACTGTTCGAGGCCCCAGCGCATCGTATGTTCGCCCGACCCGCCCGCGCCGCCGAAGTTGCGGAAGCATTTGTTGCCGAAACGCGCGCCCTGATAGACGCAGAAGGGCCCGTCGACGATCATTGTCGCAGGGGTCATGCCATTGTCGAGCGCGGCGGCATAGACGAAGGGCTTGATCGTCGAACCCGGCTGGCGCTCGGCCTGCGTCGCGCGGTTGAAGGGCGACAGGCGCACGTCGAAGCCGCCCTGCATCGCGTAGATGCGGCCCGAATGCGGGCTTTCGACAATCATGCCCCCCGACACTTCGGGAATGTTGCGCAGCGCATAGGTGCTGCCGCCGCTCGACTTGACGACGATCAGGTCGCCCGGACGCATCGCCGAAAAAGCGCTGCCGCCGGTCTTGCGATAGCCCAGCGCCGCGGCGCTCGCGGGCAGCGTGCCGGTGTCGCCGTTGGCGAAGCCGAGGCGCGCGGCGGTCGGCGATTTCGACAGCACCGCGGCGACGCGCCAATTGTCGTAGTCGATCCCGATGAAGCTCGACGCGAGGCGGCTCTGCCACTGGTCGTCGGCCTCGATCGTCGCGATCGGGCCCGACCAGCCCTTGCCCGCGTCATAGCGCTGCAGCCCCTTGCGCAGCGCCATCGTCGCGCCCGTCTGCATCTTGCCGTCGAAGGGCGTGCGCACCCAGAGGCCGCCGGCATAGACGCTGTGCGGGCCATTGTCGGCGGTCTCGCCGAATTCGGCGATCAGCTGGCGCCGTACCTCTTCCATATAATAGCCGCCGACCTGCGCCACCGCGCGGTTGCCGCTGTTGGTGAGGCCGAGCGGCATCGCGCGCGCGGCGTCGCGCTGCGCGGCGCTGATCCAGCCGTTGCTTTCCATCGCGCCGAGCACGAAATTGCGGCGAGCCAGCGCCTCGCGCTCGAAACGCGCACGGCCGTATTTTTCCGGCGCCTTGGGGAGGATGGCGAGGAAGGCCATTTCGTGGAGCTGGAGCTGGTCTACATCCTTGTCGAAATAGGCCCGGCTCGCCGCCTGGACGCCGAAGCTGCGGCGGCCGAGCGGGATTTCGTTGAGGTAAAGCTCGAGAATTTGTTCCTTGGTCAGAGCACTCTCGATGCGCATCGCGAGGATCGCCTCGCGCACCTTGCGGCGATAGCTGAGCTCGTTGGTCAGCAGCAGATTCTTCGCGACCTGCTGCGTGATCGTCGAGGCGCCGACCGGGCGGCCGCTGTTGGTCAGGTTGGTGATGATGGCGGTCGCGATGCCCGGATAGTCGATGCCGCCATGTTCGAAGAAAGTCTTGTCCTCGGCAGCGAGAAAGGAGCGCACGAGGAGCTGCGGATATTCGCTATATTCGAGCTGGACGCGCCGTTCGCGGGCATAGCTGTGCACCGGTTTGCCCTCGCCGTCGCGAACCATCGTCGGCAGCGGCGGCTCATAGTCGCGCAGCTGGTCGACCGACGGCAGGTCGCGCGCGAAGACCACCCAGATCAACGCGATACCGAGCAGGCCCGCGAGCGCGAGCCAACCGAGCCAGCGGAACCAGCGCCGCGTCCACATGTCGCGGAACCAGTTGATCACGGCATTGCTATCGCGGCGAAGGCGGAGGCGGAAATGGGACGTGCTGTCGGCGACCATAGGCCCAAGCCTCTAAAGCCTGCTTCGCCGAAAGGGAAGTATGGTTGCGGCGGGCCGGTCAGCCGGCGGCAAGGTCGAGCATCAGCGGACGGAGCATCTGCGCGACGTCGTCCAGCACCGCCATCGCCGAGACGCGATCCTCCTCGTAAAGCATCTCGTCGGCGGCGAAACCGATCTCGACCGCGAGACGCAGGCGCTGCCACAGCCGGTCGCGCGACAGGCCCGGCAGGTGCGGCGCGCAGGCGTCGGCCAGCCGGTCGGTCACCTGCCGGTGCGATTCGAGCCGGACGTGGACGAGGCGCGGCGTCGCGTGCAGCGCGCGGAGGATCCACACCGCCCCCGGCTCGGCGCGCGTCACGGCGGCATTGACGGCGAGCAGATCGCCGACATGCTCCGCCATGTCCGCGATGCCGCCCGGTCCGTGACGCGCGATCCACGCATCGAGCACCGCATTCTGGCGCGCCATCAGCCGCCGCCCGAGCGCTTCGAGCACCGCATATTTATCGTCATAATATCGGTAGAGCGCGGGGGGCGAGAGGCCGGCGCGCGCCGCGATCATATTGGTCGAAATCCGCTCGATCCCGACCTCGGCGAGCAGTTCGCCCGCAACATCGAGCAGGCGCGCCTGCGTCTGGCGCGCGCGGTCCTGTTGCGGCCGACGCTTCGCCGCGACCGCGCCGTTCACCGCGCCCGCCCGCGCGCGCTCACCGGCCAGATATCGACGAGCGTGTCGCCCGCGACGACATGGTAATAATCATAGAGATTCACCGTCGGGTCGCAGTGCGGCACGGTCAGGCTCACCGGATCGCCCGGCTGGAGCCGGGCGCCGATCTCGGGCGCGATCAGCGCGGCATGTTCGTCGCCCATGAAGGCGAAAAAGGCCGTTTCGGGCGCGCCGCGCTGAACCACGGCAACCCCGCCGTCGGTCGAGAGCGACTTGTAGCCGGCATCGATGGTGACGAGCCCGCTGTGGTTGGCGCTGACGACGCGCGCGTCGACACCCAGCGACACCTCGAACGGCGCCGCGCCGTCGCCGGTCAGGTCACAATCGAGATATTGCTTGTCCATGAAGACATAGCTGCCCGCCTGCAATTCGGTGAAAACGCCGAGTTCGAGGTCGATGCGGTGCGTGCCCGTGCCCGATCCGGTGACGATTTCGGGCGCGAAGCCCTCGGCGGCGAGCGCAGCGATCACCTCTTGCAGATAGGCGGTGCGCTCGACGATCGCGGCGCGGCGGTCGGCGAAAGCCTCGATATGCTGCTGCGATCCGCAATAATATTGCACCCCGCGCCAGACGAGATTCGGCGACGCCGCGACGCGTTCGGCCAGCGCAACCGCCGCTTCGGGCGATGCGACGCCCGTGCGCGCGATGCCCGGATCGATGTCGATGATGACGTCGAGCCGGGCGTCGGCCGCCGCGAGCGCGGCCTGCAACCGCTCGACGACCGCCGGATGGTCGATGACCGCCATCAGCCCCTCGGCGCGCCCGGCGAGCGCCGCCAGTCGCTCGATCGCGCGCGGCGCCGCGACGGGCGAGGTGATGAGGATGCCGGTCACACCGCCCTCGACGAGCGCCTCGGCCTCGCCGATCTTGGCGCAGCAGACGCCGACCGCGCCCGCCACGATCTGGCGCTTGGCGATATCGACGCTCTTGTGTGTCTTGGCGTGCGGGCGCAGCGCGACGCCCCGCTCGGCAACGAGCGCCGCCATCGCCGCGATATTGCGGTCGAGCGCCCCGATATCGAGCGTGAGCGCGGGGGTGTTGAGGTCGGCACGCGAGCCCTGCCGGCCGATCAGATGGGCGTGCAGCGTCCGGTCGTCATTCATGCAAAAAGCGCCTCCAGATGCGGGTTGAGGAATTTTCCGGTCGGGTCGGCGGCGCGGCGCACCGCGCCATAGCGCCCCGCCATCGGATATAGCGCGTCGACATCGGCGCGCGTCAGCGTGTGACGCTTCGCCCAGTGCGGCCGCCCACCGTGGCCGCGAAAGATCGCCTCGGCCTCGGCAAACAGGCCTTGCCACGGCATTTTCGCATATTGGTGCATCGAAATCGCGGCGACCGGGCCCGCGTTCATCGGGCTCATCCAGATATCGTCGCCGGCGACGGTGCGATATTCGAACGGAAAGGCGACGGGCAGCCGCCGCTGCCGGATCCAGCGCACCACCTCTTCGATCGTCTCCAGCCCCGCGGCGCGCGGCATTTCATATTCCATCTCCTCGAACCGGATCGTGCGGTCGGACGGGAAGATGCTGTGCGCCGGACCGCGCCGCCGCCCCGAAATCCCGCTTTTCATCATCAGTCGCTGGAGGAAGGGCGTCAAAAAGGGCAGGCGCGCCGAAATGTCGAGGATGCGGCGGAAAGTCGCCTCCTCCATGTCGGTCGTCGTGGGCGGCGGATCGCACGGATCGCACGGATCGAGCGTTTTCAGGATCACGTCGTCGCTGTGCGGGAAGAACCAGAATTCGACGTGACGGTGCTGCGCCGCCAGCTCGTCATAGCTTTCGCGGATTTCGGCCCAGCGCCGCTTTTCGATTCGCTCGGCGAGATGGAAGGCCGGAACGACCGCGACCTCGATCTCCATCGCCACGCCGAACAGCCCGAGCGACAGCCGCTGCGCCTGATAGAGATCACTATTGGTATCGGCGTCGCACCAATGCGCTTCGCCCGCCGCATCGAGCAGGCGGAAACCGCGCGCGAAGGTCGACAGCGACCCCAGATCGACGCCGGTGCCATGCGTGCCCGTCGCCATCGCTCCGGCGAGCGACTGCGGATTGACGTCGCCCTGGTTGGCAAGCGCGAGCCCTTCTTCCCACAGCGCCGCGGTGAGGCGGCGGATGCTCCAGCCCGCCGGGATGCGCGCAGCGCGGCGGTCGGCGGCGACAGCAATCGTGCCGGGCATGTCGTCGAGGCTGACGATCAGCGCATCCGATTCGCACAGCGGCATGAAGCTGTGCCCCGCTCCGGTAACGCGCAGGCGCGGCGCGCTGCGGACCAGCGCGGCGAGTTCGTCCTCGCTGCGCGGACGGACGAGGCCCGCCGCTGCGACGACGCTGCCCGACCAGTTGCTCCAGCCCATGCCACTCTCCCGCGCCATACCCTCGGGAGGCTGGCACGAACAAAAAGTTAGTCAAGACTATATTTCAACTGTGGTGGGTGATTAGGGCGCCGCGATCCGACGCGCGAAATGGATCCGCACCGCGTCGGCCACGCCGCGCGCAACCTTTTTCCGCCCCTCGGCCGAAGCAAGGAATTCGGCGTCGCCCTTGTTCGAGATGAAGCCGGTTTCGAACAGGACCGACGGCGTATCGGGCGCCTTGAGCACGACGAAGGAAGCGAAGCGGTGCGCGCTGGTGCGGAATTTCATGTCGTCCGACGCCTCGCGCTGCAGCAGGCGCGCGAAATCGGCGGAGACGGTCATCGTTTCGCGCTGGGTCAGGTCGAGCAGGATCGACGACACGTCGCTGCTGTGCGCGCCGAGATCGACGCCGTTGATGATATTCGCCTTGTTTTCGCGCGCCGCGAGTCGCGCCGCCTCGCGGTCGGAGGCGACTTCGGACAGCGTGTAGATCGATGCGCCGCTTGCCTGCTCGGTTTCGGCGGCGTCCGCGTGGACCGAGATGAACAGGTCGGCCTTCAGCCGCCGCGCGATGCCATAGCGTTCTTCGAGCACCAGATAGCGGTCGTCCGACCGCGTGAGCGCAACGCGGGCCCGGCCGCCGGCGACCAGTTCGTCGCGAATCGCCCGCGCCAGCGCCAGCGTGATGTCCTTTTCGCGCTTGCCGTTGTGCGGCGAGGTCGCGCCCGGGTCGTGACCACCGTGACCGGCGTCGAGGACGACGAGCGGCAGGCGCGGGTTCGCCGGACCCTCGATCTTCGGCAATGCGACCGCGGGCTTGGGCCGCCCGATCGGCACCGTCACGCTGTAGCGCTTCCCCGGCGACCGGGCACGGAACCGCGCGGATGGCTGCAGCTCGATCGGCGGCCGCCACGCGGCGCGCGCGATCTCGCCCCCCGACGCGGGTTCCAGGGTCGCGGCAAGCAGAAGGAGAAGCAGGCCCATCGTGCGACTATGCCGCCGCGGGGGCGCTGGTCCAGCCATTATTCGAAAACTTGGGGTCCCGGCCGCGCGGCAGGGTGAACCACCCGTTAGCCAGAACGCCCCCAATCGCCGCCTACCGGCGGGGTTACCCGTAGATTCAGCCGATTCGTCAGTGGGACATGGTTGCAACAGTCGGGCGCGATCCCATCTTTGTTCGGCGGCGGAGGTTGCCGTCGGCCCATGCCGATGCTAGCACCACGCCCACTGACGGTGTCCTTCCCGGCGCCGTTCGGCCTTTTGAAGGGAAAAAGGCCTGGTCTTGCGGGATTCGCAGATCATGGCCGCCCTGGTGCCGGACATGCGGGGAAGACGGACTTTCGTCAGTTCCACCCGGATGGGCGGACGGACGGCGCGGCACATACAATGCCGCCCTGCCCCGACCGTTCATCCCGAAACAGGTTGATGCCGCATGAGGCTTGCCATGCCCTCTTCTGATCGCGACGCGGGTGCTCTCGCCCCTGCATGCGTCGCGACCGAAGACCGCATGCGCGTCCAGGACCGGACGCGGGCCGCACAAGGCAATAACGTCTTTTTTTCTTTGAACCCTATCGACCGCAGCCGCCCCGCAAGGGCAGCCGCGGCCTTTTTTGTTGGCGCGCCGCGGCGCGCCTGGAGTGATAATAATGACCACGCGCATGTTGATCGACGCGCGGCACCGGGAAGAGACCCGGGTCGCCGTCACCACGGGAAACCGCATCGAGGAGTTTGATTTCGAGTCTGCCGAGCACAAGCAGCTCAAGGGCAATATCTATCTGGCCAAGGTAACCCGCGTCGAACCGTCCTTGCAGGCGGCGTTCGTCGAATATGGCGGCAACCGCCACGGATTCCTGGCCTTCAGCGAAATCCACCCCGACTATTACCAGATTCCGAAGGAAGATCGCGAAGCGCTGCTGCGCGAAGAGGCCGAACATGCCGCCGCGGCGGCCCAGCGCGCCGAGGACGACCTCGACGAGCTCGAGGGCGATGTCGCCGACGTCGAAGACCATGACGACGACAATCGCGACGCCCCGTCGGCGCCCGAAACCGTCGGCGAGGAAAGCGACGACGAAGAGCATGACGACGCCGAAGACAATGGCGAAGGCGAAGCTGGAGAAAGTGGCGAAGAGGCCAAGGAAGGTCGCGGCGATCGCCGTCGCGGACGCGGCAAGGGCGGTCGCAACGGCCGCAAGGGCGGTCGCGGCCGTCGTAACGACGACGAGGATGGCGGCGAAAACCGCATGTCGCTGCGCCGCCGCTACAAGATCCAGGACGTCATCCGCCGCCGTCAGGTGATGCTGGTGCAGGTCGTCAAGGAAGAACGCGGCAACAAGGGTGCCGCGCTCACCACCTATCTCTCGCTCGCCGGCCGCTATTGCGTACTGATGCCGAACACGATGCACGGTGGCGGGATCAGCCGCAAGATTTCGAACGGCGCCGATCGCCGCAAGCTGAAGGCGATGATCGACGAGCTCAACCTGCCGCCGACGATGGGCTGCATCGTCCGCACCGCGGGGATGAGCCGCACCAAGGTCGAGATCAAGCGCGACTTCGACTATCTCGCGCGCCTGTGGGACGAGATCCGCGAAAAGACGCTGGGATCGAGCGCGCCTGCACTGATCCATTCGGACAGCGACCTCGTCAAGCGCGCGATCCGCGATATCTATCACAAGGATATCGAGGAAGTGCTCGTCGAGGGCGACGAGGGCTACAAGGCCGCGAAGCAGTTCATGAAGCTGCTGATGCCGAGCCACGCGCGGCGCGTGAAGCAATATGCCGACCCCGTCTCGCTCTATCAGCGCTACGGCGTCGAAGACCAGCTAGCGGGTATGCTCAATCCGGTCGTGCAACTGAAATCGGGCGGTTATCTGGTCATCAACCCTACCGAGGCCCTGGTGTCGATCGACATCAACTCGGGGCGGTCGACGCGCGAGCATAATATCGAGCAGACCGCGCTCAGCACGAACCTCGAAGCCGCGCACGAGATCGCCCGCCAGCTCCGCCTGCGCGACATGGCCGGGCTGATCGTCATCGACTTCATCGACATGGATCATGGCTCGAACGTCCGCAAGGTCGAGCGCGCGATGAAGGACGCGCTGAAGAACGACCGAGCGCGCATCCAGGTCGGCCGCATCTCGGGCTTCGGCCTGATGGAGATGAGCCGCCAGCGCCTGCGCACCGGCGTGCTCGAAGCCTCGACCCGCCCGTGCCCGCATTGCGAAGGCACCGGCCTCGTCCGCACCGCCAGCTCGGCCGGTCTCAGCGCGCTGCGCCTGATCGAAGAGGAAGCCGCGCGCGGCAAGGGCAGCAAGATCATCCTGCGCGCAAGCCAGGAAGCGACCTTCTATCTCCTCAACGAAAAGCGCCGCGAACTGCGCGAGATCGAGGAACTCTACGGCGTCAGCGTCGAAATCCTGCCCGACGGCGAGACCGAGGGCGCGCGAATGGCGATCGAGGTCGGCGGCCCGCCGCCGGTCGCTCGCCGCAGCTTCGCCCCGATCGTCGAGATCGAGGAAGAAGAGGAAGATTTCGTCGAAGAGGACGAGGAAGAGGAAGCCGAGGAAGAAGCGGCCGAGGACCGGCCCGCGCGCCGCGAACGGCAGGAGCGCCAGGACGGTGAGGATGGCGAGGGCCGCAAGCGCCGCCGCCGCCGCCGTCGCGGCCGCCGCGGCCGCCGCGACGAGGAAGGCAGCGAAGAGCCCGAGGGCGATGCGCCGGTTTCCGACGACGGCGAAGCAGCCGATGATGAGGCTCCCGCCGAAGAGGCTCCGCCGGTAGCGGCCGAGACCGACGCGGAAGCCGAAGAGGCGAAGCCGAAGCGCCGCCGCGGCGGACGCGGCCGCAAGAAGGCCGACGAAGCCGAGGCCGAGGCCCCGGTCGAAGCGGCCCCCGCCGCCGACGCCGAGCCCGAACCGGTCGCCGAGGAAGCCGCCTCCGCCGAGGAAAAGCCGAAGCGCAAGCGCGCGCCGCGCAAGGCCAAGGCGACTGCGGCAGCCGAAGCCGAAACGGCCGAGCGGGTGGAAGCGCCTGCTGCCGAGGCGCCCGCGCCCGAAGCACCCGCCGAAGCTGCAAAGCCCGCGCCGAAAAAGCGCGCCAGCCGCGCCAAAAAGGCGGTTGCTGTCGAGGCCGTCGCCGAAGCCGTAACCGAGCCGACCGCCGAGTCCGTAACTGCGGATGCGGCCGAAGCGGACGCCGAAAGCGAAGGCGCCGATGGCGAACCGCGCCGCGGCTGGTGGCAGCGCACCTTCGGCAATTGATTGCGGCAACTGATCGCAGAATTCGCATCGCGATCTTGCGTCCGCGCGACCTGACCCCCAATAAGCCTGCATGGCTTCACCCGGGGTTCAGGCGCGCGGCGCAAGAGAAGCGGCAATGACCGCTCTCCCGCCGCCCATCGCATCCGGCGCACAAGGATTGCGCGCGCTCCTTCGCATAACGCTGACCCTGCTCGCGATGGTCGCGATCGCCGTTCGCCCGGCCGCAGCGCAGTCGATCCTGCGCGATGCCGAGACCGAGGCGCTGTTCCAGGACATGATGGACCCGCTGCTCGTCGCCGCAGGGCTGCAGCCCGGCCAGGTGCGCGTGCACTTGCTCGGCGACCGCAGCATCAACGCCTTTGTCGCGGGCAGCCAGGACATCTATGTCTTCAGCGGGCTGATCGAGGCGGCCGACAGCGCCGAAGAGGTGCAGGGCGTGCTCGCGCACGAGCTCGGCCACGTCATGGGCGGCCACGCGATCCGCATCAACGAGGGCGCGAGCGCCGCGACCGGCATTTCGCTGCTCAGCCTGCTGCTCGGCGCCGCGGCGATTGCAGCCGGCGGCGGCGAAGCCGGCATGGGGATCATGATGGCAGGGCAGCAGGCCGCGCTAGGCAAGTTCCTCGCTTTCAGCCGCGTCCAGGAATCGACTGCCGACGCCGCCGGCGCGCAATATCTGTCGAAGGCGGGGATCAGCGGCCGCGGCAGCCTCGCCTTTTTCAAGAAGCTGCAAAATCTCGAATTCCGCTATGGCGTAAAGCAGGACGACGACCAGGCCTATGGCCGCACCCACCCGATGTCGGGCGATCGCATCCAGGCGCTGCGCGAGGTCTATGTGATAGATCCGGCGTGGGAAAAACCAGCCAATGCGGCGATCGAGGCGCGTTTCCAGCGGATCAAGGCGAAGCTGTCGGGCTATATCGCCGATCCCGAGCGCACGCTGCGCAAATATCCCGAAAGCAACAAGACGATCCCGGCGCGCTACGCCCGCGCCTATGCTTGGCACAAGAGCGCCTATCCGCAAAAGGCGCTGGCGGAGGTCGAAGGCCTGCTCGCGACCAATCCCGACGACCCCTATTTCCTCGAGCTCGAGGGGCAGGTGCTCCTCGAATCGGGGCGGCCGAAGGAGGCGATCCCGGCGCTGCGCAAGGCGGTCTCGCAATCGCGGTCGCAGCCCCTGATCAGCGCGACGCTCGGCCATGCGCTGATCGCGACCGAGGACCAGGCCAATTATGCCGAGGCCGAAGAGGTGCTGAAAACCGCGGTGGCGCTCGACAACCAGAATCCCTTCGCCTGGTATCAGCTCGGCATCGTCTATGCGAACAAGGGCGATCAGGCGCGTGCGGCGCTCGCCTCGGCCGAACGCTATCAGTTGGAGGGTAGACAGTCGGGGCTGGCGCTGCGTAATGCCGAAACCGCGATGCAGGGCCTGCCCGAAGGGTCGCCCGACTGGATCCGTGCACAGGATATTGCGCTGGTGGCTCGCGCCGAGGTGGAACGCGAGCGCAAACGGCGCTAGATTCGAACGACGACAGGGGCAGGCATCGCATCCGACGATGCGCAAGGGCGACAAGTGACCGACAAGAAAGACGATTATTACCAGCCCTGGCTGCGCGATCAGGCGCCCGCGGCGGAGCCTGCCCGCACCCACGCCGCCGACGAGGGCCTCGCCAAACCGCGCGAAGAGCCGCCGGTCGGGATCGACCTGGCGCGCTATCAGGCGGCCGAGAAACCCGCGCGCGCGCCGCTGGTGAAGCCCGAACAGATCCGCGCCGGCGCCGCGACGCTCTGGGATCGCATCCGCGACGGCGCCGCAGCCTTTGCCGACTGGACGATCGACGTCGGCGACCGCGCCGATATTCCGGCGAAGGTCGAAGCGATGGAAATTCCGCGCCGCAGCCGCGAACTGGCGCAGCGCAGCGGGACGCTGACGGCGCGTGCGCTGCGCGCGATCGGCCGCGGCTCGGCAAAGGCGGGCCGCGCCGCCGCCGATGCCGGCGGCCAGGCGTGGGACAAGCTCGCGCTCGGCGACCGGGTCGCAAAGATTTCGAGCGAAGCCGGCCGCGGCCTCGGCGAGGTGGCCGGCAAGACGAAGGCAGGGATCGGCCAGGTCGCCAAGGCGGGCACCGAGAGTTTGCGCGAAAGCATCGGCGAGGCGGCGACCAAGCTGCGCCCGGCAAGCGAGGAAATTGCGCCTCCACCATCGGGCCTCGAACAATTGCTCGCACGCGAGGAGCAGGAAGCAGCCGTCGCAGTGCGCCCCGCCGCGCCCGATCTGCCGCTGTTCGCCGGCGAGCCCGATATGCCGGTCGCCCCCGCGCGGGCCGCAAAGACGAAGGCCGCCGCCGCGACGCCGCCGCCCTCGCTGTCGGCACCCGCGCCCGACGATCGTGCGCCGCACCGTCCGGTACCGGCTCCGCGCCCCGCCGCGCCCGCGCTTCCGGCGCCGCTGTGGATGATCGCCGGCGGCGCCATCCTGCTGCTTGCCGCCGTCTTCTGGCTCGGCGGCCGCTTCGGCGGCGGGATGAGCAAGGGCGAGGTCGAGACCGTCGTCGCCGACTATATCCGCGCGAACCCGCAGATCATTCCCGAAGCGCTGGAGGCGCAGCGGAACAACGAGATCGCCAAGGCGGTCGACGCGATCCGCCCTGCGCTCGAAAAACCCTATGCGGGCGCCTGGGCAGGCAATGCCGACGGCGACGTCACGCTGGTGGTGTTCACCGATTATGCGTGCGGCTTCTGTCGCGCGAGCGTGCCCGATGTCGACCGGCTGATCCGCGAAGACAAGCGCCTGAAGGTCGTGTTCCGCGAGCTGCCGATCATCGCGCCGCAGAGCCGCGACGCCGCGGTCATGGCGCTCGCCGCAGCGCGGCAGGGCCGATATGACGCCTTCCACCATGCGATGTTCGCCAGCCGGTCGCTCGACCCGGCCGCGATCGCCGCCGCGGCCGAAAAGGCGGGTGTCGTCACCGACGGCAGCGCCGACGCAACCGCGAACGAGGCGCTGTTCCAGCGCGAGCTCGACAGCAATCTGGCCATCGCGACGCAGCTCCAGCTCAACGCCACTCCGACCTGGATCGTCGGCGACCAGCTTTTCCAGGGGCAGATCGGCTATGACGCGCTGCGACGCGCCATCGCGAAGGCGCGGGCGGCGAGCTGAGGCGCGGCGGCTTGGCAACCGTTACCCACGATCAGGCGCTCGCCAACGCCCGGCAGTTGCTGAGGGGCCAGCCCGGTGCAGCACTCGCGCAGGCGCAAGCGATATTGGAGGCCGTGCCGACCTCGGCCACCGCGCACCGGCTCGCGGCGCATGCGCTGCGCGCGCTCGGGCGCGAGGCGGAGGCGCAGGCGGCTTCGCTCGCCGCCGTCTCGGCAGCGATCCACGACGAAGCGATGGTCGATGCGGCGCTGGCGCTCGCCGAGAACCGCCTGCCCGATGCCGAGGCAGCGTTGCGCCAGCGGCTGCGCGAGGATGCGACCGACGTCGCCGCGATCCGCATGCTCGCCGAAGTCGCGGGGCGGATCGGACGCTATGGCGACGCCGAAAAGCTGCTCGGCCGAGCGCTTGAACTCGCGCCGGGTTTCGGCGCCGCGCGCGCCAATCTCGCCACCGTCTATTACAAGCAGAACCGCTTCGCCGATGCGGCGGCGACGCTCGACGCAGTGCTCGGCGACGACCCGGAAAATCCCGCGCACGCCAACCTCAAGGCCGCCGCGCTCGGCCGGATCGGCGGCTATGACGAAGCGCTCGCGCTCTACGAAGAGCTGACGCGCCGCTTCCCCGACCACGCCAAGCTTTGGATGAGCTATGGGCATATGCTCAAGACCGTCGGGCGCCAGGACGACAGCATCGCCGCCTATCGTCACGCGCTCGCCACCGATCCCGGCCTCGGCGAACTCTGGTGGAGCCTGGCGAACCTCAAGACGATCCGGTTCGACGAAAGCGACCGCGCGGCAATGGAAGCGGCGCTGGTCGAAGCCGAACCCGCGGGCGAAGCGCGCGCCGACGACCGGCTCCACCTGCATTTCGCGCTCGGCAAGGCCTATGACGATATCGGCGAGCCCGATCCCGCCTTTCGCCATTTTGCCGCGGGCAACGCGATCCGGGCAGAGCAACTCGGCTACGACGCGGCCGAGACGACGGCGCTGGTCGACCGGATCATCGATATCTGCACCCCCGATTTCTTCGCGGCGCGCGCGAATGCTGGCGATCCGGCGCCCGACCCGATCTTCATCCTCGGCATGCCGCGTGCCGGATCGACGTTGATCGAGCAAATTCTCGCCAGCCATTCGGCGATCGAGGGCACGATGGAATTGCCCGACATCCCCGCCCTCGCCCTCGGCCTCGGCCGTGAGACAAAGGGAGACGGAAGGCGTTGGATCGACGCACTCGCCGACTTGCCCGGCGAACGGCTCGCCGATCTGGGTGCCACCTATCTTCGCGACACCGCGGTGCAGCGCAAGACGGCGAAGCCCTCCTATATCGACAAGCTGCCGAACAATTGGCTCTATGTCGCCTTCATTCGCCTGATCCTCCCGAACGCGCGGATCATCGACGCCCGGCGCCATCCGCTCGATTGCTGTTTCTCGAACTTTCGCCAGCATTATGCGAAGGGCCAGGCGTTCAGCTATCGCCTCGGCGATATCGGCGCCTATTACCGCGACTATGTTCGCCTGATGGCGCATCTCGACACGGTCCAGCCCGGCCGCATCCACCGCGTCATCCACGAAGCGCTGCTCGACGATCCCGAGGCCGAGGTGCGCGCGATGCTCGCCTATCTGGACCAGCCGTTCGAGGACGCGTGCCTGGCCTTCCATCGCAACGCCCGCGCGGTTCGCACCGCGTCGAGCGAGCAGGTCCGCCGGCCGATCAACCGCGACGGCGTCGACCAGTGGCGTCGCTATGCGGCGTGGCTCGCTCCGCTTGAGCAGGCGCTCGGTCCGGTGCTCGGCGCCTATCCGGAAATCCCGCCGGAATTCGCATAGATTTCCGCGGCAGCAGCGCGGCGCGCGTGTGATAAAACGTTGCCTTTGGGCAACAGCGGGCGACATTTTCGACTAACGGGCGAGCCGCTTCGTCGACAAGGCTTGCGCTTACGCTGCACCGCGTCATTCTCCGTCACATAAATGTCAATTAGGGGGGTCTGTATGCGGAACGTAAAAGCGGTCCTGGCACGCGGCGGCGCCATGCTGCTCGGCACCACCATTCTCTGTACGTCGGGCACTGCGCTGGCGCAGGGATCGACGACCGAGGACACGAACGACATCGTCGTCACCGCGTCGAAGCGCGAACAGAATCTGCAGGACGTGCCGCTCGCGATCACCGCGATCGGGACCGAGCGGCTCGACGAGTTGCAGGTCAAGGAATTCCAGGACGTCGTCAAATTCCTGCCGTCGGTGACGATCCAGACGCTCGCCCCCGGGTTCAGCCAGGTCTATTTCCGCGGCGTGGCGTCGGGCGAGAATGCCAATCACTCGACCTCGCTGCCGACCGTCGGCACCTATCTCGACGAAATGCCCATCACCACGATCCAGGGCGCGCTCGATATCCATGCCTATGACCTGGCCCGCGTCGAGGCCCTCGCGGGTCCCCAGGGCACGCTTTACGGGGCGAGCTCGATGGCCGGCACGATCAAGCTGGTCACCAACGCGCCCGACACCAGCGGCACCTACGGCTCGGTCGGGCTCGAACTGAACAGCGTGTCGAGCGGCGACATCGGCGGCGTCGCCGAGGGCTTCATCAACGCGGCGCTCAGCGACCGGGCGGCGCTGCGCCTCGTGGCCTGGTATCGCCACGACGGCGGCTATATCGACAATATCGCGGGCAGCCGCACCTATCCGACCAGCGGAATCACCCAGAACAACGACGCCTTCGTCGAAAAAAATTACAATGATGTCGACACCTATGGCGCGCGCCTCGCGCTCGGCATCGAGCTCGACGACGACTGGACGATCCGTCCCACGATCATGGGCCAGATCCAGAAGGCCGACGGCAGCTTTGCGCAGGAACGCTCGTCGGCAGTGAACCGCAGCCTGCAGACGGTGCAGTACAATCCCGAACGCACCGACGATAAGTGGATCCAGGCCGCGCTGACGATCGAGGGCAAGATCGGGAGCTGGGACCTGACCGCAACCGGCGGGCACCTGCGCCGCAAGACGCTGACCGACAGCGACTATTCGGACTATGCCTATTTTTATGACGCGATCAACGGATCGGGGGCCTATTTTTACGACAACAACGGCGACCTCGTGAACCCGAACCAATATATCCAGGGGATCGATCATTATAAGCGCAGCTTTGCCGAAATCCGCATCGCCTCGCCGGCCGATGCACGCGTCCGCTTCATCGGCGGCCTGTTCTGGCAGCGCCAGGCGCATAATATCGAACAACATTATATTATCGACGATATTTCGGACGATATTCAGGTGCCCGGCACCGACGACAATATCTGGCTGACCAAGCAGCTGCGTATCGACCGCGACTATGCGGCGTTCGGCGAAATCAGCTTCGACATCACCGACCAGCTGACGTTGACCGGCGGCGGCCGCCTCTACAAGTTCGATAACAGCCTTGTCGGCTTCTTCGGCTACAACAACCCCGGCTTCAGCGGCAATCCGGTCTATGCCTGCCAGGGGCCGGCGGTCGTCGCCGGTTCGCCCTGCACCAACCTCGACAAGAGCACGAACGACACCGATTTCATCCACAAGCTGAACCTGACGTACAAGATCAACCCGGATGTGATGGTCTATGCGACCTGGTCGCGCGGGTTCCGGCCGGGCGGCATCAACCGCCGCGGCAGTCTGCCGCCCTATGGCCCCGATACGCTCGACAATTACGAGTTCGGCTGGAAAACGAGCTTCGGTGACGTCCGCTTCAACGGCGCAATCTATCAGGAGGACTGGAAGAATATCCAGCTGTCCTTCCTCGGCGCCAACGGCCTCAGCGAGGTCCGCAACGCCGGTATCGCCCGCATCCGCGGGATCGAGGCCGACCTCGGCTATCGCGCCGGCGGCCTGACGCTCAGCCTCGGCGCCAGCTATAACGACGCGACGATCCGCCGCGATTTCTGCTCGATCGCCAACGCCGATTTCGACTGCACGACGCCCGGCAACGCGCTGCTCGCTCCGTCGGGGTCGCGCCTGCCGGTTACCGCGAAGTTCAAGGGCAACGCGATCGCGCGCTATGAATTTCCGGTTGGCGGCGTGAACGGGCATGTCCAGTTCGCGGTGAACCATATCGGCAAACGCCGGTCCGACCTGCGTACCTTCGAAAATGACATCGTCGGCAATTTCAAAGCCTATACGACCGCCGACTTCAGCGTCGGCGTCAAGGGCGAGGGCTGGAGCGCCGAGCTGTTCGGAACAAATTTGTTCAACAGTCGCGGCGTGATCAACAGTGCGGTGCAATGCGGCGAAACCATTTGTGGCGACGCGTTCGGTGACACGGTCAACGGCGGCGTCTTCTATGACAATGTCATCCGGCCGCGGCTGATCGGGATCAAGGTCAGCAAGGATTTCTGACCGGGTGACCGATGGCATGACCAACCACGAAAGGCCGGGCCAAAAGCTCGGCCTTTTGATGTGTATCGCGCTCGGCATGGGCAATATGATCGGGTCGGGCGTGTTCCTGCTCCCGCGCGACCTCGCCCCGCTCGGCTGGAATGCGATCATTGGCTGGGGGGTGTCGATCGCCGGCACGCTCTGTCTGGCGGTCGTCTTCGCGCGCCTCGCGCGGCGCCTGCCCGAAGGATGCGCGGCCTTTACCTATGCCGCCTCCGCCTTCGGCCCGGGCACCGGCTTCATCGTGGCCTGGAGCTACTGGATCAGCTGCTGGACCGTCGTCGCGACGCTCGCGGTCGCGGCGATCAGCAACATGTCGATCCTGATGCCCTGGCTCGGCGAACAGGGCGCGGCGCCGGCGTGGATCGCGATCGGCTGTATCTGGTTCTTCACCCTCGTCAACCTGTTCGGGGTCAGGCGCGCCGGCGGGGCCCAGCTGCTGACGCTCGGGCTCAAGCTCATTCCCGTCGTCGGCGCGGTGATCGTCGGCGCCTGGGCGCTCGGCACCGGCGCGGCGCCGCCGCCGACGATGGCGGGCACCGAGCCGGTCAGCCTGTCGGGGATCAGCTCGGCCGCGACGCTGACGCTGTTCGCCCTGCTCGGCTTCGAAAGCGCCTGCGTCGTCAGCGGCCGGGTGAAGGATCCCGAACGCACCATCCCGCGCGCGACGGTGATCGCGGCGGCGGCGGTCGGCCTGCTCTATCTGCTGTCGTGCACGACGGTGACGCTGATGGTCCCGCTCGAAACGCTGCACCAGTCGAACGCGGCCTATGCGACCTTCTTTTCGCAGCTCGTCAGCCCCGAGGCGGGGCGGGTCGTGGCGCTGTTCGCGGCGATCGCCGCGCTCGGCGCACTCAACGGCTTCGTGCTGCTGCAGGGCGATATCCCGCGCGACCTTGCGCACCGGCGCCTGCTCCCGGCAGCCTTCGCGCGCGACAACCGCTTCGCCTCGCCGTGGATCACCCAGCTCGTATCGAGCGGCCTTGCGAGCGTGATCGTCTATGCCAATTATTCGCGCGGCCTCGCCGACCTTTTCGCCTTCATGGTCAAGGTCACGACCTCGACGGCGATCATCCTCTACATCGTCGGCGCTCTCGCGGCGCTGGTGCTCGAACGGCGCGGCGCGATCAAGGTGTCCACGGGCTTTGCCGCCGCAACGATCACCGGCTTCGTCTATAGTTGCTGGGCCTTCTATGGCGCCGGGCTGGAGGCGAGCCTGTGGAGCCTGCTGATGACCGCGGCAGGGCTCCCCATTTACCTCCTGATGCGCGGCTCAGCGCCAGCGCGGCGCGAAGAGACCCCGGTCGCGTAGGATCACCTGCGCCGCATTGTGCCCCGGCGCGCCGGTGACGCCGCCGCCGGGATGCGTCCCCGCCCCGCACATGTAGAGGCCCTTCACCGGCCCGCGATAGCCGCCGTTGCCCAGCACCGGTCGCGCCGACCAGAGCTGGTCGAGGCTCATATTGCCGTGCATGATGTCGCCGCCGACGAGACCGAACTTGCGTTCGAGGCCCTTGGGCGAAAGGCGCGTCTGGCCGACGATGCTGGCGCGGAAGCCCGGCGCATATTTCTCGACCGTGTCGATGATCGTGTCGGCCGCGGCCCCTTCTTCATCGTCCCAGTCGCGACCGTCGGGCAATTCGGGCGCGAACTGCTGGCAGAAGAGGCTCGCGACATGGCACCCCTCGGGCGCAAGGCTGTCGTCGACGGTCGAGGGGATCAGCATCTCGACGATCGGTTCCTTCGACCAGCCGTCGCGCTTCGCGTCGAGGAAGGCGCGGTCCATATAGGCGAGCGTCGGCGCGAGGATGATCCCCGACTGATGATGCTCGCCCGGTTCGGGAAGACAGGTGAATTTCGGCAGCTCGCTGAGCGCGACATTCATGCGGAAAGTGCCGCTGCCCGCCTTGAAGCCTTTCATGCGCCGTTCGAAATCGGACGGCAGGTCGGCGGCGTCCATCATGCGTTCGTAGAGCAGCTTCGGCCCGACATTGGCGATGACGCGCGCGGCGGCAATCTCCTCGCCGCCGACGAGCTTCACGCCGACCGCCTTGCCGCCATCGACCAGCACCTTCGCGACCGGGCTTTCGAGGCTGATCTCGACCCCGGCGTCGCGGCAGACCTTCGCCATGATCTCGGTGATCTTGCCCATGCCGCCGACGCTGTGGCCCCATGCGCCCTTCTTGCCGTTCACCTCGCCGAAGACGTGGTGGAGGAGGACATAGGCGCTGCCCGGCGTGTCGGGCGAGGCATAGTTGCCGACGACCGCGTCGAAGCCGAAGGCGGCCTTGACCGCCTCGCTTTCGAACCAGCTTCCGAGCATCGCGGTTGCCGACTTGGTGAACAGGTCGAGCACGTCGCGCTGCTGTTCGAGGCTGAGCGTCGCGAAGCGCCGCCCCTGCCGCGCGCCGTCGAGAAGCGTGCGCAGCCCTTCGCCGACGTTCGGCGGCACGCGAAGCGCCAAGTCGCGGAGCAGTTCGGCGACATTTTCGAGCGCGTCATAATAGGCCGGCAGCGCCTCGGCATCGCGGTTCGAGAATTTACGGAATTCGGCCTGCGTGCGTTCGAGCCCGCCGCCGAGCTTGAGGTAACCACCATCCTCCTGCGGCAGGAAATTGCTGATCGGCCGTTCGATCACGCGGTAGCCATGATCGGCGAGGCGCATGTCGGCGATCACCTTCGGCTGGAGCAGGCTGACCGTGTAACTTGCGACCGAATTGCGGAAGCCCGGCGCGAATTCCTCGGTCACCGCCGCGCCGCCGACGACGTCGCGCGCTTCCACAATGCGAACACGGAGACCGGCTTTCGCCAGATAGAAGGCACAGACGAGGCCGTTGTGGCCCGCGCCGATGATCAGCGCGTCATAGGCTTTGGTCATGGGAGGTCTTTCGCAAGCGGGGATTGGACATGCTGGCGGCCGAAGCCGAGGCCGAGGATGCGGCCCGGAATGCGGCGAAGCAGCGGGACGGCGTCGAGCAAGCGCACCGCGAACGGCACATGGGTGATTTCGCCGCGCAGCATCGGCTCGACGACGCGTTGATGCGCCATCCGTTGAAGCGCCTGCATCTTCGTGGTCGGCTTCCAGCGCCGTTCCTGCACCTTTGCAAGCAGCGGATCGGGGTCGGCGCCGGCGGCGAGCGGCGCAGCGAGGATGTTCGCGGCCGCAACCGCATCCTGCACTGCAAGGTTGATTCCGACGCCGCCGACGGGCGACATGGCGTGCGCCGCGTCGCCGATCGCGAGCAGCCCGGGGCGCGACCAGCGCGTCAGCCGGTCGAGTGCGACCGAGAGCAGTTTGACGTCGTCGAAGCTCTGGACGGCGTCGATCCCGGCGGCGAGGCCCGGCACGATCTCGACGATCCGTTCGCGGAAGGCCGCGATGCCCCGCGCCTCGATCGGCGCGAATCCGCCCTTGCCGATGATTTCAGCGCATTGCCAATAGTCGCCTCGCGGGATTGCGACGACCATTCCGCCCCGGTCGATCGTGCCGAGCGCGACTTCCGACATGTCCATGCCAGCCGGGACGGGGACGCGGAACCAGAGCACGTCCATCGGCGCGCCCAGGACTTCGAGCGGCAGCTCGGCGGCATCGCGCAGCACCGAGCGGCGGCCGTCGGCGGCGATCACGAGCCGCGCGGGCAGGGTTTCGCCGCTCGCCAGGGTCACGCCATTGACGCGGCCCCTGTCGTCACCGGTCAGCCCGGTGGCCTCGGTCGACATTCGCAGGTCGAAGGTCGGGTAGCGCCCTGCCTGTCCCGCGATGAAATCGAGCAGATCCCATTGTGGCATCATGGCGACAAAGCGCGCCGCGACGGGCAGGTGCTTCATTGTCGCGATCGTATAACGCCCACCCAGCAGATTGAGCGTCATCGTGTCGATCGCGGCGTGCGGTTCCTTGAGCAGGTCTTCGAGAAGCCCGATTTCATGGAACAACTCGAGTGTCGAAGGGTGCACGGTGTCGCCGCGGAAATCTCGGAGAAAATCGGCATGCTTTTCGAGCACGGTCACGCGCACGCCGGCCCGCGCGAGCAGCAGTCCCGCGACCATGCCGGCGGGGCCGCCGCCGACGATGATGACTGGAAGATCTCCCATTCTCCCCTCCCGCTTGCGGGAGGGGCCGGGGGAGGGCCTGTCCCGCTGACGATGACTGGAGGGAACGGCCCTCCCCTAACCCCTCCCGCAAGCGGGAGGGGAACTTATCGGCTCCACCCCGGCGATGGAGCTTTCTCCAGCCGCGCCTCGGGAATGATGTCGCGCATCCGGGCGCAGAAATGCTTGAGGCAGACTTCCTTGTCGCTGAGCGGCCCCATCGAGAAACTTTTCGACTGCATCCCCTGCTGGACGCGGGTGATGA
>PNJO01000009.1 GCA_013821905.1 Sphingopyxis sp. | reverse complement strand
CGCGGCCGACACGATGCTGACCATCGCCGCCGACCCGAAGCATCTTGGCGCCCGGATCGGCATCACCGCCGTCCTCCACACCTGGGGCTCGGCGCTCACCCATCATCCGCATATCCACATGATCGTGCCCGGCGGCGGCATCTCGCGCGATGGGACACGCTGGATATCAGCACGCCCGGCCTTCCTGCTGCCGGTCCGCGTGCTCGGCGCGCTTTTCCGTCGCCTTTTCCTCACACGGCTGCGTGCGCTGCACGACGCCGGCAGGCTCGCTTTCTTTGGCAGCCTCTCGCCTCTCGCCGAACGACGCGCGTTCCTGCGGCATCTGTCCCCCGTCAGGAAGAAGCGCTGGGTCGTCTATGCCAAGCCGCCGTTCGCCGGCCCCGAGGCCGTGCTCGCTTACCTCGCGCGCTACACCCACCGGGTCGCCATATCGAACAGCCGGCTCCTTCGGTTCGACGAGGCCGGGGTCACCTTCCGCTACAAGGACTACCGCAAGGCCGGCGCCGGACGGCAGCAGGTCATGACCCTCGCCGCCGACGAGTTCATCCGCCGCTTCCTCCTCCACGCCCTGCCGCGCGGGTTCCACCGCATCCGCCACTATGGCCTGCTCGCCAGCGCACACCGCAAGGATCATCTCGAGCGCGCGCGCCGGCTGCTCGACGTCGCACCTCCGCCGGTCGATGAGCCCGCCGACGATGCAGAGCCCCGACCGACCTGCCCGTGCTGCGGCGGCACCATGATCATCATCGAGGTGTTCGAGCGCCGATATCAGCCCCGCGCGCCGCCACCGCCATCCCTCGCACCCGGGACACCTGCGCCGTGATCCGGCACGGCCTGGCACCGACACGATCCAGCGCAGACACGCGCCTGGAACCGGACCCGCTCGCGCCGACGCTGCCCAAAAGCAGACGCCGCACTACCAAAATCGGCCCGTCCGCTTTTCCACGTCCGCTTTTGCGACCCATATCCCGACGGTCCGCTATCGCGCACGTCCGCTTTTGGGCAGCAACTGGCCACCCCAGCATCAGCGCAAAACAGCTTTCCCCATAGCTCGGCTCATGACCAACCGCGGTTCGGGCACCGAAGACTTTCCGACGCCTAGCGGCGTCCGAAACTCTCAACGAGAGGCGACGGTCCGCTTGCGGGAGCGATATCGGAAGAGCGGACGTCAAGAACGGGGACAATTCGGGCACTTGATTGCGCCTTCAGTCCTTGCCCGACGATCAGGCTGCAGCGGGTATATTTTCGGCTTCCGCGAGCAACGCTTTCGGAACGAGCATATCGGGGTCGCGGCCATAGGCGCGCAGGAAGAGGATGGCCGCAAGCCGCGCCCGCGCATCTTTCTGTTTCGCGGTCGGGGGCGCCGCGATCCCCCACAGGCTCTGGAAATGAAAATGCGCTGTGGCAAAGCCGACAAGGTCGTCGCCCGCCGTCATGAAATCATTGGTCCACAAAAGGTCGGCAAAATTGTCGCGGAGATAGTCAGCGATCTTGATCCGCGTGCGCGATGGGCCGCGTTCGAAAAAGGTCCGCACCAGTTCTGGATGGCGGTCGGATAGCGAACTCACTAGACGGTACATCTGCACTGCCAAGGGCGATACCATGCGTTCGATGACCGAGCGCGACAGGTTCGTCAGCTTCTCGAGCGGGGTATCGCCCAACCCCGAAAAATCCATCCCGCCGCGAACCGACGCCGTCGTGTCCTCGATCACAGCGACGAACAACTCCTCCTTCGAGGAGAAGTAGGACCAGAGCGTGCGCTTCGATCCGCCGAGCTGGGCAGCAATTGCCGACATGGTGGTGCCGTCGAACCCATTTTCGAAAAAATGCTGCCGGGCGACACCGATGATTTCCGCGCGCTTTGCGAGGCGCTGAGTTTCTCGCTTACCAATCTTCATGGGAACCATATGGTACGCCTTACATCTCAGATCAAGCCCATATCGGGCGGAGAGGCTATGCCCAAAAGTTATGATATGCTGCATTGTCGTACCGATTTTTGCAAACGATTGCCTTCACAAACCGATCATAACATTGATTTCGTTTATCTAAAATATGGTACGGTATAGTACCATATTTTTGTTGACTTCGACGACGCGAATCGCGATTTAAAGGGTACCATGTAGTACCACAAAGGATTCGCAAATGACTCTCCCCCGCCTTCGCGGGCTGGCCATGCTTTTGGCCGGCTCCGCGACGTTGACCGCTTGCGCCTCGGTTCCCGACCTCGGCGCGCGTCCCGAAATCGCCATCCCCCAAAGCATCGCGAGCGCCGCGAGCCTCAGCGCCGACGCGGCCGAATGGCCCGCCGCCGGGTGGTGGCAGGGCTATGGCGATGCGCAGCTCGACACGCTGATGCGCGAAGCGATCGCCGGATCGCCCGACCTGCGTATGGCCGCTGCACGGCTGCGTCAGGCCGATGCCTATGCCCGTCAGGCGGGCGCCGCGCTGGCGCCGCAGATCGACGCGACGAGCAGCGCCGGCTTCGTCCAGCAGAGCGAGAATAACGGCGTCCCCGGGCAGTTCGTCCCCGACGGCTGGGAAAGCACCGCCAAGGTGGGGATCGGCTTTTCGCTCGACCTTGACCTCTGGGGCAAGAACCGCGCGACGCTCGCCGCGGCGAAATCGGACGCGCTCGCCGCACGCTATGAGGTCGAAGAGGCGCAGCTGACGCTGACCGCGGCGATCGCCTCCAGCTATGCCGAGCTGGCGCGGCTCCATGCCCAGCGCGATGTGCTGGGTCGCACCGTCCAAAACCGCCTCGAAACGCTGAAGCTCGTCAGCGACCGCGTCTTCGCCGGGCTCGACAATCAGGCGGCACTCAAGCAGGCGCGCTCGCGCGTCCCGGCCGCCAAGGCCGAACTCGCCGCCACCGACGAAGCGATCGCGCTGACGAAAAACAGCATCGCCGCGCTCACCGGCGCCGGTCCCGACCGCGCGCTGACGATCAGCCGCCCCGCGGTCGCGCTCGAAAACGTGCGTAGCGTGCCGTCGAATGCGTCGATCGACCTTGTCGGTCGCCGGCCGGATATCGCCGCCGCGCTCGCCGCGGTCGATGCCCAGTCGAGCCGGATCAAGGCCGCGCGTGCCGCCTTCTATCCGAACATCAACCTGTCGGGCCTGATCGGCCTGCAATCGCTCGGTATCGGCAATCTGGCACAGGGCAGCTCGCTCTATGGCAATGCCGGCCCCGCGATCAGCCTGCCGATCTTTCACGGCGGCGCGATCAGCGCGCAATATCGCGGCACGCGGGCGCAATATGACGAAGCCGTCGCGCGCTATGACGCCACGGTTATCGCCGCGCTCAACGACGTCGCCGACACGCTCGTCAGCCGCCGCGCGCTCGGCGACCGGCTCGCCTATTCGCTCGCGGCGATGAAGGATGCCGAAAGCGCGCATGCGCTGTCGCGCCAGCGCTACGAACGCGGGCTCTCTTCCTATCTCGACGTCCTCAGCAACGAGGAAAATGTCCTGCAGGCGCGGCGCAGCGTCGCCGATCTGCAGGCGCGCGCCTTCACGCTCGACGTCCAGATGGTCCGCTCGCTCGGCGGCGGATTCACCAAAGCCTGATCTCTCCCCTCCCCCCAAGAAACTGAAGAAACGAAGGAATATCCCCATGACGACGATGACTTCCAAACGCCAGCGCGTGCTGCGCTGGCTGGCCTATGGCGTGGCCGCAAAGCTCGCCATTTTCGGAGCCGCCTGGCTGTTTGCCGCCGCGGCGCAGCAAATCACGACGCCCGCGCTCTGACGCCTCCCCCCTCGATGATTTTCAAAGGATTTGACCATGACCAGTGTAGCTCTTCTCGAACATGCCGACGACTTCCGCGATACGGGCGGCGCGCGGCCTGCCGACCTGCCCCCCGCCGACAAAAAGATCGAGATCGGACGCAAGCGCAAAAAGCTGTTCGCCGCGCTCGGCGGCGCGGTGCTCGTCGCGGGTGCCGGTTACTGGATGTTCGCCGACGGCGACATCGTCGCGACCGACAATGCCTATGTCGCGGCGGATTCGGCGCAGGTAACCCCGCTCGTCTCGGGCGCGGTGACCAAGGTTTTCGTGGTCAATACGCAGAATGTGAAGCGCGGCGACATACTGATCCAGCTGGACGACACCGACGCGAGGCTCGCGCTGGCGCGCGCCGAGGCCGACTATGCCCGCGCCCGCCGCCAGTTCGGGCAGGCGGTCGCGACGAGCGGCTCGCTCGCCGCACAGGTCGGCGCAGGCTCGGCACAGATTGGCGAGGCGCAGGCGCAAGTACAGGTCGCCAATGCGGCGCTCGCCAAGGCGCGCGTCGATCTCGACCGCCGCGCGGGCATCGCCGACGGCGGCGCTGTGTCGGGCGAGGAACTGACTGTCGTCCGCAACGCCTATGCCGCGGCGCAAGGCAATCTGGCGCAGGCGAAAGCCGGGCTCGCCGGCGCCGTTGCTGCGCGCGGTGCCGCGCAAAGCTCGCTCGCCGCGAACAATGCGATGATCGCGGGCGTGTCGGTCGACAGCCACCCCGACGTGCTCGCCGCGAAAGCGAAGCTCGATCAGGCGCGCGTCGACCTCGAACGCACGGCGATCCGCGCGCCTGTCGACGGCGTCGTCACCAACCGCCAGGTCCAGGTCGGCCAGCGCGTGTCGGCGGGCAGCGTCGCGATGACGATCGTGCCCGTAGGCGCCGTCTATGTCGATGCGAACTTCAAGGAAGGCCAGCTCGAACGCGTTCGGGTCGGCCAGCCGGTCGAACTCGTCTCGGACCTTTATGGCGTCGACGTCGTCTTCCACGGCCGCGTCGAGGGCTTTTCGGGCGGCACCGGGTCGGCCTTCTCGCTGATCCCCGCGCAGAATGCGACGGGCAACTGGATCAAGGTGGTCCAGCGCCTTCCGGTCCGCGTCTCGCTCGATCCCAAGGAACTCAGGAAGCACCCGCTGCGCGTCGGCCTCTCGATGGAAGCCGAAATCGACGTCGCGAGCCGTCGGAAGGACCTCCCGTGAGCACCGCGGCCCACACTGAGGGCCACAGCTCGACGATCCTGACGGGCACGACTTTGCTGCTCGCCGGGGTCGTCCTCGCGGTCAGCAACTTCATGGTGGTGCTCGACACCACGATCGCGAACGTGTCGGTCGCACATATCGCCGGCGGCCTCGGTATCTCCTCGTCCGAGGGGACATGGGTGATCACATCCTATGCCGTGGCCGAGGCGATCTGCGTCCCGCTCACCGGCTGGCTCTCGCGGCGCCTCGGCACCGTGCGGCTGTTCGCGGGCGGGATGCTCGGCTTCGGCATCTTCTCCTTCCTCTGCGGCACCGCGACGAGCCTCACCATGCTCGTTGCCTTCCGTATCGGGCAGGGGATTTGCGGCGGCCCGCTGATGGCGCTCAGTCAGACCCTGCTGCTGCGGGTCTTTCCCAAGGACAAACATGCGATGACGATGGGCATCTGGGCGATGACGACGCTGACCGCGCCGATCTTCGGCCCGATCCTCGGCGGCACCATCTCCGACAGCTGGGGCTGGCACTGGATCTTCTTCATCAACGTCCCCGTTGCGGCGATCTGTGCCTTCACGGCGTGGACGGTGCTGCGGAAAGCGGAGACCGAGAAGGTGAACGAGCCCGTCGACGGTTTCGGCCTCGTGTTGCTGGTGCTCTGGGTCGGTGCGTTGCAGCTGATGCTCGATCTCGGGCGCGAACATGACTGGTTCAGCGCGGACATCATCGTCCAGCTCGCCATCATCGCGATCGTCGGCTTCGCAAGCTTCCTGATCTGGGAGCTGACGCACGACAGGCCGGTCGTCGACCTTCGCCCCTTCCGCCACCGCGGTTTCACCGTCGCGGTCATCGCATTGGTGTTCGCCTACGGCACCTTCTTCGCGAGCCTCGTGGTGATCCCGCAATGGCTGCAGGGTGCGATGGGCTACACCGCGACCTGGGCCGGCTATGCCACCGCGTTTAACGGCGTGGCGGCGGTGCTGATGGCGCCGATCGTCGCGAAACGGATGACCGAGGTCGACCCGCGCCGGCTGGTGTTCATCGGCGTGCTCTGGCTCGGCGGCACCTCGCTGCTTCGTGTCTTCTGGTGGAACAGCGGCGCCGATTTCTGGACGCTGGCGCTCCCCCAGCTGATCCAGGGTGCGGGCATGCCCTTCTTCTTCGTGCCGCTCACGACGATTGCGCTCGGTGCGGTGGATGAAGAGGAAACGGCGTCGGCGGCAGGGGTGATGAACTTCCTGCGGACGATGGCCGGGGCGGTCGCGGTCGCGATCTCGACGACGCTCTGGTACGACGGCGCGCAGGAAAAGCGCGATGGCCTCTCGGGCGTCCTCCACGGCACGCAGGCGGCAATCGATGGGCTGATGGCCAAGGGCTACAGCCTCGAGCAGGCCCGCCAGATCATCAGCCAGATGGTCGACAAGGAGGCCGTCGCGCTGGCGACCGGACAGACATTCGTCTGGGCGGCCTTCGTCTTCGCGGCAGCCGCCTCGATCATCTGGCTCGCTCCCCGGCCGACCCGCGCCGTGGACACAAGTTCGGTGCACTAGGAACGCACCGTCGGACGTTCCGGGCGGGCAAAGTCCCCCTCCCTACCCTGGGCTCGCCCGGAACGACCATAGTCGGCGCGAGCCGGTCAATCTCTCCCCCGTGTTGGCCGGCTCGCGTTCGATCCCCTCCCACCCGCCAAAACAGACACGCGCTTTTCGCGCGGCGGGATTTCTGCATCCTCAATTCAAGCAACAAGGAATGACATCATGACCAATATTTCCACCCGACCCCGCCGCGCCGGATATGGCAAGGCCGCCGCGCTCTGGCTGCTCTTTGCCGGCGCGTCGATCATGGCGATGGACTATCCCGCCGAGGCCGCGACGACGGCGACCACCGCGACCATCGCGGTCGACAACAGCCCGCCCGCGATCGTCTTTGCCTTCGAGCCGACGATCATGGTGCACGTCGACGGCAAGCCCGTGCTCCGTGACATGAAATCGGCAGGCGTCCAGCGTATCGTCAATACGCGCGCGCTGCTGGTCCGCGCCGGCAACCTCTATTATCTGCGCGCCGGTGGCCGCTGGCTGACCGCAACCTCGCTGAACGCGCGCTGGGTCCTGGCCCGGGACCTGCCCGCCAATGTAACCTGGGCGCTCAATGAAGCGACGTCGAACAAGCTCGCCGATCCGATGAACACGCCGTCGGACGAGGTCGCCGCGCTGCTGCGCGCCGGCCGGGCGCCGGTGATCCTGGTGCGCAGCGACCCCGCGGAGTTGATCGCCGTGTCGGGCGAGCCACAATTCGCGCCGATCGCGGGCACGACGCTCGCCTATGTCGCGAACAGCCCCGCCGATGTCTTCGTCACGGCGAGCACCGACTGGTATGTCTTGTTGTCGGGCCGCTGGTTCGTCGCGACTTCGGCAAAGGGCCCGTGGCGCTATGTCGCGCCCGACCGGCTTCCCGTCGACTTCGCGCGCATCCCCGCCGACAGCCCCAAGGCCGCGGTTCTCGCTTCGGTCGTCGGGACACCGCAGGCCAAGGCGGCGGTCGCCAGCAACTCGGTCCCGCAGACCGCGACGGTCAACCGCAAGCAAGCGCAGTTCGCCGCGAGCTATGACGGCAATCCCGATTTCGTCGTCGTGCAGGGAACCACGCTCACCTACGCACGCAATGCGGCGGTGCCGGTGATCCGCGTCGATGCCAGCCATTATTATGCGGTCTCGAATGGCGTCTGGTTCGTCGCATCTTCGCCGCGCGGCCCGTGGGTCGTCGCGACGAGCGTCGCGCCGGCGATCTACACGATCCCGGCGAACTCGCCGCTTCACTATGTGACCTATGTCCGCGTCTATGGCGTCAGCGGCGACAGCGTCCAGGTCGGCTATACGCCCGGCTATTATGGTGTCGTGTCGACCGGCACCGTCGTCGTCTATGGCACCGGCTATCGCTGCACCGCGTGGGTCGGCTCGGTCTGGTATGGCTGTCCCGCCACTTATGCGCCTGCCGCCTATTGGTATGGCGGCGCCTATCCCGTCGCGGGGGCGTGGAACGTCTATGGCCAGTGGGGCAGTGCCGTCGTCTCGGGCACCGCAGCGGCCTGGGCCAACCCGTGGACCGGCAATTACGGCCGTGCGGTGGAAGGCGGCTATTACAACCAGGCGACCGGGGGACGCGGGGTCGGACAGGCGGCAGTGAACACCAACGCCTATACCGGCACCACGACCGCGGCGGCGCGCGGTGTGCGCTATAATCCCGAGACCGGCCGCGTCGTCGCGAACGAAGGCGTCGCTGCCTATAATCCGCACACCGGACAGGCGGGCGCCGCGAACCACCGCGAGGTCTATAACACCAACACCGGGGGCCAGACGAGCATGGCGGGCGCGGCAGGTGCCGGCCCCGAAGGCGCCGGCGCGGTCGGCGGCTTCTCGACGACGGGCTCGGGCGGCAATGCCGCGGGCGTCGGCGGCGTTTACTACGACCGCGACAGCGGCTCAGTGAACGCCGGTGGCGCGGTCAAGGTTGGCGACGACGTCTATGCCGGGAAGAATGGCGAGGTCTATCAGAAGACCGACAGCGGCTGGGAACAGGTCGAGCGCAGCAATGCGCAGCGGCAGAACGGCCAGCGCCCCTCGGGGATCAGCTCGACGACCGGCCCCGCCGATCGCCAACAGGCCGCGCGCAATCGCGGTACCGTTCCCCCGACCAGCCGCCAGCGGCCCAACCGCGGCAGCTTGGACCGCGGCCTCAGCGGAAGCGTCGGCGGCAGCCGCTCGGCCGCGGGCGGCGCCAAGCTCCCGCGCGGCGGCGGTCTCCGCAAGCCTTGATGCACGGGGGAGAGGGCGCGTCGCCGCGCCCTCTCCTTCCCCCTCTCAATCGACCTTGGTGAACAGAATGTCCTTCGACTTGACGGGCATATCGATCGTCATCCCGTCGAAACCGAGTTTCCACTGCGACGCGGGCCGAACGTCGCCCAGCCCGCGCGCGAAGATCTGGCGCAGCACCCAATTGTCGGGCGCGATCGGCCCCATATGGTTGAAGACCAGCATCCGCACGCCGGCGTCATTGGCCTGCTCCGCCGCCTGCACGGGGGTGACGTGATAATGGCCGACACCCTCGATCGCCTTGGCGAGTTTCGCGGCGCCGCTCTCCTTCAACGCCTTGGCAAAGGTCGCGCGCATTTCTTCGCTCTGCCCTTCGTGGATCAGCAGGTCGGCGCCCTTCGCCACACGCACCAGATTGGGCGACAGCGCGGTATCCCCCGAAACCACGACCGAACGGCCCTTGTAATCGAAGCGATAGCCGACGGCCGGATAGACGGGCTCGTGCGCCACCTGAAACGCGGTGATCCGCAGTCCGCCCGCGTCGTGGATCACGACCGACGCCATATGGTCGATACGCTCTTCCTCGCTCGCGAGGCCGAAGGGTTTCGCAACCAGCAGCGCCGCCGCGGCGTCGAGGCCGTGGCTGGTACCGCGAAAGCTCGCATCGGCGGCATAGGTCAGGTTGACCCCGTCAACAAGCTTCTCGACTCCATCGGGGCCATGGACGGGCAGCGGCCCCGGCCGCCCCGCAACCCAGCCCTGCATGCGGAACTCGCCGAGGTCGCCGATATGGTCCGAATGAAAATGGGTGAGCAGTACCCCGTCGAGCTGGTCGAAAGGAAAGCGCCACATGCTCAGCCGGTTCGCCGAGCCCGGGCCGGTATCGACGACAAAGATCTGGTCGCCTGCCATCACAAGCGTACACGCCTTGGCGCGGATCATGCTGGGCGGCGGCGCCGAGGTGCCGCACAGCACGACCTTCAAATGGTCGGCCTGCGGCAGGACGCCCTTCTGGCTCGCCACCGCCTGGCGCACCCCGCGCGCGAACAGCCAGTCCTGGACCGCCGGGATATGCGCGAGCCCGAAACCCGCGCCGGCGAGCAGCACCAATCCCAGCACCAGACGGCGCCACCACGACCGCAACATAATCCTCTCCTGCTGCGGCCTGTCGCCGCTCTATCGATTTCCGTCCAAAAGCCCGCTCGCACGGTCGAGCTCGCGCCCGACGCGCGCCGCATCGCTCAGCCGCGCGCGGTTCTCGGCATCGACGCCGAGCCCGCCGAGCCCGAGCGCGATCATATCCGACAACATTTCGGCCGCTCCCGCGCGTGCCGCATTTTTCTCGATCAGCCCGCCCATCAGCACCTGGCAGCAGCCGAGCCAGAAAAGCACGCCCGCGCGCTCCGCCGCTGGTACCAGCTGGTACGCGGCGCCGACCTCGCGCAGGTCGGCGATCACGCCGCGGTTCAGCACATGATCCTCGAGCGTCATCCCACGCGCGCTGCGCATCAGCACCGCGGCGCGCTTGCGCTGGCAAAGCGCGAAGGCCGCGGCACCGATCATCCCGCCGCACAGCCGGTTCAACGGATCGGCCTCGCCCGCGTTGAGCGCCCCGATCAGCGCCTCGATATCGCCGCGGATCGCCTCGCCGATCGCGTTCGCGAAGCCAGTTTTGTCGCCGAAGTGATTGAAGAAGGAGCCTTTGGCGACGCCGGCCGCCGCAACCAGTTCGTCGATCGCGATGGCATCGATCGGCCGCTGCGCGAGCAAATCGAGCCCCGCGTCGAGCAAGACTGCGCGGGTGCGAGCGGCGCGGGGTGACAAGGGCTGGTCGGTCATCTTTCCTCACAGTTGACTAAATGGTCATATCAGCTAAGTTGACCGAATAGTCAACAGCGAGTCTGAAATGATGAGCATTACACGGGCACAGGATATCGCGCATGTGCGCTTCATGGCGCCGGACCTCGGCGAGATGCGGAAATTCCTTGAGGATTTCGGCCTCGCCTGCTTCGAGCACGATGGAGCGCTTTATGCTCGCGGGTCCGACGGCGCGCCCTTTGCCCATGCGACCGAGATGGGCGAAGCGGGCTTCACCGCCCTCGCCTTCCGCGTCGCTGGTCTCGCCGAGCTCGAAGCGCTCGCCGCGGCCGAGGGCGTTGCGGTCGAGGCATCGACCGCGCCGGGCGGCGGCCATGTCGTCCGCCTGACCGATCCCGACGGCAACCGCGTCGAAGCGGTCACCGGCCAGACATGGGGCGAGCCCGCCGCGCCCGATAGCGAAGCGCCCTTCAATTCGGCCGCCGCGCGGCGCCGCTTGCGCACACCCGTGCGCGTCGAAAGGCGACCGTCGCGCGTCCGCCGTCTCGGCCATGTCGTGCTCAACGTCGCGGACTTCCGCCAGTCGGAGGCTTGGTACAAGGCACGCTTCGGCTTCATCACCTCCGACGAGATCGAAGCCGCGCCGGGCCTCTCGATCGGTGCCTTTATGCGTTGCGACCGCGGTGACACGCCGACCGATCACCATACATTGTTCCTCGCTCAGCTTCCGCCCGGCCCCGGCTTCAACCATGCCGCTTTCGAGGTCGAAGGCCTCGACGATTTGATGGCGGGGCACGCGCATCTGAAGCGCGAAGGACGCAAGCCCGCTTGGGGCGTCGGTCGCCATGTGCTCGGCAGCCAGATCTTCGATTATTGGAAGGACCCTTGGGGGCACGAACTCGAGCATTGGACCGACGGCGATCTGTTCGCCGCCGCCGACGGTTCGCGCCTGTCGAACATGCGCGAACTGCTCGACGTGCAATGGGGCGCTCCTTTCCCGGCGCTCGCCGGCAAGCGCGCGCCGAAGCCCGAGACGATCGGCAAGCTCCTCGCGCTCCAGCTCCGTTTCAAGCGGCTGTTCCGCCGCAAGCCCAAGGATATCGCAGCATGAAAATCGCATCCTACGAGCAGAACGGCACCCGGCGCATCGGCGTCGTCCGCGGCGACATGATCGTCGACACCGGCTTCGCCGACACCATGATCGACCTGATTCCGCGCTGGGACGAACTGCGCCCGGCGCTCGAAGCCATCGGCAACGACGGCGCGGTTCCGCTGGCCAGCGTCAGGCTCGCCGCCCCCGTCGCCCGCCCCGGCAAGATCTTCGCGATCGGCCTCAACTATGCCGACCATATCGCCGAATCGAAAATGGAGACGCCGGAGCGGCAGGTCTGGTTCACCAAGGCGCAGACGTCGATCAACGGCCCCTTCGATCCGATCCTGATCGCGAAAAACACCGTCACGCCCGACTATGAGGTCGAACTGGTCGCGGTCATCGGCAAGCGCGGCAAGCATATCCCCGCAACGCAGGCGCATGAGCATGTCTTCGGCTATTGCGTCGGCAACGATGTGACCGAACGCATGTGGCAGCATGCGGGGCCGCAATGGTCGCTCGGCAAGTCGTTCGACACGCATGCCCCGATCGGGCCGTGGATCACGACCGCCGACGATGTGGACCCGCACACCCTGGATCTGCGCTGCCTCGTCAACGGCGAGTTGCGCCAATCTTCGAACACCCGCCACCTGGTCTTCGACCTGTGGCAGCAGATCGAGCATCTGTCGGCGGCGATGACGCTTGAACCCGGCGACCTGATCTTCACCGGCACGCCTGGAGGGATCGGCGCGGCGATGGACCCGCGCCAATTTCTGAAACCCGGCGACGTCGTGCGCTGCGAAATCGACGGGCTCGGAGCGATCGAAGGCGTGATGGAAGCCGAAGCATGAACAGCCCAAAAGCAGATGAATGCGACGTCCTGATCGTCGGCGCCGGGCCGACCGGGTTGACGCTCGCTCTGCTGCTCGCGCGGCGCGGCGTCAAGGTCATCGTCGCCGAGCGCGCGCCCGAACCCTATTCGCTGCCCCGCGCCGCGCATATCGATCATCAGATCGTCCGCGTCTTTCAGGAGATCGGGATTGCCGACGAGATCGTCGCGACCTGCCGCCACAGCGCGCGCTATGATTTCCTGACCGCCGACGGGCAAGTGCTGCTCCGCCTCGACGGGGCGGACAAGATTGCGGCGGGCGGCTGGCGCAGCGCCAATATGATCCACCAGCCTTCGATCGAGCGCGCATTGCGTCGCGCGGTTGCGGCTGCCCCCAATATCGAACTGCGCGAAAGCTGGCGTTTGACGCATCTGAACGAAGACGCCGATGCCACGTTCGACACCCCGGACGGTCCCCGCAGCATCGCCGCGCATTTTCTGATCGGCGCCGATGGCGCGCGCAGCACGGTGCGCGATCTCATTGAAGTCGGCATCGACGACTTGGGCTTCGAGGAAGATTGGCTGATCGTCGACACGATCGTTCGCGACGCATCGCGCCTGCCCGAAATCAATCTGCAAATCTGCGACCCCGCGCGCCCGACGACCAGCGTGCTGATGGGTGAAGGCCGACATCGCTGGGAATTCATGCTCAAACCCGGTGAAACCGCCGGGGAATTGCTGGACGATGGCATGATCGAACGGCTGCTCGATCCATGGGACGTAAGGGGCGCGGTCGAGATCGAGCGCAAGGCGGTGTACCGCTTTTCCGCTCGGATCGCCGAGACCTGGCAAAGGGGCCGCATTTTCCTCGCCGGCGACGCCGCGCACCAGATGCCGCCCTTCGCCGGACAGGGACTCTGCTCCGGCGTCCGCGATGCGGCCAATCTGGCATGGAAACTCGCCGCCGTAGTCCACGGCGATGCCGGCACACATATCCTCGAAACCTACCAGCCCGAACGCGAACCGAATGTCCGCGCGATTATCGACCTTGCGATGATGATGGGGCGCATAGTGTGCATCACCGACCCGGCTGCCGCCGCGGCGCGCGACGCACAAATGCTGGCGGCGCGTGCCGCTAACGCCAGCGCGGCCGGCGCAGCGGCTTTTCCCGATATCACTACCGGCCTCATCGCACTCGGAACGGCCGGCGCGGGCGCCTATTTCCGGCAGCCTGTGGCGGGTGCACATCGGCTCGATGATCTGCTCGGCATGGGACCGTGGATCGTGACGCGAGAGCCAGCGCAACCGATCGGTGGGGTCAAGCTCGTCTCGCTTGGGGAAGCGGGTCCGTTTACCCAAGACCTCGCCCAATGGCTCGATATGCATGACGCCGAAGCGGCACTGATCCGGGCCGACCGTTACGTGTTCGGCAGCGGGTCGCCACGAGAACTCGCGGAGCGCTATCTGTCGGTGTTAAGCCGCGATGCCGCTGTCCTTATGCGAAGCTGAAACTTGCTCCATTGGCCGATTGCTGACAGTCCGTTGTCCGGAAGGATCACAGCAGAAGCAGACACTCCGAGGCGTTACTTATGAAACTGGAATGAGTTTCGGGCGCCGCGATCTAGATTGAATAATTTGACAAAAACAAGTTTTCGTCACATTTCTTGATCCGGCCGCAAAGCGAACGCTGGGGAGAGAATGATGGCGGATAATCACGCGCTCGAAGCAAGCCGGGCGATAACGGGCGCGACCCAAGGGCAGGACAACGACGGCGTCGAAGAGCGGCTCGCGGCGTTCCTATCGCGCCAGCCCGACCTCGGCGGGCGCATCGAGGCGATCACGATCGACGGCGGCCTGCGATCCGCGGGCGCGTCGAGCGGCACGATCCTGTTCGATGCAACAATCGTCGCGGGCGACGACCGGCGGACGCGACGGCTGGTCTTTCGCTATGACCTCGGCGGCGCCTTTTTCAGCCAATATGCGCTGGCGCCGCAATTCTCGATCATGCAGGGTCTCTACGCCCGCGGACTGCCGGTGCCGAACGCGCTCTGGCTAGATGCAACTGGCGAGATCACGGGCAAGCCCGGGCTCTTCATGAACCGGATCGACGGAATCGCGCCCAGCACCATGCCGTTCAACGAAGGCCCCTATATGGCGGTCGACGGCGCCACCCGGCATGCGATGCTGCTGGAGGCCGCGCGGACCCTCGCGCTGGTTCATGCGACGCCGCCAGCCCGGTTGGCGGACGAGTATTTCCCGCAGCGGGGCGGCAAGGGCCATTTTCTCGACCGCGAAATCGCCTGGAACCTGGTCGAACTGCGGCGGACCATCCCGCCCGCGGGATCAGATGCGAAAGCCGATTTCTATCGCGACATCCGCCAGACGCTCGAACGCGTCGCCGACTGGCTGACCGCGCATGCACCGCGCCAGCGCGCGCCCGAGCTGGCACATGGCGACGCGAACATCTCCAACTTCATGTATGGCGACGACGGCAAGGTCGCCGCGCTGCTCGACTGGGAGCTGTCGCACCTTGGCGTGGGCGAAGCCGACCTGGCCTACCAAATCGCCGGAATCGCCCATTTCGCTCTGCTCGCGCCCCCCATCGATGGCATTCCGACCCCCGACCAGATGATCGCAGCCTATACGCAGGCACGGGGCAAGCTCGACGACTGGGAGTTCGCGCAGGTGCTCGGCGAATGGCGCCTCGCCGTTTTCGCCTCGATGGGAATGAGCCGCCTGCCGCCCGAACTCGAAGATGTCGAGCGCACCTATTGGACCGCCTCGCGCAAGCGGCTCGCGGCGCTGGTTCCGGGGATCGGCGAATGATCCCCGCCGAGGATATCGTCATCCTGCCGGTCGAGGACGAGTGGCCGCATGCCGCCGAACCGGACGCGCATTGGCAGGAAAGTGTGGTGCTCTGTTTTCAGGACATCGAACAGGGACTGGGCGGTTTCATCCGGATCGGGCACCACCCGAACCTCGGAACCGGCAATTGCACCTTCGGCGTCGTGGCGCCGGGCATCGGCTACAACCGCTCACGGATCGACGTGCCGATGCGCGCGGGCGACCGCTTCGCGAACGGCTTCGCGATCGACGGCTTCCTGACCGCGGCCTTCGACAGCGCAACCAATCGCTGGGTCGCCGAGGACGGCGATTGCGCGCTCGACCTGCACGTCGAAAACCTGCACCCCCACTATGACGCCTGGGCTCTCTCGGGCCTGACCGGCGGCTTTCGCGAGAAGTTCGCGGCGATGCACACCGAGGTTGCGGGGCGCGTGCGCGGGACGATGCGGATCGGCGACCGGACATGGGCGGTCGACGGCTTCGGCCACCGCGACCACAGCTGGGGGGTGCGCAAGCATGACGATCCCGAGGCCGCGCTCGCGACCTTCTTCTGGCTCGTCGGCTCGTTCGGTCCCGATCTCATTTTCAGCATGAGCGAGTCGATCACCTTTTCGGGCAAGCGCAACCGCACAGGCTTCGTGATCCGGGGCGGCGAGCTCGCCCGGCCGATCACGCGGGATGCGCGCTTCGGCGTGACGCTCGACGGCATGACGATGCGCGATGCGCGCGTGACCTTCGACGCCGGCTCGCTAGGCACGCACACGATCGAACTCGAAGGTCTGGGCAATGTCCTCCTCGGCATGGGCGGGCGCTATCTCGAAGTCGGTATGCCGGCACGCGGGCACTGGAACGGACGCACCGGCGGGGTTCACCTCAGCACGATGTTCAACGCGCGCGGAGGAACCGGCCAGCCGCCGATGCTGTTCGGCACCTCGCCCGCGAACGGACTTTACCGCGCGCAAGCATTTCAGGATGTGCGGAAGCCCTAGTCGCCGACGATCGTGTGCGAACGGGCGAAGAAGATCGGCGAGCGCGCAAGGTCGATGAAGCGCTGCTCGTCCTCGAACAGCTCGCGATTGGCGGCGCGCCGCGCCGGATCGTTACCGCCGCCGAGCAGGTCGGCCTCGCTGTTCCAGCCGAGTTCGGCAACGCCATCGAAGGGCTGATCGGCCAGCCGCCCCTTGAGCAGTACCCCGAGCACAGGATCGTCGAGCCGGTGATGCTGCCGGTAGAGCGCGAGCCCGATCGTCGGCGCATGGCGCGCGACCAGCGGCGCGTGCGTTTCCAGCCAATAGGTCTGGAACTCGTCGAGGCTGAGCGACGGCAGCCGGTGAAGGCAGAAGAGCATCCGGATCATCGCGCGACCCTATCGCGCCTGGTAGGCGATCGGCAAACGCTTCAGCCCGCTCACGAAATTCGAGGCGACCCACGCGGGATCGCCCGCAAGTTCGATCGCATCGATCCGCGCGAGCAACTCCTCGAAAAAGATGCGGATTTCCATCTTGGCCAGATGCTGGCCGAGGCAGAGGTGTGAACCATAACCGAAACCGAGGTGCCGGTTCGGCGGCCGCGATAGGTCGAAACGGAACGGGTCGAGAAAGGCGTCGGCGTCGCGATTGGCCGAGGGATAGCACATCATCAAATGATCGCCTGCCCGGATCGTCTTCCCGCGCAGCTCATAATCCTCGACCGCGGTGCGGAAGAAATGCTTAACCGGGGTGACCCAGCGCACCATCTCGTCAACCCCGCCCGCGGCAAGGATTGACGGATCGGCGCGCAACCGCTCCATTTCGGCCGGATTCTGCAGCAGCGCGAGCAGCCCGCCCGCGATCGTCGAGCTGGTCGTGTCATGCCCCGCGGTTGCGATGATGATGTAATAGGACATCAGTTCGAGCGTACCGATTGGCTGTCCGTCGACCTCCGCAGTCGACAGCAGGGTTGCGATATCGTCCGACGGATCGCGGCGCCGTGCTTCGGTCAGCTCGGCGAAATAGTCGGTGAACCCCTTGATCGTCGTCGCCAGATCGGGCTTCGGCCCCTTGCGGATGTCGGGATCGTCGGGGCCGAAGATGTCGCGCGTGAGCACGAGCATCCGCGCCTCGTCCTCGGCCGGGACGCCGAGGATGCGCATGATGACGCGGAGCGGGTACCAGACCGCAACATCATCGACGAATTCGCAGGCCCCGCCGCGCTCGACCATCTGGCCGACGAAATGCCGCGCGAGCGCACGCAGATCCTCTTCGAGCGCCTTCAGCCGCGCCGGCATGAACCACGCCTGCGTCAGCTTGCGGTGCGCCATGTGATCGCGGCCGTCCATATGGACGATGTCGCGCAGCATCAGCGCGCTGCCGCCGGTGAGCTTGCGCACCTGCTCCTCGACCGAGACCGGCCGCAGCATCATCCGCGGCGCGTTCAGGAATTGCGCGGCGTTCCGCTCCACTTCCTGAATGTCGGCGAACCGGGTGACGCTCCAGAAGGGACGATAGTCCGCGGGCTCGGTCCAGTGGACCGGATCCTCCGCCCGCAACCGGGCAAAGAGCCGGTCATAGGCGTCTGGATCGGCGTAGGTCGCGGGCGCGACGATCGCGTCGTCGTCGATAGGCGGCGCGATCGTCGCCATCAGAAGTTGAACCCGACGCGCACGCCATATGTCGCCGGCGGCGCCGCACGCGCATTGCGGACGAGTCCGCTGATCGGCAAGCCGCTGTCGAAATATTTCTCGTCGGTGATGTTCGCCGCGAACAGCGACACCAGCCAGCGATCGCCGGGCGCGGTATAGGTCAGGCTGGCGTCGACGAGCTGCATGCTCCGCGCGGTCGCGCCGCCCGTGCCGGTCAGATTCTCGGCATCGAAATAATAGCCGTCGTTGTGCGACGCATCGACCGACAGCTTCAGTTCGCCGTCGCCGACCGGATATTTGACGTCGGCGCCGATCGACAGTACGAACTTCGGCGCGCCAGCGAGCCGGTTGCCCTTGATGAAAAGCACCCCTGCCCCGCCTGCCGACTGGACATCGCGGTCGTAGCTGGTGTCGAGCACCAGCCCGTTCGAGCGCAGCGTGAACATCGGCGACACCTGCCACAGCAGGTCATATTGCGCGCCAGTGATCTTGGCACCGGTGCCGTTGACCAGGATGTTCGATCCGCTCGCCGAGTCCGTATAAGCGATGTGGATATTGCCATAGTCGTAATGGAAAGCGCCGAGGTTGAGCCGCGCGTCGGGCGACAGGCGGATCTTTGCCCCGCCCTCGAACGAGGTGATCGTCTCGGGCGTCACGCCCGGACTGAGAAGGTTAGTGTTCGAGAGCGTCGCGCCCTTGAACCCGGTCGAAACGCCCGCATAGAGCAGAAGGTCGCCGGTGTCGTACTGGATACGGCCGGTATAGGTGAACTTCGACCCCTTGAGCACCTGCCGCCCCTGGTTCGGAATACCGAAGACATTGCGCGGGTCGGTCGGCGAGATGAAGTCGGTGCTGGTATATTTCTCGTCGGTGTAGCGGCCGCCGGCGGTGATGCTGAGCCGCTCGGTGATCGGCACGGTGACCTGGCCGAAGCCGGCAATCGATTTGTTCTGCCAACGGTTGTCGGCGGTCAGCGCCGAAAGCGGCGGAAGGTCGCCGGTCAGCAGCACGTCGCCCGCGGCGTCGAGATAGACCAACCCCGCGATCCACTGGACCGGCGAATCGACCGACGCGATCTGGAATTCCTGCTGCCAGGTCCGCGACGGGAAATCGCCGGTGAAACCGACCGAGCCGCCTTGGAAGCCGACCGGATAGCTTGTCGGATCGGCGAACAGCACTTCGGTCGCCGACAGCGACTGCGCGGTCTGATAGGCGGTCAGCGAGCTCAGTTCGACCGAACCGAGGTCGAGCGTGGCCTTGGCCGAATAGGTTTCGGTATTAAGCTGGACGAATGAGCCCGCCGGGCCGGGGCGCAGGATTCCGCGCGTCGAACCGTTCGCTTCATTGTCATAGGTTGCGCCATGCTTCGTGCTGAACCGCAGGTTTGCCGCCGCAGCCATCGCGTCAGCGGCGGAAACGCCGAAACTTTGCAGCAGCCCCGCATAGTAGAGCTGCGATCCGTTGAGCCCCGTACCACCGACGTCGATATCGAGCCCGACCGCCTGATAGCCCTGCCCCGACCGGTCGTCGGATTCGAAGTGCTGCGCGCGCAACACCAGATTGAATTGCTCGGACGGCTTGAAGACAAGGACCGCACCGATCGACTTGGAATCGCGATCGTAGAAGTCATCGTTCGTCGCCCCGACGCCCGGCGCGTTGAGATTCTTGATATAGCCGTCGCGCTTGCGGATCGATCCGTTGATCGAAAAGGCGAACATATCGCCAAGCCCGCCCGAAATGATCCCCGACGCCTCGCGATTGTCGTAATTGCCGTACCCGGCGCGGAAGCGGCCGGAGATCGGATCGCCCGGCCGCGGCGTTTTCGTCGTCACCACGATCGCGCCGCCGGTCGCGTTGCGGCCATAGAGCGAACCCTGCGGCCCTTCGAGCACCTGCACCTGTTCGACATTATCGAGGTCGAAGGCCGCGCTCGTCAGGGTCGAAATATAGACGCCGTCGACATAGGTCGCGACGCTGGCGGCCTGACCCGCGCCGGTGACCGTCGAGCCGACCCCGCGGATGAAGGGGGTGACGTTGCTCGCCTGATTCTGGACGGTCAGCGACGGGGTGAGCTTGGGGAGGTCCTGCAACGTCGACACGTTGCGCGCCTCGAGTACTTCGGGCTCGACGGCGGTCACCACAACGGGAACCTTCTGAAGGTTCTCGGACCGGCGCTGTGCGGTCACGACGATATCGACCAAGCCGCCGCTATCGGCCGTCATACCTTCTTGCGCAGCCGGCGGCGGGGACTCCTGCGCCCAAGCCGGCGAAACGCTTACAGTGGCGATGGCGACACTGGCCATCAGAACAGCCTTACGCATCTTCCTCTCCCTCCAGACCGTGAAGCTTTTCGCTTCATCTTTCTGCTTGCCAGTCCGCGCCAGAGTAGCGCATATCCCGACACGACAAAAATAGATATTCGTCGTATTTTATTCTGTCAACCGCGATCTTAAATGCTCATTTAAATGGGTGATTCCATGGGTTTTCGGTGACGGGAGGGAGAGCAAATTGGCTAGCGGAGTCCCGATTCGAGCCGAGACGACAAGCTTCTGCCGGCTGTGCGAGGCGTTTTGCGGCACCGTGATCGCGGTCGAGGATGGCCGCCCGGTCAAACTCTCCCCCGACCGCGACAATCCGCACACACAGGGGCATATCTGCGTAAAGGGCGCGGCGATCATCGACATCGCGAACGATCCCGACCGCGTTCTGCGGCCATTAAAGCGGGTCGGCGCCCCGGGCGAGTTCGTCGAAGTATCGTGGGACGAAGCGCTCGACGATATCGCTGCGCGAATGAAGGCGATCATCGACACCGACGGGCCCGAAGCGGTCGCGACCTATTTCGGCAATCCCGGCGCCTTCTCGACCGATACTTTCATGTCGAGCCAGTGGTTCCTGCAGCGGATCGGGAGCACCAAATTCTATGCGGCAGGGTCGCAGGACAGTACCTCGCGCCACCTTGCGAGCTGGATCCTCTATGGCGTCGCCTTTCGCAACGCTATCCCCGACCTGCCCCATTGCGATTTCCTGATCATAACGGGCGCGAACCCCTTGGTATCGCATGGTGGTCTCCTCACCGCACCCCGGATGCGTCACGACCTCGACGCGATCGCCGAGCGCGGCCGGGTGATCGTGATCGACCCGCGCCGGACCGAAACCGCGAAGCGTTACGAGCATGTCGCGATCCAGCCCGATGCCGACGCCTGGCTGCATTCGGCGATGCTGAAGGTCATGATCGACGCGCGGGCCGTCGACGAAGCCTTCCTCGCCGCGCATTGCACCGGCTGGGACGATCTGCGCGCTGTCGTAATGCAGGTAGATCTCGACGAAGCAGCAGCGGCTACCGGTGTCCCGCGCGGCACCATCGAACAACTTGCACTCGACTTCGCCGCCGCGCCGCGTGCCGCGATGTACGGCCGCGTCGGCCTGTGCCGTGGCCGCTTCTCGACGATCGCCAACCTGTTGCTCGACGCGATCAACATCGCCGGCGGCAAGTTCGGCAAGGTGGGCGGGTCGACCTTTGGCGCGTTTCCGCTCGCCGAAGGCGCCGAACCGCTGTCGGGCTATGGCGAGCATCGCACGCGCATCGGCGACCTGCCGGTCGTTGCGGGCCTGATGCCGGCCGCGGCGCTGCCCGACGACATATTGGAACCGGGCGAAGGCCGGGTCCGCGCCATGATGGTCATCGCCGGCAATCCCGTCCTGTCGGCGCCGGGGGGCGAGCGGCTCGAAAGGGCACTCAAGTCGCTCGCCCTCCTCTTCTCGGTCGATCTCTATGTGACCGAGACGAACCGCTTCGCGCACTATATCCTGCCCGCCGCCACCTTCCTCGAAAAGGACGATATTCCGCTGATCGGGCTGTCGCACATGGTGCGGCCCTATATCCAGTACGCCCGTGCCGCGGTGCCGCCGATGGGCGAGGCACGCGAGGAAAAGGCGATTTTCGACGATCTCGTCGCGCGCATGGGGCTCGGCTCGATTGCGCCGACCCCGGGCCTGCGCTGGCTGGAGCGGCAGGGCCTGTCGATCACGCCGCTGACCCTTGTCGAGCTGGCACTCCGCTATGGCCCGCTCGGCAAACGCCGCGGCGACGACGCGCTCAGTTTCGCCAAGCTAGCGGAGATGCCGCACGGCATGATGCTCGACTTGCCGCTGACCTATGATGGCTGGGCCGAACACATCGCGACCGAGGATCGCAAGATCCGCCTCTGGCACCCGATCGTCGCCGACGAATTCGCACGCTTCGCGGCGCAGCAGGCCCCGACCGGCGGCGATGGAATGCTGAAGCTGTTCAGCCAGCGCAAACTCAAGTCGATGAACAGCTGGATGCACAATCCCGAAAAGCTGGCGCGTTCGCAGGAGCCCGCGCTGCTCGTCCACCCCGCCGACGCAGCGCGATACGGCCTCAGCGATGGCTGCCAGGCCAGCGTGGCGAACGAACATGGCGCCGTCGAAGTCGCGGTCGAAGTGACCGAAGATGTGGTCGAGGGTGCGGTCTGCTATCCGCACGGATGGGGCCACAACGGCGGCTGGCGCCATGCAAATACCTTGCCCGGCGCGAACATCAACCTGTTGCTCGGGCTCGGGCCGGAAGCGGTCGAGCTCGTTTCCGGAACGACGTTCATCGACGGCATCCCGGTAAGGGTCACCCCGATCGCCGCCTGATCAGCGCGCCATCACCGTCGGCGCCAGAAAGTCGCGGACCAGCGCATCCATTCCGGCGCGATCGTCGAGATCCTCGGCGGGACGCTGGAGCAGCGCGCGATAGACGAAGCTCAGCCACCATTCGATCCGCTCGACCGGAATATCGCCCCGTACCCGTCCCGTCGCGGCGATCCGCTCGATCACCGGCGCCCAATAGTCGTGCATCATCCGCTCGATGACCTGCGAATGCTCGGCGAGTTCGTTGACATAACCCATCGAACCTTCCTCGAAGAGTCCCTCGAAGATAGGCATGGCGCGCGCGGCATCGACGAGTGCGAGCACCGCCGCCGACAGCAGCGCCTCGCCCTCCAGGTCATCGGGAATATTTTCCTTCGCGCGCTCGTTCACCAGCGCGCCTTCGCGGAGCAGTACTGCGGTCGCGAGCTGCTGCTTGTTCGGGAAATAATTATAGATCGTCTGGCGCGTGATCCCCGAGCCCTTCGCCACGTCGCCCATGCGCAGCCTCTTGTACCCGACCTTCGCGATCACCTGATTCGCAGCATCCAATATGCGCGCCTGCGTCCGCCGCGCGACGTCGGTTTCGAGCTCATTGTCCATCATATAACCCGCAGAAAATTCCATAATTTGACGAAAATTATTTTTTGTCGCATTCTTCCCGCATAACGACATACCGGGAGATTTGTCATGTACGGATTCGACCTCGTCATCAAGAACGGGACGATCATCGACGGCACGCGCTTTCCGCGCTTCAGGTCCGACATCGGGATCAGGGACGGGAAAATTGCACGGATCGGGCACATCGCCGATCCCGGCAGCGCACGCGTGGTCGATGCCGACGGACTGATCGTCGCTCCCGGTCATATCGACACTCACACCCATTATGACGCGCAGATTTTTTGGGATCCGACGTGCTCGAACGCCGGCGAGAACGGTATCACCACCGTCGTTACCGGCAATTGCGGCTTCGGCTTCGCTCCCGTCCATGTAAGGGATCGCGAGCGCGCGATGCTCATGATGGAAACGACCGAGCAGGTTCCCGCGATCCAGATGCAGACCGCCCTCCCCTGGTCGTGGGAAACCTTCCCCGAACTCGTCGAGGCGATGCGGCGGACGCCCAAGGCGGTGAACCTCACCATGTTCCTGCCGCTCAACGCGGTGATGTTCTATGTGATGGGCGAGGATGCGAAGCACCGCCGCCCGACCGCTGCCGAGATCGATACGATCAAGGGGCTGATCCACGAGGCGATGGACGCCGGCGCGTGCGGCCTGTCGCTGAGCTTCATGGGGCACGAGAACAACCATGTCGACGTCGACGGATCGCCGATGCCGACCGACATCATGCATCCCGACGATGCCGTCGCGATGGCGAGCGCGCTGAAGGACCGGCAGGAAGGGATCATCCAGGTCATCTCGCAGATCGGTCCGGTCGGCGACCGGAGCATCAGCGAAAAGCTGGCGCGCGAGACCGGCCGCCCGATCCTGCACAACGTCTTCTCGGTCAGCGAATACACCCCCGACCTCCACCGCCAGAGCATGGCGTGGCTGGACGCGATGAACGAAGAGGATGGCGTCGAGATGTACGCTGCGACGGTCATCTGCCGCGCCTGGAACGAGACCGAGCTGTTTAATTCGCCCGGCTGTTCGCTCGACGCACTCGACGTCTATCGCGAGCTGACCTTCTGCAAGGATCCCGCCGACAAGCGCGCCAAGCTGCTCGACCCCGAATTCCGCCGCCGCTTCAACGAAAGCTATGATCCGGTGATGTTCGAGGCGACCGCGGGCGGGCTTGCCGACTATACGGTGATCGGAATGGGCGAAGGCTCGAACGATGCCAAGGGCTATCTCGGCAAGACATTGGGCGAGATCGCCGCCGCCGAAGGCAAGACCGAGGTCGACGCCTTCATCGACACGGCGCTCGAAAGCGACCTGCGGATCGAACTCAAGACCCCCGGCATCGCGATCGATCCCGCGAAGGTCGCCGATCTGCTGTCGAACGGCCGCGTCCTCGCGGGCGCATCGGACGGCGGCGCACACACCAAGAATTTCAGCGGAGGCCAGTGGACCACCGACCTGATCCTGTGGCTGGTACGCGACAATGATTTCCTGTCGCTCGAGGAAATGCACTACCGCCTTTCCTATCAGCCCGCGCGCGCGATGGGCATCAAGGATCGCGGCGCGCTGCTCGAAGGCATGGCGGCAGACATTCTCGTCTATAATCTGGCCGAGCTGTATTTCGACCAGGACCGGTTCGACGTCGTCCATGACCAGCCCGGCGGCGACTGGCGGCGCAAGGCGCGCGCCGGCGGATATCGCCAGATCTTCGTGAACGGCGAGCAGACGTTCGAGCGCGACCGCCCGGTCGGCGCGACGCCCGGCGTCTATCTCGGCGACGGTGCGGCGCGGCCGCAGATCGCCCGCGCCGCCTGATCGCACCCATGCTCCGGGACAGGGTCATCATCGTCGTCGGCGGATCGACGGGCATCGGACGCGCGACCGCCATCGCTTGCGGGCAGGCCGGTGCGACCGTCGTCGTCGGCGCCCGCGACCGCGCGAAGGCGGAAGAGGTCGCCGGCGAAGCTGCGCGCGCCGGGGCGCCTCGGACGCTGGGGCTGCCGGTCGACGTGCGCACGTCGGAAGCGGTCGATGCCTTCGTCTCGGCTGCCGCCGACACCTTCGGCCGTCTCGACGGCGCGGTGAACAACGCAGGTATCGAGGGCCGCATGGCACCGATGCATGACCTCACCGACGCCGACTATGCCGACATCATGGACGTGAACGCGCGCGGCATCTTCTTCGCGATGCGTGCCGAGATCGCCGCGATGGGCGCGGACGGGGGCGCGATCGTCAATGTCGGGTCGGTCGGCTCGTTTACCGGACTCGTCGGCCAGTCGGTCTACGCCGCGTCCAAACATGCCGTCTGGGCGCTGACCCGTTCAGCGGCAGTCGAAAACGCCGGGCGCGGGATCCGCGTCAACATGATCGCCCCCGCCGGCACCGAGACCCCGATGCTTCACCGTGTACTGCAAGGCAATGAGGAGGCGATGCGCGGCGCGGCCAAAATGCATCCGATCGGCCGGCTCGGCACACCCGAAGAGAGTGCCGCGGCGATCGTCTGGCTGCTCTCCGACGCTGCATCCTTCGTCTGCGGCCAGTCGATCGGAGTCGACGGCGGCTATTCGGCGACGCTCGGCTTCAACCCGCAGGCTGCGCTCGCCGACTAACGCGCGAGCAGCCCGCCGACGATCAGTTCGCTTACCGTCGCGGCATAGCGTTCGACGAGGTCGTGATCGAGCGAACCGTCGCCAAGGATCGTGTGCCGTGATTGCACCGACGAGAAAAGATGCGCGCACGCGCCGTCGATCGCAAAGCTGACCAGGTTGGCGTCGACCGCGCGAAACTCGCCGCACGCGATGCCGTCGGCGATGATCGCGCGCCGCGCCTCGATCACCGGTCGAACAAAGGTCGCGCCGACCTTTGCCGAGGCTTCGGGCGACGCTTCGCGCAGCAGTTTCTGGAGCAGACGGTTGAGATAAGGCCGCTCGAAATAGGCCTCGATCAGCCCCTTGATGTGGATTTCCATCTTCGCCGTCGGGGCAATATCCGCGGCGAGTAGGCGTTCAAGATGCCCCGAGGCACGACGTGCATCGCCCTCGATGATCGCGATCATCAGCCCTTCGCGGTTGCCGAAATAATAGCTGACGAGCGCAACGTTGGTGCCGGCCCGCTCCGAAATGTCGGCAATCGACACTTCGAGCAGCCCGCGCTCGATCATCAGGCTGCGCGCCGCCTCGACGATACGCTGTGCCGTCGCCGGCTGGTCGGTCAGATTCTCGGCCATGCTGCCCCTGTCATTGCGCCTTCAGCCTTGCGCGGATCCGGTCGGACTGTTCGCCCAGCCGCGGCGCATGACGCTTGGCCGATTCGAGCGGCTTTGCAAAGCGCACCGGATGCTCCATCGCGAAATAGCCCCCTTCACTCGGATGTTCCTGCCGCGAGAAAAAACCCGTCGCTTCCAGATGCGGGTCGTCCATGATATGGGCGATATCACGCACCGGCTGCGCAGGTATCTGTGCCGCATGGCATTTCGCGACCAGTTCGGCGGTGGTGAAAGCCCGAGTCAGCCGGGCCATCTCGCGATAGAGCAGCGCCAGATTGACCGTCCGCGCCTTGCGGGTCGCGAACCGCTCATCATTCAGAAACTCCGGATTGCCGAGCACCTCGAAAATCTTCGGCCAGGCTTCATCGGTATAAGGGACGATACTCACGAAGCCGTCGCGCGTCGGGAAAGGCTGCCGGTCGGGATCGATCTGGCGGAAATAGCCGATGGGCCCGTTCGGAGGATCGAAGCTTTGTCCGCCGAGATGTTCGAGCAGCATGAAATGGCTGAACGCTTCAAACATCGGAATTTCGATCTTCTGCCCCTCCCCCGTCCTGAGTTTGTGGATCACCGCCGCGAGCACCGCATAAGCGGCGTGGAGGCCCGCGACCTTGTCGGCGATCAGCGACGGCAGATAGCGCGCACGCCGATTCCCGTCGACGCGCGGCAACAAGGTGGCCGTTCCCGTTGCTGCCTGAATAACGTCGTCATAGGCCTGCAGATCGGCATAGGGGCCATCCTGCCCGAAGCCGACGCAATGCGCATAGATGATATCGGGATTGATCGCTTGAACCGCAGCATAGTCCAGCCCCAGCCTTTCGACCGCCTTGCCGCGCACGTTGAGCACGAACACGTCGGCGTCTTCGAGCAGCGCCTTCATGCACGCAAGATCGTCGGGGCTCTTGAGATCGAGCGCAACCGACTGCTTGCCGCGGTTGATCGCCATGAAGCCGGGACTCATCCCCGGCGTCGCAGCGGCTTTGCCCGACCAGCGGAATGCATCGCCCGCGCCCGGTGCCTCGATCTTGATCACCTCGGCACCAAGTTCGGCGAGGATATGTGTGCAATAGGGGCCGAAGACGACGCTTGTCAGATCGACGACCCTGACGCCCTCCAGCAGCGGCCTGCCGTCCATCGCAATCGTCACGATCCGCTCCATTCGGGTTTGCGCTTTTCGGCAAAGGCGCTGACGCCCTCGCGGAAATCGCGCGAGCGCATCAGCCGTTCGAAGATGCGCCCGTTGGCCGCCATCGCCTCCTCGAGCGATTCCAGATTTTCGAGCTTGTTGAGCGCCTCTTTCGAAGCGCGGATTGCCGATGGCGAATTTTCGAGCAGCCGATCGGCGAGCGCCCGCGCGGCGCCCATCGCATCGCCATCGACGATATCGTTGATGACACCAAGTTCCCGCGCCTCGGCGGCGTCGAAATGCCGTCCCGTCAGAATGAGTTCCATCGCCGCCTTGCGCCCGATCTGACGCGTCAGCCGCTGGACGCCGCCCGCCGCCGCATAAAGACCGACTTTCACTTCCGGCAGCGCGAAGCGCGCGCTCGCCGCGGCCACGGCAAGGTCGCAGGCAAGGACGATTTCAAGGCCTCCGCCCATGGCCACGCCGTTCACCGCGGCGATGACCGGCTTGGTCCGGTCGAAGCGCGAGCAGAGTCCCGCAAAGCCGGATGGCGGGATCGACATGTCCCCGCCCTTCGCCGTGACTTTCAGGTCGTTGCCGCTGCAAAAGGCCCGGTCGCCCGCCCCCGTGACGATCGCGACCCACAGGTCGGGGTCGCGGTCGAAATCATCCCAGATCTCGTGCAGCTCGAAGTGCACCGCGCTGAAAAGCGCGTTCATGGCCTCGGGCCGGTTAAGTGTGACTTCCAGCACATGCCCGTGACGCTCGACCAGAACATGTCCGAACCGCCGCGCTGCGAGCCCGGCTGCGCGTGCGGGCTCGCAGAGCCGGCTTGCAGGTTCGACGAAATTCACACCCTGCTCGTGAACGATGCGAACCGACCGGCCGATCGCATCCTGTTCGGCAAGGCTCGCCAACGTAGCGCGATGCCCTGTACGGACACGGGCCAGCACGCGCCCCTTTTCGTTCGACGCGATGACATAGCCGCGCGAAGGCTGCCCCTTCTTCCAGGTCACCGTATAACTGTCGATCATGGCGTCGGTCTTCTCGGCGAGCAGCAACGGCGCCGGCGCCTCGTCAATCTCTTGCTGCCCCGCGTCGTCGCGGCGCGGCCGCCAGTTTTCGGCGGGCTCGGTCGAATAGATTCCGGCGGCTTCCTTCGACAGAAAGCCGCCATTGGCGAGAATGAGACCAAATTCGCCGGGCGAGGCGCGGAGCCGCTCGACCATCGTTGCGATGGCGTGCATCGAATAATTATTCCCCGCCCCGCCGAAGAAGGGCAACCCGCCGGTGACGGTGCAGCGGGTATGCCGCCAGTCCACCCCCAGTGCTTCGGCCGCGAGCAGCACCGCGCAGGGAAAACAGCTATAGAGATCGAGCTGGACGATGCCGGGCACCGTTTTCCCCGCCATATCGAGCGCGCCCTGCAGCGCCGCCTCAATCGCGCGCGAGCGCGACAGAACGGGCCGCTCCATGACCGGCCGATCCTTCACGGCGGCATAACCATGCAGAAAGACCCATTTGGCTGGATCGATGCCGGCACGCCGCGCCGCGCCGACCGAGGTCAGGACGAGCGCCGCGCCCTGATTCACCGCGTCCTGCGCGACATGCCATTTGAGATAGGGCTCGGCGATCGGATAATTGGCGTCACTCGGCGTCGCGAGGAAATCGGGCGACCGGCTCTGCGGGAACTGAGAATAGGGGTTCTCCGCGGCAACCTGCGAGAACCCCTCCCACAGTTCGGATATCAGCGCGACATAGGCGGACCGGGCCAATCCCAGCCGCGCGCGCAGCGCCTGCTCGAACGCCGGATAGGTCTGCGTCGGCATGCCCAGCCCGTTTGCGCGCTCATAGTCGGTCAACAGTGATGGCCCCGGCCCGCGGTCCTCCCACGGGCCGTCGACGCTATATGACCAGTCGAGCGTCAGCCGGGCTTTCAGTGCCTGCTTCATCGCCGCTGTCGCCTCGGACCCCGCCAGCAGGACCGCTTCGGCGTCGCCCGCAAAGATTGCCTCTGCCGCCTCGTTCACCAGCGCCTGTGGCTGGTCGCCGCCGACAACCGAATAGATGCAGCGCGCGCCCCCGATCCCCAGCTCCGCCGCCAGCGTGACGGGCGGGTTGGTGCAGCGGCCGAAGGGTTGGCGCACGCCCTCGATCGAGTCATGATTGGCGCGCACCACGACAACGGCGTCGATCATCCGGCGCAGTGCCTCGGCTGCGCCGCTATCGGCAAGCGCCCGTTTGGCCGCTGCGAGTTGAAGCCCGAGCGGGCCCGGTGCGTCGTCGATACTCTGACCGTCCCAATGGCGAACGATCTGGCCGACGCCGACCAATATGGGGGTTTGCGGATCGATGGCCATCGCGGCGCCTCTCCTTGACGCGGTTTAAATGTTCATTTAATCGAGCGTTTAAATGCTCATTTAATCCGAGTCAATCGGATCGCGGGAGAGGCCATCATGAATTTCGAGACCGGATATTCGATGCTCATCGACGGTGCGCTGGTGACCGGCGACGCACAGATCGAGGTGATCAATCCCGCGAACGGGCAGATATTCGCGGCTGCTCCCGATTGCTCGCCGGAACAGCTCGATGCGGCGGTGGCGGCTGCGGGGCGGGCGTTCAGGACATGGCGTGCGGTGCCGATCGGCGAGCGGCAGGCCTGTCTGCTGAAAGCCGCGGACATTCTCGACGCCAATGCGGAACAGCTTGCGCGGCTTTTCACGCGCGAACAGGGGCGTCCAACCGACGGTGCCCTGTCGGAAATCGGTATCGCGGTGGCGTGGCTCCGCGCCTATGCCGCGATGACGCCGCCCACGCATGTCATCGACAAGGGCGATGGCCAGCGGGTCGAGACGAATTATGTGCCGCTCGGCGCCGTCTGTGCGATCTCGCCATGGAATTTTCCGGTCAATCTCTCGATCTGGAAGATCGCCCCCGCCCTCGCCGCCGGCAATACGATCGTGCTCAAGCCTTCGCCCTTCACGCCGCTTTGCATGCTCAAGATCGGCGAACTGCTGAAAGACGTCTTCCCCGCAGGCGTCCTCAATATCATTTCGGGTGGCGACGCACTCGGCCCGCTGATGACCGCGCATCCGGGCTTCGCGAAGATCTCGTTCACCGGGTCGACCGCGACCGGTAAGCGCGTGATGGAAAGTGCCGCAAAAGATCTGAAGCGTCTGACGCTCGAGCTTGGCGGCAACGATGCGGCGATCGTCATGCCGGACGTCGATCTCGACGACGTGGCACAGAAGATATTCTTCGGCGCCTTCTTCAACAGCGCCCAGATCTGCGTCGCGACCAAGCGCCTTTATGTCCACGACAGCATTTATGACGGGCTGCGAGACCGGCTTGCGGCGATCGCGCAGGCCGTGAAACTCGGGGATGGAAGCGAACAGGGTACCGTTCTCGGCCCCCTGCAGAACCGACGGCAGTTCGAACGGGTGTCGGCGCTGATCGAGGAGGCACGGGGCGCCGGACTGAGGCTAGTCGAGGGGTCTGCCGGACCCGACACGGGGGGCTATTTCATCCCCGTCACGATCATCGACAATCCGCCCGAGGATTCAGCCGTCGTGCAGGAGGAGGCATTTGGGCCCGTGCTGCCGATGATGCGATTTGACGATCTCGACGACGTCATCGATCGCGCCAACGCCAGCGAATATGGCCTCGCCGGCGCGGTGTGGTCGAAGGATATCGATCAGGCCGTCGCGGTCGCCCGCCGACTCGAAACCGGCACCGTCTGGATCAACCAGAATCTGGTGCTCTGGCCCGATACGCCGTTCGCGGGACACAAGCAAAGCGGGTTCGGCGTAGAGAACGGCATGGACGGCATGCTCGAATATATGGCTCCTCAGAGCATCTATATCCCGTCCTGACCTTCTCCAGGACTGGCCGGTTTCGGACCGGCAGCTTCTAGGCGGCGAACCCAGAGAAGCGGACGTTCGAAACCGATGCGGCGGTGATGACCGCTCTCGACCGGTTGCGGGCATATGCCTCATCGAAATCTGTTTGCGCAGATTCAATAGGTCTATTTTGGATCATCTTGTCGGCCACGTATGTGGTATCGAGATTGACTCAGGACTTTTATTGCTAGCTATTTAACACACTTCTCGGGGGAGAGGTGTCATGCGCCATGCGATTCTCTTTATTCTCATAACTTTTGCCTGCCTAATTCCTCAACCCGCTCATGCCTTCGGTCTCAAAACCCATCTTTGGATCGGTGCGCAGATCATTGCGGACTTGAAACGCGACTGCAAAGTCCAGATCGCAGGTAAACGCGAGGCGCTGGCCCCCGATCTGTGTCGCAGTATCATCGACCATCCCAACGCCTTTCTGGCGGGTGTGATTGGACCCGACGGGTTTCCCGACATCATCACCGGCCAAATCACGGTCCATCCCGGCTTACGGAACGATTGGCAGACCAGCCATTGGCTCTCCCATATGTATGGCAATGCGCCGCAAGGCGAACGCCTCGCCTTCGCGGCAGGTTACCTCGTCCACTCGGCGAGCGACACGTTCGCTCATTCCTATGTGAATGCATATGCTGGCGACATCTTCATGCTCGAAGGGGAGCGTGCTGTCGAACTTCGACACTTCCTTCTCGAGAAATACATTGATGCGCGACTGCCTGCTGGCGGCCCTTCTCCATCCTCGCTTTCCGTTCCGGCGGAATATGTCCGCGATCGGTTGATTTTCGACGAGGACGCCGCGCGCATTTCATCCAAGGCGGGCGCCCTCCATATCCCGGCGATGTTCAAGATGCGGCAAGCTGTCGGCGGACTCGCAAAGTCACTTGACGACCTTGAAGAAGAGGCAGGACGCATCCTCGCGAGCGTCATTGTCGAAGGCGGCGAGTTGCACATCAAGCTTGCGGATGGAGAGGTTGCTCTCAAGGCCGCGGAGATCGGGCTCGAAGGCGCGGAAGCCAGCTTGACCGTCCAACGCAAGGCGCTTGACCTTGCCAAGGATAGTTTTGACAAAGCCGTTGGCGCAGTACGAAAAAACGATCTCCTCATTGCGCAAAGCGAGGCCGAAGCGCGTATTTCGCGCGCCGCAATCGATGCAGCAGAAGACGCTGCGCGGGATGCGTCGTCAAGGCTCAACCGCCTTGAAAATGACGTCGCAGACATCGAGCACAGGCTTTCCGGTATCCCTGCCAAGGTTGCGAAAGAGGTTTGCGACAAGGTTCAGAAAGAGGTCTGCAGGTTATTCGGAAGATTTTGCGATAAAGTGACAGAGACCGTCTGCAAAACGACCGATGTCGTGAATGACGCTTATGAGCGAGTGCAGGACGAACTCAATCGTGCGCGCACACGACTCAACGATGCCAAACATACGATTGCGCAGCGCGCGGTCGTCGCCGCCGCAGAGGGCGCACGTGAGGCAAACGCTCTACAAGCGAAGCTTCGCGCCGAGACCGCTCGTGCAGGCCTGAATGTAGCTGAGGCGAGCGCTCAAGCGGCTTATGATGTCGAGAATACTAAATATAAGGCGCAACTCGCCGCCACCCAAGAAGCCCGCGCAAAAGCGGTCGCACTTCGAGAGGAAATCAAAAGGTTCCGCAACCGGATTGCGGATCTGGACGACATCAAGGAAGAAATAGCTCGCCTCGTTGGCCAGTCGAACATCCTGTCAGGCTACGCGCGAAACTGGGAAAAAGGCATCGACGTAGCGAGCATCGAGTATGTCGAAGCCGGTCTCGAGGTTGCTAAACGTATCGCCAGTACGGAAGGGGGCATCTTCGATGTCTATTCGCGCTGGCTCACCTGCTACGGCGGTGCCTTCACGCCCGCTCCCTATCAGCTTGGAGAGTTCGGCTGCACCGCGGAGGACTATTATAAGAATGTGGACAAACAGGTTCACGACTTTGCAATTCGCAACCTGCCTGAACCCTTCAAAGGATTATATCAGCGCTACGCCGACATTCGGACAATGGTCGAGCAAAAGATCAAGGACGAGGCGAAAGACGCATCGATCGAACTTATCAAGCTCGCTGCACCCGACGATAGCACGGCAACTTTCATCGAGATGCTCGCGAACCCCCAAAGCGCCAACGCATCTGAGCTCCGCGACGCCTATGCCAAGGTGGGAGATGCGGACAGAAAGGCGCTCCTGACTTTCCCGGATATCACGCGGGAAGTCGACGCCGATATGAACATCAAGAACGGCGTCCTCGATCCGGAACGATTTGCAGCGCTGAGTTACGCACTCCGCTTTTCAAAACTTGCCCTTCTCGATCGATCCGGCATGCGGAGGCTCGTATATCGCTTTGGAGGCGATGCTTCGAATGTTCCGGGCGGCGAAGGTTCGCGCTGGACAGTGCTCACGCACAGCCTGAGATCGATTGACGGCAATCATCAATGGCAGCCCTTCGGCATTCCCTACGCTCGGACGAGCGGTCCCGCCATGCCTGTGGAAGGACATGAACGCCATTTTGGCTGGGGACCGCAAGAAGAATCAGGCGGGCTATTTCTGTTCGTCGACCCAACGCTTCGTACGCGCGTGTTCAAGTCGATCTTTCCCAAGCCGATCACCGGTTCGCTCGCTAATCGCCCCGAGCTTGCACCAGCAACATTTGCGTTTGCGTCCTGCGCCGCGAACCCGTTTCCGGTGACGTTTAACGCCGACGGAACGCCAGCCGCAGAAGATTTGCGATGTCGACAGCCTGGAGCGAATCGTTCGGCAAAGCCAACCATAGCACGAGGCGTATCGGTCTTCTTCCGTGACCTTTTCAGCGCCCTCGGGTTGGGTCCAAAATAGAAACTGAACGGGCCGCAATATCCGGCCCTTTCGTCATGCTGCCGCCTTGAAAGACTGAGCACCTTCCCGAACAAGAGGATAGCCGATGGCAATGACGCGGGATTTGTCACCTGCCATATGGACGCACGTCGACGAAGCCAACAGTGGTTCCACAATGGCCAATCACCGATACGGTTGACGTAGTCTAGATGCTCTAGAACGATGGCCTTTGGCCGGTTGCAGACATTCCAGTTCTGAACGCGGACCCGGCATTGCCGACACACGCCTGAACGTGAAGATCGGTGGCAAAAGCCGGCCTGCCTTCGCCCTGTTGAACAGAGCGGCTACGATGCCCGCCCAACATCGCTTCCACAAATCCCATCGCCTTGATACGCCCGATGTTCGTAGCGAAATTCGGCGCGACGCATCTACGGTCGCGACTTCGGCAATCAGGCTTTAAGGACGTGGATTCTGCGACGAAGCAAGAAGAGCCCGCCCGCCAGAATCGCGGTCGGGACGAGCATCAGGGTAAAGGCGGTGCGCCCGTCGAGATGCGCGAAGAGCGCGCCGGTGATGACCGATCCGGTCGTTCCGCCCAGCGCCGAAAAAACGACGACCAGGCCCATCAGCGGCGGATGGCTGCGTCCCGGCATCGCGCTCAGCATCACCGAGATGATCGTCGGATAGATCGGCGCGAGCGCGAAGCCGATTAGCGGGAACAGGAAAGCGGCGATGGGCGCGTCGCCCCAGTCGGCGATCGGTCCCGGCTGCAATCCGGCAGCGAGCGGCAGCACGAGGATGATCAGCGCCGCAAGCAACGCGAGGCAGATGTTGAGCACCGGATACCAGTCGAAGCGCGCCATCACCGCCCCCGCGCCGAACCGCCCGAGCGCGATGCACGCTGCGAACAGGCTGGCCGCCTGCACGCTCATCTGCGCCGGCAGGTGCAACACCTCGTTGTTGAAGGTCGGCAGCCAGGTACCGATGCCCTGTTCGATCACGACAAAGACAAAGGCGCAAACGACAAAGATCAGCACCAGCGGCAGCGCGGCCAGCCGCAGCATCGCAAGCATCGGCGCGTGCTCGACCGGCTCCGGATCGCCTGCATCGGCCGCCCGCCGCTCCTCGACCGGCGCTGAGAGCAAGATCGCGAGCGCCAGCGCGGCCACCCCCGCCAGCACCCAATAGGCGTTCAGCCAGCGCAGCCCCGCGGGGTCGATAAAGGCGCTGAACACCCAATAGGATGACAGCACGCCGACCATGAACATGCCCTCGATCAGGCTGGTCAGGCTGGCATGCTGCCGCGCGTCGGCGGTCACCAGCCCGATCATCGAATAGACGACGACCTTGGCCACCGCGAACGCCGCGCCGACCAGCGCGAAATGCAGCTGCGCCGCCCCGAAACCGCCGAGCAGCGGCATGACGATGCACGCGGCGATCGCCAGCACCAGCGACGCAATCAGCGCGTTGCGCAGCCCGAAGCGCGGCAGGTAACTGGCGGTCGCGAACGATACGATCGCGATCGTGATGTCCTTGAACCCTTCCAGCGTGCTCGCCTCGGGCTTGCTGACCGCGAAACTGGAGATCGACTGCAGGATCACCGTCCCGACGCTGTTCAGCAGCATCGCAAAGGCGACATAGGTCAGGATCAGCGCGGCGATCAGTCGGGTGCGGGCCATGATGCGTCCTTAGGCGAAAGGGGGACGGATGTATCGGGTGCGGTGGGGTGACCTGATCCTCCCCATCGACTTGCGATGGGGAGGTGGCAGCGCGAAGCGCAGACGGAGGGGCAATGGCGCAACGTCCCCGCCCCTCCACCACGCCCTTCGGGCGCGGTCCCCCTCCCCATCGCAAGTCGATGGGGAGGATGTTTCGATCGAACCTTTCCTTGCCCCCCAAAAAAAGAAGGGGTGGCCGCGAAGAGGCCGCGACCACCCAGGGAGGGATGAACTCAGAACCGGTACGCCGCGCTGAACCGGAACGACCGGCCCAGGATCGGGCGCGCATTGACCACTTGCCCGCCGGCCTGCCCCAGCGTGCGCGGATCGCCCTCGGTCAGGCCAGCCTTGTCGGTCAGATTGTCGGCGGTCACCGCAAATTCCAGCGCGTCGTTCACATCGACCCGCACCCCGGCATCGATCTTGAAATAATGCGGCAGCGACTGGGTGTTCGCGGTGTCGGAGAAGCGGTCGCCGACATAGCTGAAGGTCGAATAGAGCGAGACCTTGCTGCCGCCGCCGAATTCGATGTCATAGGACGGCGTCACCCGCCATTGCCATTTCGGCTGGCGCTGCACCCGATTGCCGCTGAGGTCGATCGTCCCGCCACCCGCAAAGAAATCGCGATATTTGGCGTTCAGCCAAGTGCCCGAAAAGGCGATGCTGAAATTGTCGACCGGGCGCAATTGCCCTTCCAGCTCGATCCCGGTGCTGCGCGCGCCGCCGATGTCGGCGACCGGCGCGCCGTTCTGGATCACCGTCGTCACCAGCCCGGTGAATTTGGTGTGGAACAAAGTCGCATAAAGCGAGACCGGATCGGTGCGGACCTTGATCCCGCCCTCGAAATTGTCGACGCGCGGCGACACGAAAATCCCGTCGCGCAGATTGTCGAAAAAGGGATTGGTGTTGCCGCGGTTGTAGCGGACATAGGCGCCGACCGACGACGAGAAGTCGTAGTTCAGCCCCGCGGTCCACGACCAGGCGCCCTTTTTATAGGCAATGGTGCGAAAGGTGCCGTTCAGCACCGCCGTGCCATTGTTGTAGAGCGTGTTCGGGTTGCTGTCGGTGTCGACCCCGAAATCGTTATTCTCCAGCGTCCCGCTCGCCTTGTAATTCTGGTACCGCACCCCGGCGTCGAAGCGCAATTCGGGGGTGATCTGAAATTCGTCGGTCGCGTAAAAGGCATATTCGCGGCCGTCATAGGCGGCATTGACGTTGAAGAACGAACCCTGGGTAAAGCCGCGGTCGGTGGCGACCTGGCCGTTCGCCAGCGTCAAATTGAGCAGGCGCGCGTTGTTCTCGGCGGTCAGCAGGTGGACATTGCCCAGGTTCCACTGATCGTTCGACGAAAAATCGGCAAAATAGGCACCGACGGTCAGCTTGTTGCTGCCGCTTTCCCATTCGACCGCCAGGTCGTTGGCGAAATTCTCGATCTGCTTGCGGACGATCCAGGTCCCGGCGCGGATCACCTGCTGCGTCCCCGCCACGGCCTGCCCGCCGTCGACATAGGTCAGGCTGCCGACCGTGCTGCCGAGCGAGGCGGCATAGGCATCGGCGGTCGTCGCGGTGCTCGCAGGGACGAGGCCCGTCGTGTCGGCGTCGCCCTTCAGGTAGCTCGCGCGGTAGCGCAGCTGCAACCCGTCGCCGACCTCATAGTCGAAATTGGTGCCAAGGTTGACCAGCTTGGCGCCGCGGCCGTCGGCCAGATTGGCGCGCGTGCCGTCGGGCAGCGTGCTCAACCGCGTTTCGGGACCGGCCAGCGCCCCCGACCCCAGGTCGATATTGCCGAACTGGCGCACCTTGTCGCCGTCGCGGATCACCGGGATCGGCAGCAGCCACTGGCCGCGATCGTTGAGATAGCGGGCAAAGACGAGGATCGAACCCTTGTCGAGGTCGTGGCGGATATTGCCGGTGATCTGGCCGCCCTTTTCGGCGGTGAAGCGCGGGTCGCGGATACCGTTGCCGCTGGGATAATAGCCGCCGACCATGAAGCTCGTATTCTCGCCCAGCGGCCCCGATAGCAGCAGGTCGCCGCGCAGGTCGCCATAATCGGTGACGCTGGCCTTCACCAGCCCTTCGAAATCGCGCCCGCCTTCCTTCTGGACAAAGTTGACGGTCAGGCCCGGCTGGCCGTTGCCGAACAACGCGCCGGTGCCGCCGCGCACCGCCTCGACCCGCTCAATCGTCTCGTCGATGCGGATCAGCTGGGTGTTCTCGAGGAACGACAGCGTCGGAGGCGAGAAAAAGGGCACGCCCTGCACGGTCAGCGTGACGAATTCGGCGTCGCCGCCCGACGGATAGCCGCGCACAAAGATGTTGGCGCCATTCTGGCCGCCCGAACTTTCCGCCGACACGCCGGGGATGACCTTGAACAGGTCGGCGGTGCTGTTCGGAGCCGCGCGCTCGATCGCGTCGGAATTGATGCTGGTGATCGCGAACGCTGCGTCCTGGCGATTGACCCCGCCACCCGCGGTGCCGGTAACGATAATTTCCTCATTCGCCGCCGCCGCATCGTCCACCTGAGGCGATTCCTGCGCGAACGCTGCCGTCGGCAGCGCGGCGAGCGCGATCGACGACAGCAGATAGCTTTTCTTCAACATGGCATATCCTCCACTTTTCCTGTTCTGATTGATCGGTTTTTTCGCTCCGCCGCTGCCTGTTCTGCCGACAGGATCTGGCCGATCGAAAGATCGCCGATGGCGGGGACGTTGATGTCGGCATCGGGCAGCGCCTCTTCTGACCCGATGCCAATGGCCACCATGCCCGCCGCATGGATGGCCGAAATTCCGGCGCGGGCGTCCTCGACGCCCACGCAGTCCCGGGGGGACAAGCCCATGCCTGCGGCACAGGCCAGGAAAATGTCGGGCGCGGGCTTGGCATTCGCCACCGCCCCCGCGTCGGCAATGAAATCGAACGCGTCGACGATACCCAGCAGGCGCACGACGTCGCGCGCGTTGCGGCTGGCCGAGGCAAGTCCGATCTTCAACCCGGCGGCACGCAGGTCGGCGAACAGCCCTTCCACGCCATCGAA
>PNJO01000008.1 GCA_013821905.1 Sphingopyxis sp. | reverse complement strand
GCCGCGATGCGCAAGATGGGCGCGCGGACCCTCGCCGACCTCGTCCGCATGGCCGAGGCGCTGCACCTGCCGCGATAGGGCATCCCCTAACACCAGCGTATAATTGGCGGTGCCGTCCGCCGCGTGCGAAATGAAGACGCGGGCCTGGGAGGATCTTCGCGCTTCGCGCATCGCTGGACGAGAATAGAGAAAAGAGTGGCGAATTCGGGTTTAATTGCCGTTGTCGACGACGATAGTTCGCTCCGCACCGCGCTGACTGGCCTTTTGCGGTCCGTTGGTTATGAAACCCACGGATCGGCGTCGGCCGAAGAGTTTCTCGCGAGCGATGCGCGGCCGCGCGCGGCGTGCATCATCACCGATATCCAGATGCCCGGAATGAACGGCATCGACCTCACGCATCGTCTGGCGGAAATCGGCTGCACGGCGCCCGTCATCCTGATCACCGGCCGGGCCGAACCGGCGCTGCTCCGGCGTGCCGAGGCGAGCGGGGCAGTCTGCATCCTCAAGAAGCCTTTCGAGGCGGAGCAATTGATCGATTGGGTCGCCCGCGCCGTCACGCCGATCGGCGATTGACTTGACCGGGCGGACCGATAGCGTCGCGGCGACATCAGGACGCGCCATGCCCACCGACCCGACGGCCATTCTCGACCTCATCCACGAAAGCGTCGTCATGTGCGACATGGATGGGCGCGTGATCTTCTGGAACGAGGCGGCGGGGGCTCTTTATGGCTGGCCGCCGGCGGAGGCGCTGGGCAGGAATTTCCGCGAACTCGTGTGCATCGACGAGGCCGAAACGACGTCCGCAGCGAAGGCCGCCTTGCTGGCGACCGGCCGGTGGGAAGGCGAATTGCGACGGCGCAATGCGGCGGGCGAAGCGCTCGTGATCGACGTGCGCTGGGCGCTCAGCCGCGACGGGCGCGGAACGCCGGTCGCGACGGTCGAGACGGGGCGCGACGTGACGGCGCGCAAGGCCGACGAGGAACGCCTCCGCTACAGCGAACATCGCTATCGCAATCTGTTCCAGGCGATGGCGGCATCCTTTTGGGAGATTGATTTTTCGGGGGTCGACGACGTGCTGCGCCGCATCTACCGTTCGGGCGTCAGCGACTTCGCCGCCTATTTCGCCGCCAACCCGGACGCAGTGCGCGAAATGATGCGCGCGGCGCGTGTCGTCGACGTCAATGACGAGACCGTGGCGCTGTTCGGAAACGGCGACAAGCAGGCGCTGATCCGCGACCTCGAACCCTTCTGGGCGAAGGGGAGCGAGCATGTGTTCACCGACGGCATCCTCGCGGGCATGGCGGGCAAGGCGAATTATGCCACCGAAACGCGCCTCCGCGCGATCGACGGGCGCGAATTCGACGCGCTGTTCACCGCAAGCTTTCCGCCCGACACGATGGGCAAGGGGTCGCTGGTGATCGGCGTGATCGACATTTCCGAACGGAAGCGCGCCGAGCGCGAATTGCGGCAGGTGCAGGCCGATTTCGCCCATGCGTCGCGCGTGTCGATGCTGGGCGAGCTCACCGCGTCGATCGCGCATGAAATCAACCAGCCGCTTGCGGCGATCGCGACCAACGGCGAGGCCGGCCTGCGCTGGCTCGACCGTGCGACGCCCGACGTCGGCGAGGTGCAGTCGCTGACCAGCCGGATCGTCGCCGACGCGCGCCGCGCCGCCGACATCATTGCGCGGATACGGACGATGGCGGCCAATCACGCGCCCGAACAGGCGATCGTCGCGCTCAATCCGCTCGTCGCCGACGCCGCGGCCCTGCTGCGCCACGAAATCGACGCGTACCAGGTCGAACTGCTTCTCGACCTCGCGCCCGATCTGCCCCCGGTCGTCGCCGATTGCGTCCAGCTGCAACAGGTCATCGTCAATCTGGCGATCAATGCCGTCCATGCGATGACGGCGCAGGACGGGCCGCGGCGCCTCGTGCTGGCGACCTGGGTCGACGATGCGGGCATGCTCGCGGTGCGCGTCGACGACAGCGGCCCGGGCATCGCGCCCGATGATCTGCCCAGGATTTTCGACAGCTTTTTCAGCACCAAGTCGGGCGGCATGGGTATCGGACTTGCGATGTGCCGTTCGATCGTCGAGGCGCATGGCGGGCAGATCGAGGCGCGCAATCGGGTCGGTGGCGGGGCGCGCTTCGCCTTCACGCTGCCCGTGGCGACCGAGGGCTGAGCGCCGGCTGAGCGCCGGCGCGCTCATATCAAGGTATGGGCGGCGTAAATCCCTGGACGATTGGTCGCCCCGGGCAGGGCGCGCATGATCGCGGCCGAATTCGGCACCGGCCGAAGCAGGAGAATGACCGTGACGGCCCATGACCCCGCCCGCACCGCCTTGCTGTTCGTCGATCCCTATAATGATTTCCTCGCCGAGGACGGCAAGCTCTGGCCACTCGTCGCGAAGGTGGCGGCCGGGGTCGGTCTGCATACCAATCTGAAGGCGGTGACCGCCGCCGTCCGCGCCGCGGGCATCCGGGTCGTGATCGTGCCGCATCATCGCTGGAAACCCGGCGACCTCGACGGTTGGGATCATCCGAACCCCTATATGGTCGCCGGCTATGATCGCCAGATTTTCGCGGTCGGCAGCAAGGGCGGCGAATGGTATCCCGACTTCGCGCCGCAGGACGGCGACCTCGTCGCGACCGAACATTGGGGATCGAGCGGCTTCGCCGGCACCAACCTCGACACTTTGCTCAAGCAGAAGGGCGTCACCCACGTCATCCTGATTGGGCTGATCGCCAACACCTGCCTTGAAAGCACAGGAAAATATGCCGTCGAACTCGGCTATCATGTGACGCTGGTCCGCGACGCGACCGCCGCCGCGAGCGCCGAGGCAATGCGCTGCGCCCACGACATCAACGGCCCGACCTTCGCCCACGCTATTGTCACGACGGCCGAACTGCTCGCGGCCCTCGCATCATACGCCGAAACCGCTTAGGATCGGCGCATTCCACCAGGAGACAGACGATGATCCTCGGTCTTTCGATTCCCGATTTCACCACCCTGCATATCGCGATCAGCCTTGGCGGCATCGCCGCCGGCCTCGTCTGGTTCGTCGCGCTGCTGCGCGGCCGCTGGCTTCCGGCGTGGAATGCCGTCTTTCTCGTGCTGACGATTGCGACGAGCGCGACCGGTTTCCTCTTTCCCGTCGCGACGCTGACCCCGGCGCAGATCGTCGGCTATATCTCGCTCGCCGATCTCGCGCTGGCGCTGGTGGCGCTGATCGGCTTTGCGCGGCGCGGGCGGTGGGCGATCGTCTATGCTGCGACGGCGATCTTTGCGCTCTATCTCAACGTTTTCGTCCTCGTTGTTCAATCCTTCCTCAAGATTCCGGCGCTCAACGCGCTGGCGCCGAACGGCAACGAGCCCCCGTTTGCGGCCGCGCAGGGCGTCGTGCTGCTCGCCTTCCTCTATTTCGGATATCGCGCCGCGCGGCGGAGCAGCGCGCCGGCTGCCTAGGGCGCCGACGCTATGACGGCCTCGGCCGGGATCGTCGCGATCTCGCCTTTCCCCCCGGCGCGGGGGACCGGGCGGTGATGCGCCATGCGATCCTGCCGATGGTCGTCGTGCTCGCCGCCTGTTCGACGGAGGACGACAAGTCGGGTGCACCGGATGTACCGTTGCACACCCGGATGCTCGTGCTCGACGCGCACCTCGACACACCGCTGCATTTCGAGCGCGCGGGCTGGAGCTTCGGCGATCGGCACGCGCCACCGGACGATATGGTCCAGCTCGACCTCCCGCGGATGGAGGACGGCCATCTCGATGGCGGATTTTTCGTCATCTACACCCGGCAGGGTCCGCTCACGCCGCGGGGCTATGCCGATGCGCTGGCCTTTGCGCGGGCGCGTTCCGATCTGATCGACCGGACCATCGCGCGCTATCCCGGCCGGATCGCCCCGGCGCTGACCGCCGCCGATGCGGTGCGGCTGAACGCGGACGGCAGGCTGATCGCTTTCAAGTCGATGGAAAACAGCTATCCGCTGGGCGAGGACCTGTCGCTGCTGCGGGAATTTTATGGCCGCGGCGTGCGTATGGCGGGTCCCGTCCATTCGCGGACCAACCAGTTCGCCGACAGCGCGACCGGCGCGGCGCGCTGGCAAGGGCTCAGCCCGCTCGGCAGGCGCTGGGTGGCGGAAATGAACCGCCTCGGCATCGTCATCGACGCGAGCCATGCCTCCGATGCGGCGTTCGACCAGATGCTCGCGCTGTCGGAACATCCGATCCTGCTGTCGCATTCGGGCCTGCGCTCGGCGCACGACCATCCGCGCAATCTCGACGAGGGGCGGCTGAAGGCGCTCGCGGCGAAGGGCGGGGCTATGTGCCTTACAACGGTCTTTCTGTCGGACATGGCGATATCGCCCGCGCGCAGCGCCCTGTTCGGCCAATATGACCGGATCGGCCGGATGAGCCCCGCCGAACAGGCCGAACTCAACCGCCGGTGGCACGAACTCGACCGGAAGGAGCCGCTCTGGGCGGCCGATTTCGAGGCCTATATGGCGATGGTGCTGCGCGCGATCGCGGTCGGCGGGGTCGACCATATCTGCTTCGGCGCCGACTGGGACGGCGGCGGCGGATTGAAGGGCTTCGAGGATATTTCGGCGCTGCCCAAGGTCACCGAGCGGTTGAAGGCCGCGGGCTATTCCGACGCCGACATCGAGAAAATGTGGAGTGGCAACCTGCTGCGCGTGCTCGCGGCGCAGGGGAAATAGGTCGCATTCTCGTCACCCTGGCCGTCGCCGGGACGACGGCGGGCGAGCGTCTTGATCGGAGATCAGGCGGCGGCCTAGCTACCCGGGCCGTCGGAGCAGGGCGCATCGGTCGTGCCGCACCGGACCCAGCCGCCGCCCATTGCCTGGAACAGCTGGATGCGCGCCGCCAGCGCGTCCGCGCGGAGCTGGATCAGCGACAGTTCGGCGCCGAGCAGCCCGCGCTGCGCATCGAGCTGTTCGAGATAGGGCGAATAGCCCTCGCGATAGCGGTTGGTCGCGAGCCGCAGCCCCTCGGCCAGCGCGTCGCGCTGCGACCGGGCGAACAGCAGCTGTTCGTCGATGTGCTTCACCGCCGCCAGCGCATCCTCGACTTCGCGGAAGGCGGTCAGCGCGGCGCGGCGATAGGCGAAGGCCGCCTGATCGCGCTGCGCCCCCGCGGCGTCGGCCTGCGCGGTCAGCCGGCCGCCCTGGAAGATCGGCGCCAATATGCTGCCGCCGACCGACCAGATCGAGATCGGATCGCCGAGCAGGGTCGAAAAGGCCGCGCCCGCCGCGCCGGTCAGCCGGACCTGCGGCAGGAAACGCTTGCGCGCCGCGGCGAGCGACTTGTCCGACGCTGCGAGCTGATATTCGGCCTGCGCCACGTCGGGGCGGCGGCGCAGCAGCTCCGACGGCAGGCCGTCGGGAACCGCGGGGACGGCGAGATCGTCGAGCGCGGCGCCGCGGCCGACGGCTTGCGGCGTTTCGCCGACGAGCAGGCTCAGCGCATCTTCGGTGCGCGCGATCGCCAGTTCGATCTGCGGCACGATCTGCGCGGTCGCGTCATATTCGGCCTGCGCCTGTTCGAGTTCGAGCCGGGGCGAATAGCCCGATCCGACGCGCGATTTCGCGATCCGCAGCGACTCCGACCGCGCGAGCACGGTTGCGCGCGCGATGTCCAGCCGCGCGTCGAGGCCGCGCAGCGTGACATAATTGCCCGCCACCGCGGCGGCGACCGACAGCTGCACCGCGTCATGCGCCGCCTCGCTGGCGAACCAGGCGTTGCGCGCGGCCGCGGTCTGGTCGGCCAAGCGGCCGAACAGGTCCACCTCATAGGCGATCTGGACCTGCGGCTGGGCAAAGCTCTGTTCGGACGGCTGGCCGAAGGCGTTGACCGAGCGCGACCGGCCGCCGCCCAGCGTCGCGTCGATCGCCGGCAATGTCTGCGCCCGCGCGAGCGCGACATTGGCGTGGGCTTCGCGGACGCGCGCGGCGGCAAGGCCGATGTCGCTGTTGTTCGCGAGCGCCCTTTCGACCAGCGCCGTGAGCGCCGGGTCACCGAACGACTGCCACCAGTCGCGTTGCAGCGGCGCAGCGGCGTCGATGTCCGTCCGCCAGGCGGGGGGCGGTGCGACGGGCGCCACGTCCTTCGTCCCGACATGCGGCCCCGCACAGGCGGCGATCGACGCCGCGAGCAACGACACCGGCAAGAGGCGCGTCATTTTCACCGCCGCGGCCTGCCGCTCGTGTCGACCCGAACCTCGACCGACATGCCGGGCCGCAGCCGCCTTGCCAGCGGCTGGTCCTTGTCGATCGCGATGCGGACGGCGATCCGCTGCGCCACCTTGACGAAATTGCCGGTCGCATTGTCGGCTTTCAGCACCGCGAATTCGGACCCGGCGGCGGGCGAGAGATTCTCGACCCGCCCGGTCAGTTCGGCGCCGCCGAGCGCATCGACGCTGAAGCGCGCCCGCTGACCGATCACCATGTCGCCGGTCTGCGCTTCCTTGAAGTTCGCGATCACCCAGACATGGTGCGGGACGACCGACAGCAGCTGCGTTCCCGCGGTCACATAGGCGCCCTGGCGCACGCCGATTTCGGACAGCTGGCCGTCGGCGGGGGCGCGGATGATCGTGTTGTCGAGGTCGATCTGCGCCAGGCGAAGCTGCGCCTTTGCCGACGCCACTGCGGCTTCGAGTCCGCCGCGCCCGACGACGACGGTGCGGACGTCCTGCGTGCCGATCGCACGGCTGGCGCGCGCCTGTTGCAGGCCTGCCTGTGCGGCGAGCAGCGCCGCGCGTGTCTGGTCGAATTCGCGGGTGGAGATCGAACCGTCGGCGACGAGCGTGCGCGCGCGGCGCATGTCGGCCTCGGCGCGTGTGAGCTGTGCCTGGGCATTGGCGATGCCGGCATTCTGGCTGTCGGTTGCGACCTCGCGCGAGCGCTGCGCCTGCGTCGAATTGGCGAGTGCCGCCTCCTGCGCCGCGACATTCGCCTCGGCCTGCGCGACGCGCGCGCGATAGATGCGGTCGTCGATCGTCGCGAGCGTCTGGCCCGCCTTTACCTCGGCGAAATCCTGGACCAGGACGCGCGTGACATAACCGCTGACTTGCGGGCTGACGATCGTGACGCGTCCGCGCACATAGGCGTTGTCGGTCCGTTCGGCGCCGCCTGAAAAAGGCGGGAGCTGCCACGAATAGAGGACGGCAAGGATCGCCGCGAGCGCCGCCACGACGATGACGATCACCGTCGTGCGCGTCTTGTCCGGCGGCCGCCAGCCGGAGGGCGGCGCGTCGATCTGCGGATCGGGCGCGGGGGAGGCTGCGGCGTCGGGGGACGGCACTGCGGGTGCGGGCGCTCCGCTTTCGGGTGCGGGTTTCGGCGCGTTCGCTTCCGGCTCTTCACTCATTCTATTGCCCCTTTTGAGCCTGCGCCTGCAGATGCCGGATCAACAGGATGACCGGCGACGGTTCGCCGCGGCGGCGGATCGACCAGGAGATCATGAACCCCCATCCCGTCGTCAGAATCGCCAGCACGCCCACCAGCAGAAAAACATCGTTATAGGCAAGGATATTGGCCTCGCGCGTCACCTGCCGGCTGAGCAGTGCCGCGCCTTCGGCATTGCGCAGCACGGGATCGCCGATCGTCCCCGCCACCACCCGGCTGCCCGCGCCGATCCGCGTCGTGACCAGCGGATCGGCGGTCGCGATATTCTGGACCAGTTCGTGCGAATGATATTTTTCGCGCACCGTCTGGAAGGTACCGAGCAATGTGCCTCCGGCCAGCCCGCCGAGGCTCTGGCTCATGCTGAACAGCACGACGAAGCTGATGAAATTCTTGCCGCCCGCGAGCAGGGTGCGCGCGATGCCGATGACCATCGCCTGCGCGAGGAACAGCAGCGAGGCGAAGCCGATCAGCGCCTGGCTGAGATAGAACTGGGCCGGGCGGGTCAGATTGTTCGAATGCGCGTCCAGGAACGATCCGATGACGATCAGGACAACGGCGATGATGATCGGGCGCGACAGATTGTCGGGGCGAAAGGTCAGCACCGCGGTCGCGAGGCCGGCGATCGATGCGAAGACGACGATCAGGTTCAGCGTCACCATCTGGTCGTTGATCATCCCGACGACGGACAGGAAACCGACCGATCCGAAGGCCTGTTCGGACAGCAGGATGCGCACCGACGCCGCGACGGCGAACAAGCGCAGCATCTCGCGGGTGCCGAGCCAGCGCGTGTTGATCAGCGGGTTCCGCCGATGATGCTCGACGAGTACCGCGGCGGCGATCAGCGCGATGCTGCCGACGAGCGCCCAGCCCATCCAGGCGCGCTCGGCCCACCATTGGATGCGCCCCTGCGACAGCACCGCGATCAGCAGCCACAGCCCCGGCGCGAGCAGGAAAAACGTCAGGAAGTCGAGCGATTCGAACACTTTCTCGCGCTCGCTGGGGGGCAGCGGCTGCGCCATCACCGCGGCCAGCGTCGCCAGCGCCAGCCCCAACTCGAACCAATAGAGATTGTGCCAGTCGCCCCAGATCAGCAGTCCCGGCGACAGCACGCGCGCGAGCGGCGTCGCGAGCTGGGGGATGCAGATGCCGATCATCACCGCGGCGAGCCGCTTCGGCGCGGGCAGGGCCTGGAAGAAATAGAGGATGGTGAGCGTCGACAGGCCGCTCGCCGCGACGCCGCTCATCGCCCGCACCGCGACCGAGGTCCAGAAATCGTGGATGAACAGGTGCATCAGCGTCGTCACCGCATAGGCGACGAGCGTGTAGCGGATGAACGGCTGCAACCCGAATTGCTGGCGATATTTGACGAGCAGCAGGTTCGCCGTGACGTTGGTCATGAAATAGGCGGCGGTGAGCCAAGCCGCCTCGTCGCTGTTGAGGCCGAGCGTGCCCTGCGCGAAGTTGAGGTTGACCGTGACGAGCGCATTGCCGAGCCCGCCGGTGATCCCGATCAGACAGCCGATCAGGAAGTGGCGCACCATGCGCGGGGTCGGGTGGTCGGGATTGGCCGGCGATCCCGGCAAGGTCGGCCGCTCGTGCGGCTTGAAGACATAGTCCGCCATCGTGCGTCAGGCCGGGCAGGGGGTCATGCGCTCCACCGGCGGTAACGAGTCGGAAGCGTGCTCATGGCGTCTCTTACCGTATCGACGGCGCCGACACAGCCTCTTCGACGCGCGTCATGGCGAGCAGCGCGAACAGCAGCGCCGCTGCGGCGAACGCCATGGTATAGATGGGTTCGGCGGGGAAGAACGCCTTCATGATCGACCCCATGACGGTCGCGACCAGCAATTGCGGGATCACGACGAAGATGTTGAACAGACCCATATAGATGCCGAGCTTCGCCTGCGGCAGGCTCGACGCGAGGATCGCATAGGGCATGGCGAGGACCGAGGCCCAGAAGATGCCGATGAAGATCTCGCTGACGATCAGATGGGTCGGATCGCGCAGCCAGAAGAAGCTGGCATAGCCGATCGCGCCGCAGGCGAGCCCGACCATGTGCGTTCGCGCCTGGCCCAGCCGTCGCGACAGCCACGGCAGCAGGGTCAGCGCGGAGACGGCGGCGACGGCGTTATAGATGGCGAACAGCTCGCCGACCCAGTTGCCCGCCGCCTGATAGGCCGCGCTCGCGGCGTCGGTCGTGCCGAAATGATATTGGGCGACGATCGGCGTCGTGTTGATCCACATGATGAACAGCGCCGACCAGGTGAAGAATTGCACGAGCGCGAGACGCTTCATCAGCAGCGGCATTCCCGCGAAGTCCCCGACGATGCTCGCCAGCATATTCCTTTCCCTGCCGCGCCGCGCGAGCGCGATGGCGACAAGGTTCGCGAGGCCGTAACCGATCAGCAGCGCGCCGAGCAGCAACACTTCGCGCAGCAATGCAAGTTCGACCTGGATCAGGATGACGACAACCCCCGCCGCGATCCAGCCGAAACTGCCCGCATAGCTGTGCTCCGCCAGCGCGCGCGGGGCGAGGGCCGCGTCCGCCCCGGCGGGTTCGAACGCCGCCATCTGCTGCGGGTCATATTCCTGCGTCGTGACGATGGTCCACAGCACCGCCAGGAACAGCGCGATCCCGCCGAACCAGAAGGCGTAGCGGACGGTGTCGGGAATCTGCCCCGGCGGCGCGACATTGGCGACGCCCATCGCCTCCATCAGCGCCGGAAACAGCGATCCGACGACCGCGCCCGCGCCGATGAAGGCGGTCTGCACCGCATAGCCGACGCTATGCTGGTCCTTGCCCAGCATGTCGCCGACAAAGGCGCGGAACGGCTCCATCGAGATGTTGAGCGAGGCGTCGAGGATCCACAGCATCATCGCCGCGAACCAGATCGCCGGGCTTTCGGGCATCACGAACAGCGCGATCGCGGCAAGAATCGCGCCGGCGAGAAAATAGGGACGGCGGCGACCGAGGCGGCCGAGCCAGGTGCGGTCGCTCATATGGCCGATGACCGGCTGGACGAGCAGCCCGGTCAGCGGCGCGGCGACCCACAGGCCGGGCAATTTCTCGATATCCTCGCCCAGCGACTGGAAGATGCGGCTCATGTTCGCATTCTGCAGCGCGAAGCCGATCTGGATGCCGAAAAAGCCGAAGCTGATATTCCACAGGCCTGCGAAACCCTGCCGCGGCTTGTCCATCGCGTCTCTCCCTTGCGGCCGTCCGGCGGCTCTGCTCTCGGCCGATGTCTTGCAGCGCCTGTGCGCCAGAGCAAGCACGGGCGCGCTACGTATACGAATACGTGATCGTCAGACCGCCGTGCTCTGCCGCCGGATCAGCCGCGTCGGCAGCACGGTGCGCGTAACCGGTGCATCGTCGATGCTCGACAGGAGCGCGTCGACGAGCAGCGAACCCGCGCCCTTCAGATCCTGCATCACCGTCGTCAGCGTCGGCGAGGTCAGGCTGGCGGCCGGAATGTCGTCGAAGCCGATGATCGCGACATCCTGCGGCAGCCGGAGACCCGCTTCGGTGAGCGCGCGCATCGCGCCGATCGCGATCAGGTCGCTCGCCGCAAAGATGGCGTCGAAGCGTGTGCCGCCCGCGAGCAGTGACCGCGCGGCGGAATAGCCCGATTCCTCCGACGAGACGGCATCGCGCTGCAGCGCCGCGTCGGGCGCGATCCCGACGGCGGACATCGCCCGGCAAAGGCCGGCGTAGCGGTCCTGGAATTCGGGCGCATGGTCCGACGCGTCGCCGAGGAAGGCGATGCGCTTGCGGCCGATCTCGACCAGATGTGCGCCCGCCTGCTCGCCCGCGCCGATATTGTCCGACCCGACAGTGAGGCCGATGCTATCGTCCGACACCGAGCCCCAGCGGACGAATTTCGTCCCCATCTCGACCAGATGCTCGAGCTTGGTGCGATAGAGCTGGTAATCGCCATAGCCGAGCAGGATGATCCCGTCCGAACGATGGCTGTCCTGATAGGCGACGTGCCAGTCGTTGTGCATCTGCTGGAAGCTGATCAGCAGATCATATCCGCGCAGCGCGCATTCGCGCGTGATCGACCCCAGCATCGACAGGAAGAAAGGGTTGATCATCGACTCGTCGGGCGTCGGGTCCTCGAAGAAGAGGAGGGCGAGCGTGTGGGTGCGCTGCGAACGCAGGCTCGAGGCGTTTTTATCGACCGTATAGTTGAGCTCGCGCGCGATGCGCTCGATATTGGCGCGGGTCGCGGCGCTGACCGACTTGCTGCCGCGCAGCGCGCGCGACACGGTCGGCTGGGATACGCCGGCGAGATAGGCGATGTCGAAACTCGTCGGCTTGGCGGAGGGCAGTCGGCCCATGATTTTCTCCCCGTCGCGGCGCCTTATCGCTGGCCCCTGCACCGGCCAGACTAGCCGCTGGCCGGGCCCGTGCCAAGAATTTGCACAAGACTTCCGTAACGCGATTCCCGCGGCGCGGCGCTGTGGTTTTTGGGCGACAGCAGCGCGGCGCGCATAATATGCGTATACGTATACCCTATGGCCGTCGCCGCCGATTGGTTTCAATTGCGGGGACGAAAGATGGGATCACCCCACGCGTCGGAGAGGATATAAGCGGTCCGCAGCCGCTCCCCCCTGTCGCATGGCGTGCAAGCCCGTCGAAGCCAGGGGAACCGATATGACCAACATCATCAGCCTTCGCCGGGGCGCCAGCGTATTTGCGCTCGGCCTTGCCTCGATCGCCTTTGCGCCGACCGCGGCGATGGCGCAGGACGAAAGTGCCGCGCCGGTCGACGAAGCGGGCGGCGAGGGCGACATCGTCGTCACCGGCTTCCGCGCCAGCCTGCAGAGCGCCGTCAACGCCAAGAAGACCCGCGACCAGGTCGTCGAATCGGTGTCGGCCGAGGATATCGGCAAGCTGCCCGACGCCTCGATCGCCGAGGCGATCGCGCGTCTGCCGGGCCTGACCTCGCAGCGCGTCTCGGGCCGTTCGAACTCGATCTCGATCCGCGGCTTCGCCCCCGACTTCTCGACGACGCTGCTCAACGGGCGCGAACAGACCTCGACCGGCGACAATCGCGCCGTCGAATATGACCAATATCCGAGCGAAGTGGTGAGCCAGGTGCTCGTCTATAAATCGCCGATGGCCTCGATCATCGGCCAGGGCCTGTCGGGCACCGTCGACATGCGGACGATCCGCCCGCTCGATTATGGCAAGCGCGTGATTTCGATCGGCGGGCGCGGCGTCTGGGCCGATCTCGGCAAGCTCAACGCCGGCTCGAACAAATATGGCTATCGCGTCAACGGCAGCTATGTCGACCAGTTCGCCAACGACACGATCGGCATCGCGCTCGCCGCCTCCTATCTCGACGAACCCTATCAGATTCAGGAATTCAACGCCTGGGGTTATGCCGGCGACGGCACCGCGGCGAACCCGGTCGTCATCGGCGGGTCGAAGAGCTATGCGACCTCGACCCAGCTCAAGCGTCTCGGCCTCCAGGGCACGCTGCAGTGGCAGCCGAGCCCCAATTTCACCTCGACCTTCGATGCCTTCTATTCGGACTTCAAGGACGACCAGATCAAGCGCGGCATCGAACTGCCGCTCGCTTTCGGCGGCGCCGGCGTCACGGTCACCGACATCGACGACAGCGGCGAATATGTCTTCGCCCGCGCGGGCACCTTCACCAATGTCGAAGGTGTCGTCCGCAACGACGTGTTCGAGCGCAAGGCCAAGCTCTACAGCTTCGGCTGGAACAACAAGTGGCAGGGCGACGACGGCTGGAACGCCTATGTCGACATCAGCATGTCGAAGACCGACCGCAACGAGCTGATCCTCGAAAGCAATGCCGGCACCGGCCGCGGCGGCGGGGTCGGGGCGGTCGACACGATCGGCTTCACCAGCGACCGGAACGGCACCGTCTTTTCGCCGACGCTCAACTATGGCGACTACAGCCTGATCCAGCTCACCAGCCCGCTCGGCTGGGGCGGCGACCAGACCGCGGTCAACGGCGACCGCATTCGCGGCGGTCAGGACGGCTATTACAACAACCGCATCGTCAAGGACGAGCTGTGGCAGTATCGCGTCGAGGTCGAACGCGAGCTCGAAGGCTTCCTGAAATCGGTGCAGGTCGGCGTGAACTATACCGACCGCAAGAAGAGCCTGGTGCCCGACGAGGCCTTCGTCGGCCTCGTCGCCAACACCGACGGCCTCACCAGCCTGCCGATCCCCGAACAATATCGCCTCGGCACGACGAACCTGTCCTACCTCGGCCTCGGCCCGGTCGTCAGCTACGACCCGCGCGACCTGCTCGCGGGGGGCATCTACAAGCTCGTCGCGAACCCGTATGGCGACGTGGTGGTCAAGGCCTATGACGTCTCCGAAAAGCTGATGACCGCCTATTTCCAGGCGAATATCGATCAGGAAATGGGGTCGTCGGTGCTGACCGGCAATGTCGGCGTCCAGGCGATCTTCACCGACCAGAATTCGAACGGCGCCAGCGCATCCTTCATCGGCACCAACCCCAACGGCTCGCCGAACATCCAGGGCATTCCGCGCCGCGAGAGCACCGACTATATCGACGTGCTGCCCAGCCTCAACCTGTCGCTGCGCACCGCCAGCGATTTCGTCTTCCGCGTCGGCCTCGCGCGCGAGGTCATCCGGCCGCGGCTCGACGACATGCGCGCCAGCCTGTCCTATGGCACGACGGTCGGCGATCCGGGCGGCATGGTTTGCCCGACCGGCCGCCAGTGCGCGGTCGTGCGCGGCGACACGGGCAATCCCGACCTGCGTCCGTGGCGCGCCAACGCCGCCGACCTGACGGTCGAGAAATATTTTGGCTCGTCGGGCTATGTCGCGCTGCAGCTCTTCTACAAGGACCTGAAGAGCTACATCTATAACCAGGCGATCCCGTTCGACTTCTCGAACTATCCGATCGCGCCCGTCGGCAACGACACCAACGGCCAGCCGATCATCGTCAACTATCTCGGCACGGTGAATGCCCCGATCAACGGCGAGGGCGGCAGCATCTATGGCGCCGAATTCGCGGGCACGCTGCCCTTCAGCACCTTCACTTCGGCGCTCGACGGCTTCGGCGTGACGGGCGGTGTCTCCTACACCAAGACCAAGATCGAACCGACTCCGGGCGCTCCCGCCGAGGATATCCCCGGCTATTCGAAATGGGTCGCCAACGGCACCGCCTATTTCGAGAAATGGGGCTTCAACGCCCGCGTCAGCGCGCGTTACCGGTCGAGCTTCATCGGCGAGCTGTCGGGCTTCGGCGGCAACCGGGTGCGGCGCCGGGCGCGGGCGGAGACGATCGTCGATGCGCAGATCGGCTACGACTTCCAGCCGGGCAGCGCACTCGAGGGCCTGTCGATCTTCGTGCAGGGTCAGAACCTGACCGACGAACCCTTCGTGACCGACGATCCGCGCGATAGCCGCGCCGTGATCGACTATCAGACCTATGGCCGCCGCTTCCTCGCGGGTGCCTCGTTCAAATTCTGAACCCTCCCTCTTGGGGGCGGCCGGGTCGCGCCGCCCCCATACTTTTGTTGTCCCGCGAGGCATAAGTTGATCAAATGAAGCCCATGCGGATCATGATCATCGGTGGAGGCACGGCGGGCTGGATGGCCGCTGCGTGCCTGCGTCGTTTCCTGCCCGAAAACTGGTCGATCCGGCTGGTCGAGTCGGACGCGATCGCGACCGTCGGCGTCGGCGAGGCGACGATCCCGCAGATCCGCCTGTTCAACGAGGCGCTGGGGATCGACGAGGATGAATTCCTGACCGCGACCCAAGGCACGATCAAGCTGGGCATCGAGTTCAGCGACTGGACCCGGCTCGGCCATCGCTACATGCACGCCTTCGGCGCGATCGGGCGCGGGCTGGGGCTTCTCGATTTCCACCATTATTGGCTGCGCGCGCGCGCGGCGGGAGTCGCGAAAGGCCTCGAACGCTATTCGCTGAACGAGCAGGCCGCCCACGCCCGGCGGATGCAGCGCGGGGCGCCGCGCACCTCGCCCTATCTGCTCGAAATGCCCTATGCCTATCATTTCGACGCTGCGCTTTATGCCGCCTATCTCCGCCGCCGCGCCGAGGCGGGCGGGGTCGAGAGGATCGAAGGCAAGGTCGCCGACGTGCGGCTCGACGGCGCCAGCGGCAATGTGGCGGGCGTGACGCTGGACGATGGCCGCGCCTTCGACGGCGATTTCTTCATCGACTGTTCGGGTTTTCGCGGCCTCCTGATCGAGGGCGCGCTCGCAACCGGTTATGACGACTGGTCACGCTGGCTGCTCAACAATCGCGCGGTCGCCGTCCCTTGCGCGCATGGCGACACGCCGCTGCTTCCCTGGACGGGCGCGACCGCGCGCGAAGCGGGATGGCAATGGCGCATCCCGCTCCAGCATCGCATCGGCAACGGCTATGTCTATTGCTCGGACCATATTTCCGACGACGAGGCGGAGGCGACGCTGCTCGCAAACCTCGACGGTCCGGCGCAGGCCGAGGTAAACCGGTTGCGCTTCACCAGCGGCAAGCGGCGCAAGCATTGGAACCGCAACGTCGTCGCGCTGGGGTTGGCCAGCGGGTTCATGGAACCGCTCGAATCGACGAGCATCCATCTGATCCAGGCGGGCATTTCACGGCTGCTGAAAATGCTGCCGGCAGGTGCTTCCGACCCCGCCGTTGCCGCCGAATTCAACCGGCAGAGCGATTTCGAATGGGAGCGCATCCGCGACTTCATCATCCTTCACTTCAAGGCGACGACGCGCACCGACACCCAATATTGGCGCGACCGGGCGGCGGTCGAGGTGCCCGACACGCTGGCGGCGAAGATCGAGCTGTTCCGCGCGCAGGGCCTGATCTTTCGCGAGCATGAAGAGCTGTTCACCGAGTCAGGCTGGCTGCAGGTGCTCGTCGGGCAGGGGATCGAACCGCGCCGCTGGCACCCGCTCGCGGACGGCATCGGCGAAGCCGAGCTGGCGCAATATCTCGCCGGCATTTCGCTGATGATCGACCGCGAGGTCGCGCAGATGGAAAGCTATGACGCCTTCCTCGCCGCGACCCGCCCCGCCGGAGTAGCCGCATGATCCGCCGACTTGCTCCGCTTGCGCTTTTGCTCGCGCCGCTTCCTGCCGTTGCGCAGGTGGAGGAGGCGCGCGCGCGGCCCGCGAGCGACGATGTCATCTATTTCGTGCTTCCCGACCGCTTCGAGAATGGCGATCCGAAGAATGATCTGGGCGGGCTGAAGGGCGACCGGCTCAAGACCGGCTACGACCCTGCTGCCAAGGGCTTTTTTCACGGCGGCGATCTTGCCGGCCTGACGAAGCGGCTCGATTATATCCAGGGTCTCGGCGCGACCGCGATCTGGTTCGCGCCGATCTTCAAGAACAAGCCGGTGCAGGGCCCGAAGGGTGACGAGAGCGCAGGCTATCACGGCTATTGGGTGACCGACTTCACGCAGGTCGATCCGCATTTCGGGACCAACGCCGAGTTCAAGGCCTTCGTCGACGCGGCGCACCAGCGCGGCATGAAGGTCTATATGGACATCATCGCCAACCACACCGCCGACGTCATCCGCTACAGCGAGGGCGGGGCGGACGGCTATTCCTATCGCGGCCTTGCCGACTATCCCTATTCGCGGGCGGGCGGGGTGACGGGGAAGCCGGTCAATCCCGGCTTCGCAGGCGACCATGACCCAAGCCCCGAAAACTGGGCGAAGCTCACCGATCCGTCCTTCGCCTACACGCCCGTGGTGCCCAAGGGCGAGGAACGGGTAAAGGTTCCGGCGTGGCTGAACGACCCGATCTATTATCACAACCGCGGCAACAGCGACTGGGTCGGCGAGTCGGCGCTCTACGGCGATTTCGCCGGGCTCGACGATCTCGCGACCGAAAATCCGGAGGTCGTCCAGGGTTTTATCGACATTTATGGCCGCTGGATCGACGAATTCGGCATCGACGGCTTCCGCATCGATACCGCCAAGCATGTGAACCCCGAATTCTGGCAGGCCTTCGTGCCCGCGATGCAGGCGCGCGCCAAGGCGCGCGGTATCCCCAATTTCCACATCTTCGGCGAGGTCTATGTCGACGCGGTCGATCCGGGCGCGCTCGCGTGGCACACGCATGCGGCCGGGCTTCCCGCCGTGCTCGATTTCGGCTTCGCGCGCGCCGCGATCGACGCGGTCAGCGGCACGAAGGGCACCGACCAGTTCGCGCGGCTGTTCGACGGCGACCTGCTCTACAAGGGTGGGGCGAAGGCGGCGCTCGACCTGCCGACCTTCCTCGGCAACCACGACATGGGCCGCTTCGCGATGTTCGTGAAGCAGGCGAACTCCGATGCGAACGAAGCCGAACTTCTCCAGCGTCTGATGCTGGGGCACAGCCTGATGCTGACGCTGCGCGGGGTGCCGACCATCTATTATGGCGACGAACAGGGCTTCGTCTCGGACGGCAACGACCAGCTCGCGCGCGAGGACATGTTTGCCTCCAAGGTTGCGGTCTATAACGACAACGACCTGATCGGCAGCGACGCGACGACCGCCAGCGCCAATTTCGATACCGCGCACCCGCTCTACCGCCATATCGCCGCGCTGGCGGAGATCAGGCGCAAGACCCCGGCCTTGCTGCGCGGCGCGACCAAAGTCCGGGCTTTCTCCGAAAAGCCGGGGCTGCTCGCGGTCTCGCGCTTCGATCCCGACAGTGGGCGCGAACTGGTGCTGGCGTTCAATACGTCTGCAGTCCCATTGTCGGCCAACATCGCCACCGATATGAAAAGCGCGGGCTTTACAGCGCTCCTCGGGGATTGCCCTGCGGCGCCCGCCGCTCCCGGCAGCCTCCATCTTTCCCTCCCCGCCTTCGGCACCGCCATCTGCCAGGCCAGCGAATAAGCGAAGACAGGCGTGACGACGAACCAGCCCCTCGTACAAGACCCGACCCCTGCCGCCGCCACCGCCGACGCGCCGTGGTGGAAGGGTGCGGTGATCTATCAGGTCTATCCGCGCAGCTTCGCCGATTCGAACGGCGACGGGATCGGCGACCTTGCCGGCATCACCGCGCGGCTCGATTATATTGCCTCGCTCGGCGTCGACGCGATCTGGCTGTCGCCCTTCTATCCCTCGCCGATGGACGATTTCGGATACGACATCGCCGATTATTGCGATGTCGATCCGATCTTCGGCAGCCTCGCCGATTTCGACGCGCTGACCCAGCGCGCGCATGCGCTGGGGCTGAAGGTCACGACCGACCTCGTCTTCGCGCACACCTCCGACCAGCACAAATGGTTCGCGGAGAGCCGTTCGAGCAAGCACAACGACAAAGCCGACTGGTATGTCTGGGCCGACGCCAAGCCCGACGGATCGCCGCCGACCAACTGGCAGTCGGTGTTCGGCGGCCCCGCGTGGACGTGGGACGCGCGGCGCGGCCAGTATTTCATGCACAATTTCCTCGGCTCGCAGCCGCAGCTCAACGTCCACAACCGTGAGGTGCAGGATGCGCTGCTCGGCGTCGTGCGCTTCTGGCTCGACCGCGGCGTCGACGGGTTCCGCATCGACGCGATCAACTTCTCGATGCACGACCCCGAATTTCGCGACAATCCGCCCGCGCCGCCGTCGAACAAGGTCCGCACCCGGCCGTTCGATTTCCAGCAGAAAATCTATAACCAGTCGCACCCCGACATTCCGCTGTTCCTCGAACGCATCCGCGCGCTGACCGACGAATATGACGGCAGCTTCACCGTGGCAGAGGTCGGCGGCGACGATGCGGTGCGCGAGATGAAGCTGTTCACCGCGGGCAACCACCGCCTCAACAGCGCCTATGGCTTCGACTTCCTCTATGCCGACCGCCTGACCCCGCAGCTGGTGCGCGAAGCGGCCGAGCAATGGCCCGACGCGCCGGGGCTCGGCTGGCCGAGCTGGGCGTTCGAAAATCACGACGCGCCGCGCGCGGTGTCGCGCTGGACGCCGGCGGGTGTCGATCCGCAGGCCTTCGCGCGGATGAAGATGGCGCTGCTCTGCGCGCTGCGCGGCAACATCATCCTCTATAATGGCGAGGAGCTGGGGCTCGACCAGGTCGAGATTCCCTTTGAGCTGGTGAAAGACCCCGAAGCGCTGAAAAACTGGCCGCTGACGCTCTCGCGCGACGGCGCACGCACCCCGCTGCCTTGGGTGGCGGGCGAGGCCCACGCCGGCTTCTCGAGCGCCGAGCCCTGGCTGCCGCTCGGCCCGGCGCATGGAGCGCTCGCGGTCGACCGCCAGCAGGACGACCCCGCCTCGCTGCTCAACCTCACCCGCCATCTCGTCGCGCTGCGCGGTGCGCATCCGGCGCTGCGGCTCGGGCGCGACGCGCACTGGATCGCCGAAGGCGATTTGCTCGGCTTCGACCGCATCGCGGACGGCGAGCATGTCCGCTGCCTGTTCAATCTCGGTGGCGAAACGATCGGCATCGCGCGTCATGGCGCGGGCACCCCGATCGCCGCGCTGAACGGCGCCGACCCGGCGCAACTGCCGCCCTGCGGCGCCCTCTGGCTGAAACTCGAAGGAAGAAATTGATGCACCGCCTGTTCGCCGCCGCCCCGCTGCTCGCTCTGGCAGCGGCGCCCGCCCTCGCGCAGGAGGCGCGGCCCGAACAAACCGCGACGTCGCCCGATGGCCGCATCGTGCTGACCGTATCGACCGACAACGACCAGCGCCCGACCTGGTCGCTGTCGCGCGGCGGCAAGCTGCTGATCGCGCCGTCGAAGCTCGGCTTCGCGCTCACCGACGGCATCGGGCTCCAGCGCGGCTTTGCGATCGAAAGCGCCGAACGCAAGAGCGCCGACAGCCGCTGGGAACAGCCGTGGGGCGAACGCCGCTTCGTGCGCGATCACCACAATGAGCTGCTCGTCCGCTTCCGCCAGAATGACAGCTGGGGCGGCCATGTGATGAATGTGCGTTTCCGCCTGTTCGACGATGGCATCGGCTTCCGCTACGAGCTCCCCGAGCAGGCGGGGCTCAAGACCGCGAAGATCGCCGACGAGTTCACCGAATTCGATATCGTGCCCAAGGGCACCGCGTGGTGGATCACCGGCGGCGAATGGAACCGCTACGAGCAGCATTATCAGGAAACGCCGATCGACGCCGTTGCGACCGCGCACACGCCGATCACCATGCGCCTCGACGACGGCACGCACCTCGCGTTCCACGAGGCGGCGCTCGTCGATTATGCGGGCATGTGGTTCAAGCGCGCTGAGGGACGGAAATTCCGCGCCACGCTGTCGCCCTCGTCGCGCGGGCCGCGCGTGATCCGCGACCTGCCGTTCGCGACGCCGTGGCGGACGATCCGCATCGCCGACGATGCGGCGGGGCTGGTCGAAAGCGATCTCGAACTCAACCTCAACGAACCGAACAAGCTCGGCGATGTGAGCTGGTTCAAGCCGATGAAATATATCGGTATCTGGTGGGGCATGATCCGCGGCGACTGGAGCTGGGCCGAAGGGCCGCAGCATGGCGCGACGACCGAACGCACGAAGCAATATATCGACTTCGCGGCCAAGCACGGCTTCGGCGGCGTGCTCGTCGAAGGCTGGAACAAGGGCTGGAACGGCAACTGGTTCGGCCACGGCGACGAATTCAGCTTTACCGAGGCGACCCCCGATTTCGACCTCAAAGCCGTGACCGATTACGCCCGGAAAAAGGGCGTGCAACTGATCGGCCATCACGAGACCGGCGGCAATATCGCGGTGTATGAAGCGCAGCTTGAAGAAGCGATGAAGCTCTACGGTCGGCTCGGCGTCGGGACGGTCAAGACCGGATATGTCGCCGACGCGGGCGGGATCATCGCGCCGGGCGACACGCCGGGCACGACGCGCATGGAATGGCACGACGGCCAGCGCCAGGTGCAGCATCATCTGAAGGTCGTCGAGACGGCGGCCAAATATCATGTCGCGGTCAATCCGCACGAGCCGGTGAAGGACACCGGCCTGCGCCGCACCTATCCCAACTGGGTCGCACGCGAAGGCGCCCGGGGCATGGAATATAATGCCTGGGGTGCCTTCGCCAACGGCCCGGACCATGAACCGACGCTCGTCTATACGCGGATGCTGTCGGGGCCGATGGACTTCACGCCCGGCGTGCTCAGCCTCGAGGGCGCGAACCATGCGCCGCTCGCCTCGACGCGGGCGAAGCAGCTCGGCCTTTACCTCGCCCTCTATTCGCCGATCCAGATGGCGGCGGACTTCATCGAGAATCTCGAAAAATATCCGCGCGAGCTGGAATTCATCAAGGTCGTTCCCGCCGATTGGTCCGACAGCCGCCTGATCGCGGGCGCGGTCGGTGACTATGCGATCTTCGCGCGCAAGGACCGGAATAGCGCCGACTGGTATGTCGGCGGGGTCAACGACGCGACCGCGCGCACGCTGACGCTGTCGTTCGACTTCCTCGAACCGGGCAAGAGTTACACCGCGACGATCTACAAGGACGGCGAGGGTGCGACCTATCTGACCGATGCGCGCCACCGGATCGCCTATGAAACGGTGACCGTGCGCAAGGGCGACAGCTACAAATTGTGGCTCGCCCCCGGCGGCGGCGCTGCGATGCGTCTCGCGCTGCGAAAATGACCGGGCGCGGGACCGGCCGCGCTTCGGCCGGTTCCGCGACCAAAGCCTCTATCGGAGCCGCCGGAGAAGCACACTTCGTAGAAGGCGGCGATTTCCAGATTATTCTTCTCCAGCATCTGCATATGGCGGTTTCCGCGGATTCCGTGCTCGGGCAGATAGGCATAGTCGTTGGCGACGCCCGCCTGGGTCAGAAAGGCCGAGGTGCAATAGTCCTGCCCCGCGTGATAGGAGACCTCGCCCGTCGCGATCGGGATCGGGATCCCGTCGAGCGCGGGAAGGCGGTATCGCGCGGTGCGCTGCAGCCAGCACGAGGTTCCGCGCGCCGCGGGGCGCTCGGTGCGGACAAGGTCGAGATCGTCGGGGCCGGCGAGCGCCGGGGCGAAGTGGAGACAGGCATGGGTGATCCCGCACCGCGTCGCCGGGCCCTTGCCGGCGCGGCTGGCATTGGCCGTGGGTTCGACCGCGATGACCGCCCTGACCTTGTCGGGCCTCGCCGCCGCCTGGCGGCTGACCCGACCGGTTCCGGCGTCTTCGACGTGACGTTCATCGCCCGGCGGTGATGCTCGGCGCAGGGCGGATTGGCCCTCCTTCAAAGCATCCATAACCCCGTCGGGCGGGTGCCTGTTGCGTCAGGATGGCGCCGACGTCCCATTGTGCGCCGATCTTCCCGCCAGGGACCGGATGTCTTGCCTCTGAAACTTCAGGAGTAGAACCATGTGCGTCGCAATCATCGACTGTTTCATACCACGTTCGCCGCGGTCGGCCTGATCTCGCAAGTCCAGGCCCAGGAAGCGCCCGCCGCTCCCGACGCAGTTACGCAGCCCACCGCTCCCGCCGCCGATCCGGCTCCGGCCGAGCAAAGCCCGCCGGCAGACCAGCAGCCCGCACCGACCGATGCGGCCGCGCCGGCTGGCGAGACGCCGCATGGGTAGGTCGCCAGATCCGATGGCCGCGCGCGGCATCGCCGCGGTGACCTTGCCCCGCGCGGGGCTTGCTCGGCCGCGGGCGCTGCGGGAAAGACGGGGTCGGCAAAGGCCGCCCCCGTCTTTGGTTCAGCCGGCGATCGCGGCCTTCAGCCTGTCGACCGGATCGCCGCCTTCCCGCGGGAAGGCGGCGATCCGGTTTTCGGTCAGGCGGCGTCGACGAGGACGATCTCGCTGTCCTCGATCGCGGTGACGCGCAGCACGTCGATGTCGCTGATCGCGGCGCCGTCACGGGCGTTGACGCGGATGTCGTCGATCTGCACCGCGCCCTTGGCCGGGACGAGATAGGCCTTGCGGTCCTTGCCCAGCGGATATTCCGCCGTCTCGCCCGCGCGGAGCGTCGCGCCGACGACGCGCGCGTCCGTGCGGATCGGCAGCGCGTCATTGTCATTGTCGTAGCCCGAGGCGAGCGTCACGAACTTGCCCGACCGTTCGCCCTTGGGGAAGGGCTTGGCGCCCCACTGCGGCGCTTCGCCGTCGCGGGTCGGGATGATCCAGATCTGGAAGATCTTCGTCGTGACATCCTCCAGATTATATTCCGAATGACGGATGCCGGTGCCCGCGCTCATCACCTGGACGTCGCCCGCTTCGGTGCGGCCCTTGTTGCCCAGATTGTCTTGGTGCGTGATCGCGCCTTCGCGGACATAGGTGATGATTTCCATGTCGCGGTGCGGGTGCGGCGGAAAGCCGGTCTGCGGCTGGATCGTGTCGTCGTTCCAGACGCGCAGATTGCCCCAGCTGGTGCGGGCGGGATCGTGATAGCCCGCGAAGGAAAAGTGATGCTTGGCGTCGAGCCAGCCGTGGTTGGCGCCGCCGAGGCTGTCGAAAGGGCGAAGTTCGATCATGATTTGTCTCCGATGGCGGGCCGGAAAGGCCGCCGTTGGAGGCGATTTAGGGATTGCGGGTCTGTGGTTTGAGTGGGATAAATTTCATCGAAACGTTCGAGGAAATCGAAAAGTGAGCAACCCCGGAACCCCGACCCTCGATCAGCTTCGCATCTTTCTCGCGATCGTCGATACGGGCAGCTTTGCCGCGGCGGGCCGCCGGCTCAATCGCGCCGTGTCGGTCATCAGCTATGGGATCGCCAATCTCGAAGCGCAGCTCGGACTGACCTTGTTCGAGCGCGAGGGGACGCGCAAACCGCAGCTCACCGTCGCGGGCCGGGCGCTGCTCGCCGAGGTGCGTGCGATTTCGCAGGGGATCGATGGCCTGCGCGCCAAGGTGAAAGGGATGCTCGACGGGCTGGAAGCCGAGCTGGACCTGGCGGTCGATGTGATGCTGCCTTCCGAACGATTGGGAAAAGTGCTGCGGGCCTTCGCCGTCGAATTTCCGACCGTGCAGCTTCGTCTTCATGTCGAGGCGCTCGGCGCGATCACCGCGATGGTGCTCGACCGCCGGGCGATCCTCGGCATATCGGGGCCGTTGGCGGCAGGAGTGGACGGCGTCGAATGTGTCGCCGCGGGGTCGATCCCGCTGGTGCCGGTTGCTGCGCCCGACCATCCGCTCGGCCGGATGGAGCGCATCCCGCCGGGTGCGGGGCGCGACTATACGCAGCTCGTGCTCACCGACCGCTCGCGCTTTACCGAAGGGCGCGACTATTCGGTGATGAGTCCGAAGACCTGGCGCCTCGCCGACCTCGGCGCGAAACATGCGCTGCTGCGCGAAGGAATCGGGTGGGGCAATATGCCGCTGCCGATGATCGAACCCGATCTGGTCGCGGGAACGCTGGTGCAACTCGCGATGCCCGATCATCCGGGCGGCACCTATCGCTTTGCGGGCGTGTGGCGTCGCGACACGCCGCCGGGGCCGGCGGCGTCGTGGCTGCTCGAACAGTTTGTCGAACTCGGGCGCCACGATGCCGAGATCGCCGGCATGATCGACCTCTAGAGCTTCAGCATCGCTTCGGCGCCGACCATGTGGATGGCGCGCGCGGGCCCCGTGTCGCGGATATAGGCGCCGGGGCGGAAGGCGGAGAGCGAAGCGGTGAAGGAGAGGAGAGGGCTCGCCTGCCAGCCCGCCGAAATCTCGATCTGGTCGCCGATGTGCCGCGCGTCGCTGCCGCCGGCGGGACGGATGAGGCCGCCGGGAATGTCGTAGATGCCGTCGCCGCGGCGTTCGCGCCAGAAGCGCGCGGCGACCAGTTCGACCGTGACGCCCTTGCCCAGATCGAAATCGACGCTGGGGTGGAGGTTCACGACGTTGCGCGGCCCGATCGGCGACAGTTCGCCGAAATATTTGCCTTTGGGAAAGAGGGCGTTGAAGGTGCCGAGCCTGCCGTCGCCGGGATCGCGGTCACCGCTCGCGATATTGGCGCGGAGGCGCAGGCGCGGTTTGAGCGGCGTCCCCGGGAAGCTCCATGCGGTTTCGGTAGCAAACGACCAGGCGCGGATGCGGTCGCCGTCGAAACGGCCGCGCTGGAGCATCGCCTCCCAGTTCCAGCCGAGGTCGCCGTGCTTTCCGAAGAAGCGCAGGCCGAGGGTGTCGCGCGCCTCGCGCCCGGTGCGACCGGCGAAGCGGGCCTCGTCATTTTCATAGCCGAGCCAATAGGCGTCGACGCCGATGCTTTTCGTAGCGGCAATGGTCGTATAGACGCCGTCCAGACGCCGCGTCCTCGACGTCCGGTCGTCGAAATCGCTGCCTCCGACCGCGACGGGACGCAGGTGAAAGGCGTCGATGCGCAGGGGGCCATGGTCGGCGATGGCGCGCACGCCGTCGAAGGCCTGCGGAATGTTCGGGCCATAGCGGATGCCGACGAGCCGTTCCGACCCCAGCGCGACGAGCTCGCGGCCACCGCGCAGCGTCAGACCGGCATTGCCGCCCAGCGGAATGCGGATATCGGCGAAGGCCTGCAGCAGGTCGATCCCGGTTTCATCCGCGGGGCCTTTGCCTGCGCCGACCCCGCGCGCATAGCCCGCGATGCCCTGGACGAAGACACGCGCCGGACCGGCGTGAAGGTCGGCGTGCGGCATAACGCGCAGCCAGAGATAGCCGTCGTCGGGGGCGGGCGGGTCGCCCCACAGATTGTCGTCGAACCCCTCGAACCGGACCCGCGCCTCGCCGCCGAGCGTGAGATAGGCGGAGCCGTCCGTCGCGAGCGGAAGATATTTCGCCGCGTGCCAGCCCTCGCGCGGGGCGTCGGACAAGACGGACCAGTCCTCGTCATAGCGAAGGTTGGTCTGCCCGGCCTCCTGCGCGGGCGCGGCGACGGGGAGCAGCGCAGCGAGGAGGGCGAGCGCCCGCATCAGCGGCGCGTGACGAAGTGGCGCACAACCGGAGCTGCGTCGCCGGCCTGGAAAGCGCGCAGCGCCTCCTGCTGCACCCGGTCGGCGTTGGTCACGCGGTCGTGCTGGCGCAGATGTTCGAGCCAGCTTTCGACGGTGAAGCTTTCGATCACCGTGCCGGGGACGGCGGTATCCTCGTAAATGCCCCAGTGGATCGCGCCGTCGCGGCGGCGGATGCGGCGCATCTTCTGCATTTCGGCGAAGAAGGCGGGCACCTGCGCCGGGTCGATGCGATATTCGACCGTCACCAGCACCGGACCGCTGTCATGCTCGATATCGCCATCGACGATCGGGGCCGGCCAATGCGCCGAGGGCGCGAGGTCGAGCGTGCTCGCCTTGTCGAGCGGGAAGCGCCAGGCGAGCGCCAGCCCGGCGAGCGCGAGGAGCGCCGCCGCGACGAGCAGGGTCGAGGGTACGCCGATGCGCGAGGCGACCGACCCCCACAAGGTCGATCCGCCGGCCATCGACCCCTGAAAGACGAGCAGATAGATGGCGAGCGCGCGCGCCTTGACCCAGCCGGGCGAGGTCGCCTGCGCGCCGCCGTTGAGCGAGGCCATCATCGCGATCCACGCGAGACCCGCGACGAACAGCGCCGCCGATGCCGTCCAGAAGCTGCCCGCCAGCGACAGCGCGGCCATCGCCGCGGCGAGCAGGATCGAGGCGGCCAGCGTGATCGCATTGGCGCCCATCCGTCCGCGCAGTTTCGGCATCAGTATGGCGCCGCCGATCGCGCCGAGCCCCATGAAGGTCAGCAGCCCGCCATAGCCCGCCGGGCCAAGCCCGAGGTCGCCGCGCGCGATGATCGGCAGCAGCGCCCACAGGCCGCTGGCAAAGACGAAGAAGCCGACCGAACGGATCAGCACGACCTGCAGTTCGGGCGCGCGCATCGCATAGCGCAGCCCCGCGCGCATCGCGCCGACCATATGCTCGGCGGGGAGGTGGCGGTCGGGGGCCGCGCGGCGCCAGCGGAACAGCACGATGATGACGCCGACGACCGACAGCGCGTTCACCGCGAAGACGGCGGCGGGTCCCGAAGCGGCGATGATGACGCCGCCCAATGCGGGGCCGATCGCCCGCGCGATGTTGACGCCGAGCGAGTTGAGCGCGACCGCCTGTTGCAGCGCTTTCGGCGGCACCAGTTCGGGAACGATCGCCTGAAAGGCGGGCGCGGAGAAAGCGGCGCCGACCGCGATCAGCGCGGTGAAGGCCAGCAGCACCCAGGCGGTGGTGAAGCCCGCCAGCGTGATCGCGGCGAGCCCGGCCGCACCGGCGAGCCCGAACAGCTGCGCGCCGATCAGCAGGCGGCGGCGGTCGACGATGTCGGCGAGCGCCCCGGCGGGGAGCGCGAGCGCAAACATCGGAAAGGTCGTCGCGGCCTGCACCAGCGCCACCATCAGCGGATCGGGCGACAGCGAGGTCATCAGCCAGCCCGCGCCGACATCGTGCATCCAGGTGCCGACGTTGGAGACGATGGTGGCGATCCACAGCGCGCGGAACATCGGGCTGGCGAGCGGGCGTTCGGCTGCAGGGGTGGTGGCGGTCACGCCCTGCGCTCGCGCAGGATCGCGGCGAGCATCAGCCCGCCGATCAGCCCGACATGTTCGAGGAAGGTGTTGCGCTCGTGAAAGCGCGCCATCGGATCGGCGACCTGCCAGAAGGGGTGCGCGATCAGCGTCGCGACGGCTGTGAAGACGCCGAGCGCGCCCGCGCCGAGCCACGCGCGCCGTCCGAGGATGATCGCCAGCGACCCGCCGATCTGGACGAGGATCGTCGCCGCGACGGTGAGCGCGGCAGGCTCCAGCCCGAAATGCCGGGCTTCGCCGAGCGCCCCGCCAAGGTCGAACAGCTTGGCGATGCCGCTCGTCCAATAGGGCAGGGTGAGCAGGGTCGCGGCGAGGACCGCGAAACGATTGTCGCCGAGCAGGCGGGCCACGAAGGCGGGGGCGGGCGTTCTCATCGCTCAGACCGCCCAGCAGCCGCAGCCGAAGGCGCCCCAGAAGCTCTGGACGTCGGCGGCGGGGACATTGGCGCCGAGCGCCGCGACATGATCGTGGCCATGCACCGCGCAGGACGAGGCGCAGCCGCACGCCGCCGCCATCTTCTGCGCGCCCTCGGGGCGACGATAATGGCCGCCGAAAGTCGCGACCGGCGACCAGTCGGGCATCGGCTTCGGCAATGCGGGGGCGATCGGGTCATAGTCGCCCTCGCCATGCACGACCTTGCCGCCGAGGATGGTCAGCACCGAACGCAGGTGGACGATGTCGCTTTCGGCGACGCCGAAATAATCGTCCGACAGCAGCGCGAGGTCGGCGAGTTGCCCCGCCTTGATCTGACCCTTCTTGCCGACCTCGTTCGAGAACCATGTATTCTTCTCGGTCCAGAGGCGCAGCGCGGTTTCGCGGTCGAGGCGGTTGCGGACGGGATAGAGCGTCGTGCCGCCGAGCGTCGTGCCGGTGACGAGCCACGACAGCGACACCCAGGGGTTGTAGCTCGCGACGCGCGTCGCGTCGGTCCCCGCGCCGACGGGGATTCCGGCCTCCATCATCCGCCTGATCGGCGGGGTCGTCTCGGCCGCCTTGGCGCCGTAGCGTTCGACGAAATATTCGCCCTGGAACATCATCCGGTGCTGCACCGCAATGCCGCCGCCCAATGCCGCGATGCGGTCGATATTGCGCTCGCTGATCGTCTCGGCGTGGTCGAAGAACCAGTTGAGGCCCGACAGCGGGATATCCTTGTTCACTTTTTCGAACACGTCGAGCGCACGGCCGATCGTCTGGTCGTAGGTGGCGTGCAGGCGCCACGGCCATTTACGCTCGGCGAGCAGGCGGACGACCGGCTCGAGGTCGCTTTCCATATTGGCCGGCATGTCGGGGCGTTCGACGCGGAAATCCTCGAAATCGGCGGCCGAATAGACGAGCATCTCGCCCGCGCCATTATGGCGATAGGTGTCGTCGCCGTCGCCGGGCTTCACCTGCGTCGACCAGGTCGCGAAATCCTTGAGCTCCTCCTTCGGTTTCTGGGTGAAGAGGTTGTAGGCGATGCGCAGCGTCATCTCGCCGTCTTTGTGGAGCTTCTCGATGATCCGGTAATCGTCGGGATAATTCTGGAAACCGCCGCCCGCGTCGATCACGCTGGTGACGCCGAGCGAATTGAGTTCGCGCATGAAATGCCTGGTCGAATTGACCTGATAGTCCTCGGGCAGCTTCGGGCCCTTGGCGAGCGTCGCATAAAGGATCGTCGCGTTGGGCTGGGCGAGGAGCAGTCCGGTCGGATTGCCCGCGGCGTCGCGGACGATCTCGCCGCCCGGCGGGTTGGGCGTGTCCTTCGTGTAGCCCACCGCCCGCAACGCAGCGGCGTTGAGCAGCGCGCGGTCGTATAGGTGGAGGATGAACACCGGCGTGTCGGGCGCGGCGGCGTTGATCTCGTCGAGCGTCGGCAGGCGCTTTTCGGCGAACTGGTGCTCGGTAAAGCCGCCGACGACGCGGACCCATTGTGGCGGCGGCGTGTTGTGCGCCTGTTTCTTCAGCATCGCCATCGCGTCGGCGAGGCTCGGCACGCCGTCCCAGCGCAGCTCCATATTATAGTTGAGCCCGCCGCGGATGACGTGGATGTGGCTGTCGATCAGCCCGGGGATCAGGCGGCGGCCCTTCGCGTCGATCACCTCGGCATCGGGACCAGCGGCGGCGCGAACGGCCTGCTCGCTGCCGACGGCGAGAAACTTGCCGTTCCGTATCGCGACCGCCTCGGCGACCGGGTTGGCCTTGTCGAGCGTGGTCACCTTGGCATTGGTGATGATCAGGTCCTTGGGCGGCATCGCGAAACTCTCCGTTGCGGTGACGAGGGCGGTGGTGGCGGCGCCGGCAAGCGCCTGCCGGCGGGTCAGCGGGTTCATGCGTCGCGATCCTTCTCCATGGGCGCCGTCCCCAATATCTGCGGGGCGCAATCTTCGTGGAAATATCGAACCAGTTCGGGCCTGTCGGCAAGGCGTTTTGCCAGCGGCACAATCTGTTCGCCCAGCAGGATCCCGGCAAGCCCGATCAGCGCGACGATCGGCGGGGCGGGAGAGCGGACGCCGAGCAGGCTGTAAACAAGCCCGACCAGCAGTCCGGCACCGAGCGAGACGAGATAGATTTTCATCGCGCCATTCTCCTTCTTGGCCCCGGTCCTCCGCAAAGACGGACGGGCCGGCGTTCGCGCGCGCCGGTTGCGGGTGACGGCGGCCGGCCGTGGCGGAAAAGGGAAGGCCGGGCGCGAGGACGCCCGGCCCGGGGGAGATTAATGGCCGCCCTCCGAGGCGCCGAACATCGTCTTGGCATAGGTGATGCCGAGACCATAGGCGCCGCCCCATTTACGGGCGATGCCGGTGGTCAGATCATAGGTTTCGTCGCGCGCCCAGTCGCGCTGCAATTCGAGCAGATATTGCAGCGACGTGATCGGCTTCGCACCGGCCTGCACCATGCGTTCGACGGCGCGCTCGTGCGCTTCTTCCGAAATATCGCCGCTCGCGTCGGTGATGACATAGGCTTCGAAACCCTGTTCGAGCGCCGAGAGCACGGGGCCGACGATGCAGACCGAGGTCCAGAGTCCCGCAAAGACGATGCGGTCCTTGCCGATACGATTGACCTCGTCGATCACCGCGGCGTCTTCCCAGGTGTTCATGCTGGTGCGGTCGAGCAGCTTCTGGTCGGGGAAGGCGTCGGTGATTTCGCTGAACATCGGGCCCGAGAAGCTCTTTTCGGCGACGGTGGTCAGGATGGTCGGGACATGGAAGCCGGCCGCGCCGTTGGAGACGAGCGCCGCATTGTTGCGCAGCAGTTCGGGGGCGATCGACTTGGTGGCAAAGGCCATCTGCGACTGGAAGTCGATGAGAACCAGCGCGTGGTTGCTGGGATCCAGCACCGCCTTGGCGGGGGTCGGGGTGGCTTTGATCGACATGGCTGACACTCCTGTTCTGGATAATCCGGGCTCCCGATCCGTTCGGGGTGAGGCCGGTTTAGACGGGAGTGTTTGTGCGAAACAGACAGATAAAATTATCTGATATGTTCTATAAAATAGAAAAGATGATGCTCTTTGGTACGCGCGCGCGGGTCAAGTGTCGCACGCCGAGCACCGCGCTGGCGGCGGAAATTGACCATAACATCCGAAGTGTCGCCCATCCGCAAAAAGTCGAGGCCAGCCGATGGGCGCGAGATATGATCGGGGCGAGAGCGAAGTGACCGCGAGTCGACAGAATTTGCCAGCATTGCCTTCCAGGTCGTTCGACCCAATTGGGCATTGTATCTATTGCGGTTGCGAAGATATCCTGAGCACGGAGCATGTCATTCCCTACGCAGCCGGGGGAACATGGACCTTGCCAAAATCGAGCTGCCGCAGCTGCTCAGTTACTACCGGCCGGTTTGAGGGCGAGTTCTCCCGCTCTCGCAACGACGCGGGTTGGGCGGGTCATCAAAGTTCATCACCTCGGGAAGGTCCGCTATTCCCATTCCGCACCCAGAAGCAATCGGTCTCCAACCGGCCATGTCCAGAATTACTGATCATCTGGATTCGATCAGATCCAGCAGGCGGCTGCCGGGAATCATCTTGAAGTTCTGGTTGGCGGGGGCGTTGTCGCCATCCTGGACGATCAATATCCCTTCGTCGAACGGTGCGTCGAAAGCCCCGGGGGCGAATTCCAGCCCGTCGGTGTCGGTCACGGCATCGACGTCGCCCGATCCGGTGATGCGAAAATGGCGGGCGAGGCGACTGCTTTCGAGGTCGTAGACGGCATAGGCATTGTCGTTCTGGCTCGACGCGATCAGATATCCGCCCGTATCGCCCTTCGGAATGATCGCCACGCCCTCGACGTCAGCGATCAGGTTGACGCCGTCGATCGCAGCGAACATTGCGGGCGGCGCTTTGCTGTCGGGATCAGCGTCGATGCGCCAAATGCCGCGCTCTTCCTCGCCGACATAAAGCTGGCCCGTGCGGTCATCGACGACACAGCCCTCGGTCTGGCTTGCGAGGCGGATGTCGCGCACCATTTTTGCTGTCGGGACCGGGCCCGCGAGATCCAGCGCATATTGGCGCACGTCGCCATTGTTATAGGCGATAATGGCGAACACATCGTTGGGTGCGCGGCGCCACAGGCAGAAGCCATAGACGTCGCCGATCCCGTCGCCTTCGACCTCTACATGCGCAAGATGACGTAGCCCGACCGGCCCGGTTTCGAGTGCGTAGAGCGCGATCTTGCCCATAGGATCCTCGCTGCGGTCGGTGGCGGCAACCAATATGGCGGACTTGCCGCCGATCATGATATCGGCACGCAGGTCGACATTGTTGACGAGGCCGGCGGGCGCCGAGGCGAGCAGCGTACCCGACAGGTCGTAGACATTGAGCCCCCAACTCTTGTCGGTGCCGACAATCAGGCTCTTCGCCGGGTCGGCCGGGTTGCGCCAGACTGCGGGATCGTCGGCGGCGTCACCCGGCGAGGCAACCGGTGCGGTTTCGCGTACCGCCGCGATCGTCGCGGTCTGCGCGCTGGCGGTTGGCGCGATCAGGGCGATCGCCGAGCAGGTTGCATAGACGGCATGTTTGGAAAAGGACGTCACGATTGTCTCCGCAAAAAGAGGCACCGCGGTGGCGGAGCCGTTGGACGAGAGGATGCACGGGACGATCGAGACCGCTACCGCCCCGCGATCGCCGGCGCGAATTCGAACGCGCGACGCCCGGTCACAAAAGCGTCAAGCGTCACCGATAGTTGGCCCCCAGCCGAAGGGGGAATGTCGTGAGCTGGTCGCGTCCGATCGATATCTGGTTCTCGACACAGGTTCTGCCGCACGAGGCGCATTTCCTGCGGCAAGGTCGCCGCTGGTCGCGAAATTCGGAAGAGGCGTTCGACCTGGTGCAGGAAGCCTATCTGAAGCTGCTTCAGATGGACGACTGGCCTGCGATCCGCGATCCGCGCTCGTACACCGTGACGATGATCCGCAACCTCGTTCTCCAGCGCGTGCGGCGCGACCGCGTCGTCGCAATCACGGACATTCCGGCGCCGACCCTTGCCGAAGTGCGTGACGATGCGCCGGGCGTTTTCGAGACGGTCGCGGCGCGCGAGGCGCTGCTGGGTCTGCTCGCCGATGTCAACCGGCTTCCGCCCGTTTGCCAGCGCGTCATCCGCATGCGGAAGTTCGAGGATCGCACCCCGACCGAGATCGCACATGCGCTCGGGATCGGCATTTCGACCGTCGAGACGCACCTTGCGCGCGGAATGCAGCAGCTGACGCGCTGGCGGCGCGCCGCGCAACCTTCGGTGCCGTTCGGAGAGGCCGCGGCGCCCGACGATGTGGCGCGCGAAGAAAAACGCGCCTGATCTCAAATCGCTTTGACAAGACAATCGCGTAGCGGTTTCGGCCGTGCCATGTATCCTTGTGCGATAGATGGAACCGGGCCGGGATGAGCAGAGCGGACAACAGACAAGAGCGGATCGACGCCGAAGCGGCCGGCTGGCTGGCTGCGATCGAGTGCGGGACGGCCGACGCCGCGGCGTTCGAGCAATGGCGCTCGGGCGACCCCGCGCGCTCGCTCGCCTTCATTCGCGTGTCGCAAGTGAACAGCAGCCTCGACGCACTGCGCGAGACCGGGCTGGCCGGGCGAGCGATCCAGCTTGAGGAGGCCGCGCCGGACGAAGCGGTCCCCGATCGGCGGAAATTGTTGAAGTTTGGCGTCGCGGGTGCGTTCGCGGCGGGGCTCGGCGGGCTTGGCTGGACCTATGCGGCGGCGGCGCACGAGGCGGAGACGGGCGTGGGCGAGCGGCGGCGGATCGTCATCGCGCGCGGCATCGCGCTCGAACTCAACACCGACAGCCATGTCGAATGGGAGCGCCGCGACGGCATGTATCGTTTCGAGCTGCTGCGCGGCGAAATGATGCTCGAGCGCCAGTCCGGCAGCGCGCCCTGTTCGCTGCATTGCGGCCCGTCGCAAATCGCGCTGGCGGCGGGCGGGCGGCTGAACGCGCGGTCGGTAGCGAGCGGCGTCGATTTTTCGGTGCTCGAAGGCGAAGCGTCGCTGCGGACCTCGGGCTCGGGCACCGTCGTTCGCGTTCCGGCCCTGCAAAAGGCAAGCGTCGCGGCGGGCGTCGCCCCGACGCTCTCGACATTGTCCGAACTCGATGCCGGCGCCGTCGCGGCATGGCAAAAGGGCCAGCTTCAATTCAACGGCGAAAGCCTGGCCGATGCGGTCGCCGAATATAATCGCTATCTGTCGCGTCCGATCGAGATCGCCGACCCCTCGATCCGCGACATCCAGATGGGCGGTCGTTTCTCGACGACCGACCCCGCCGATTTCTGCCGCGCGCTCACGCAGATTTACGGCATTTCCGCGCATTTCGAGCGCGACCGTATCCGCCTCACGCGGAGCGGCGCCGAAAAAATTTAAACCGCATTAGCGGTTCCCCCCTGCCGAGGCATCCGGCCTTGTGAACCGTCGGGCAATTCGCGGCGGGCCTGCCTCAAGCAACCTTCAGGGGGAATCTATGTCCGTGTTTCGTCACGTCCTTTCGGGCGCCACCATCCTGACCTCGTCGGTCATGCTGGTGCCCGCCGCCCATGCGCAGCAGACCGCGGCGGCCGAGCAAATTGAGATCGATTTCAACGTTCCGGCGCAGAATCTCGGCGCGGCGCTCAACGAACTCGCGCGGCAGGCGAGCATCAATATCGCCTTCCCGGTTGAGACCGTCTCGGGCCGCACGAGCGCGCCGCTGCGCGGCAAATTCACCCCGGCCGAAGCGGCGCGCCGCCTGACGACCGGAACCGGCCTGCGCGTGACCGAAGCCGGTCGCAGGTCGCTCGTCCTCGTCCGCAGCGGGCAGGGTGCGGGCGCCAAGCAGGATGATAGCGAGGGCGAGATGATCGTCGTCAACGGCTTTCGGGCTGGCCTCGCCAATTCGCGCGACATTGCGCGCAAGTCCGACAATCTGGTCGATGTGCTATCGGCGGACGATGTCGGTAAGCTGCCCGACACCAATATCGCCGAAGCGCTCCGCCGCATGCCGTCGGTCTATCTGATCCGCGATCAGGGCGAGGGACGCTATGTGTCGATCCGCGGCGTCGACCCCATCCTCAACAATGTGACGATGAACGGCCAGACAATCGCTGTGTCGGATACCGACGGCGAATCGGGCCGTGCAGCCCCGCTCGACGTGCTGAGTTCAAGCGCCTTGTCGCGCGTCGAAATCAACAAAGTGACGCTGCCCAATATGGACGGCCAGTCGATCGGCGGCACGATCAACATCGTGACGCCCAGCGCCTATGACTACAAGGGCGCCTATTTCAATGTCAGCGCCGAAGGCGGCTACAACGACTTCGGCAAGGACAACCGGATCTTTGCCGGCAATGTGGCGTTTGGCGACAAGTTCGGCGCGGATGACGAATTCGCGATCTTCATCAGCGGCGAATATTGGTTCAAGCAATATATGTCGCAAAGCTACACCGCCTCGTCGCCGCAGACGGTCGCGGGTTTTCCCGACGATTATTATTTCCCGACGAGCATCGTGTTCGCCGAATCGATCGGCGAAAAGGAACGCTACGGCGTTACCGCCAATCTGGAATATCGCCCGACCGACGAGGGGAAGGCTTGGCTCCGCTATTTCTTCACCCAATATAATGACGACCGGACGCGGCCGCAGATCACGATCCGGGGCCTCGCGGGTCGGGCCGTTCCGGCCCCCGGCGTCCGGCGCCCGATTCTGAACCCCACCTCGCTCACCGAATTCGGTTTTGCGGGCTACCGTGCCCAGATGGAAAACCGGGCAGAGGTTCAGCAGCGGCCGGTGCACCAGATCGTCCTCGGCGGCGAACAGCAGTTCGGCGACCATTGGACGCTGACGAGCAACCTCAACTACACCACGGCCAAGGAAATCAACCCGTATCAGCGCTATTTCGAGGCGATCACCGATACGCTCGGCGCACTCCCGAGCCAGGATCCGGCAATTCGTTTCGTCCTCGACGATCGGGGTATCGCGCGGCCCATCGGGTATAACACCGCGCTGTCGAATGGCCTGAACTTCATGGATCCGGCGTTCAACAAGGTCTTTCGCCTGCGCGGGGTCACCTCCGATGTGAAGGAGGAAACCATGACCGGAAACGTTGACCTGACGTGGAATGGCGAGGTTGGCGGCCGGGGGCTGAAGCTTCGCACCGGTTTCAAGGTCACCTCGCGCGACAAGTCGGTCGACGATACCGATTATCGCTACCAGTTCACCGGTCCGGTCACGACCCTCGCCGATTTCCCTGGCCTTTTCGCGCATTTCAGCGACGGGCGCGGCGAGCCCTATGTGCCGGTGTCCGGCCTTGACCTGCTCGCGCCGAATCGCGCGGGATATGAAGCCTTTTTTGACGCGCATCCCGAATATTTCACCTATGATGCGGTGAGCGCAGCGGCGAACTCGATGGAGAATGACTATCATCTCCAGGAGGATATTTTCGCCGGCTATCTGATGGGCGACCTGCAGGTGACGCCGGATTTCAGCCTAATCGCCGGCGCGCGCGTCGAGCATACGAGGTCGAACATCGCGGCGCAGGGTTTCGTCGCGGCGGTGACGTCGAGCCCCGACATCCCCGCGGGCCGCTCGCGCCTTGGCGAAGTGCCTTTCGTCACGAGCGACATTGTCGATATCTCGCAATCGCACAGCTACACCAACATTTTGCCGGCACTCGTCGCGCGGTGGGATATTGCGAGGGACTGGCTGCTGCGCGCGTCGGTGACGACCAACATCGGGCGCCCCGACTACACCGACATCGCCCCGATCTCGACGATCGTGGTCGGCGAATCCTATGACGCGGCGAACGACGTCGTCGACCTCAACGCCTCGGTCGAAATCGGAAATCCGGCGCTCAAGCCCTACAAGGGCCTGAACTTCGACGCATCGCTCGACTATTATTTCCCCGACAGGTCGGGGTCGGTGTCGGTCGGTGCCTTTTACAAGCGCGTCGACAATGCGGTGTACGGCATCGTCAACGAATATCGCGATCATGAATTCGAAGGCGTGATCTACGACAATTATGTCGAGGAAACCGTCGCGAACGCCGACCCCGGCCATATCCGCGGCATCGAAATCAGCCTGCAGAAGGATTTCAACTTCCTGCCCGCGCCCTTCGACGGTTTCGGCATCTATGCCAATGCCGCGTTCATCGACTCCGAAGTCGAAATCGACATCCCGGGTCGCCCCGATGGCCATGTGCCTTTCTTTAATCAAGCCGACCGCATCTATAACCTCCAGCTCTATTACGAGCGCGGCGGGCTGTCGGCGCGCGTCGCCTATTCGTATCAGGGCGATGCAACGGGCAGTTCGTTCGGGGCCAATCCCGATCTCGACAATTATCGCGCGCCGCGCAAGACCGTCGATGCGCAGGTCGGCTATGCCTTTGGCAACGGTTTGCGACTGACGCTGACGGGGTCGAACCTGACCAACCAGGCGGCGCTCAACTATCGCAACAACGATAAGTTCTTTGTGTCGAGCTACGAGCTTTACGGGCGCGAATTCCGCCTCGGTATCTCCAAGACGTTCTAATCCACCATCGACCCACCGCGGGAGGGCTTCGTGGCCCTTCTGCCTCTTTTGGGGCACTTATCATGCAGAACAGTCGCCGCAATTTTCTCGCCGCCGCGGCAGCAGCCGGCGCCGCCACTTCGCTGCCGGCGTGGGGGGAAACCAATCCCGAAGGCACGCCGCGACTTATGCTCGGACCGATGGTCGGCGCGGTGACGCAGGACAGCGTGCCCATCTGGATGCAACTCAGCGGCGACTATTTCGACGCGCTCGTCGAATATTCGACCGATCCCTTGTCGGGCCCGTGGCAGCGGACCCCGCCGCAGCGGGCGCGGGCGGAGGATAATTACACGCTGGTGATCCGCATCGAAGGGCTCCGGCCGGACACGGTCTATCACTATCGCGTCGTCGCGAACGGCAAGCAGGACAAATATTTGCGCGATACGCCGCCCCAGCAGGTGCGTACCGCGCCCGCAGGGCCGGCGCGCTTTCGCGTCGCCTTTGGGTCGTGCGCGCGAATCCAGAGCGATCCCGAACAGCCGATCTGGAAAGCGGTTGCGCAATATCGTCCCGACCTTTTTTTCTGGCTCGGCGACAATATTTATGGCGATTCCATCGTCCCCGCGACGCTGGTTGCCGAATATCAGCGGCAGCGTTTCGTGCCCGGTTTTCAGCCGATAGGACGCAGCGTGCCGCAACTCGCGATCTGGGACGATCATGACTATGGGCTCGACAATTTCGACCGCACCAACCCGATCCGTGACCAGGCGCTGAAGATTTTCGGGCAATTCTGGGCCAATCCCGCCGTCGGGCTGCCGGACACGCCGGGGGTGTTCTTCGATTATAATTATGGCGGCGTGGACTTCATCTTCGTCGACGGGCGCTATCATCGTGCGCCCGACGCCGACGAGGATACTCCCCAGAAGGAGTTTCTCGGCAAGGGGCAGTTCGAATGGCTCCAGCAGCGGTTGCTGGCCAGCCGCGCACCGTTCAAGGTGATTGCGTGCGGCAGCGGCTGGTCGCGCTTCAAGGGGCCGGGCGGCGACAGCTGGGCGGCGTATCAGCACGAGCGCACGCGCCTGTTCAACTTCATCCGCGACAACAAGATCCGCGGCGTCGTGCTGCTTTCGGGCGACACGCATTTCCCCTATGTCGCCTGCGCGCCCTGGTCCGAGCGGGGCGGCTATGACCTCTACGATCTCGTGAGCTCGGCGCTTGCCCAGATCATCGCCGAAGCGCCGGGCGGTATGGAAGAGCGCATTGCGACGCGGATGCTTCCCGACCGGATGATCCGGCCGCCTTTGCTCGGAGTCAACAACGCGGGCATTATCGACTTCGACCTGACCGGGCCGGTGCCGACCCTGAGCTTCAACGTGATCAATATTCGCGGCCGGGCGCTATACTCACCGCTCGTGCTCCGTGCCGATGAATTGATCAACGGAACATCGTCCTGGAAGGCCAAGATGGGCAAATAGTTTACCAGCGGGATCGCTGCGGTGGCTTGTTGGTCCGGCCCGATCGCAAACTGACTATTCGCCGAGGTCGGATCCCGCGTACGGACAGGGCGTCTCGTTTCTGCCTATGACTCTCCGGTCTCGGTCGATCCGCTCCGAAATTCGGCTCGGTCATTCGGTACGGCGCTGTCTGCTTTTTCGGTTTGCGTCCCGCCAATCGGATCGGCTGCTTTCGTTGAGAGTTTCGGACGCCGCCAGGCGTCAGAAAGTCTTCGGTGCCCGAACCGCGGTGGTCATGGGCTGAGCTATGGGGAAAGCTGTTTTGCTCTGATTGTGGGGAAGCCAGGTGCTGCCGAAAAGCGGACGTGCGCGATAGCGGACCGTCTGGATATGGGTCGTAAAAGCGGACGTGGAAAATCGGACGGGCCGATTTTGATATGGCGACGTCTGCTTTTGGGCAGCGTCGGCGCGAGCGGGTCCGCTTCCAGGCGCGGGTGTGCGCTGGATCGTGTCGGTGCCAGGCCGTGCCGGGTCACGGCGCAGGTGTCCCGGATGAGAGTAGGGACGGTGGCGGCGCGCGAGGCTGATAGCGGCGCTCGAACACCTCGATGATGATCATGATGCCGCCGCAGCACGGGCAGGTCGGCCGGACCTCGGGCTCGACGGGTGGATCGTCTGGCGGTGCGGGGGCGACATCGAGCAGACGTCGCGCGCGTTCGAGATGATCCTTGCGGCGTGCGCTGGCGAGGAGGCCATAGTGGCGGATACGGTGGAACCCGCGCGGCAGGGCGTGGAGGAGGAAACGGCGGATGAACTCGTCGGCCCCAAGGGTCATGACCTGCTGCCGTCCGGGGCCGGCCTTGCGGTAGTCCTTGTAGCGGAAGGTGACCCCGGCCTCGTCGAAGCGGAGGAGGCGGCTGTTCGATATGGCGACCCGGTGGGTGTAGCGGGACAGATAGGCGAGCACCGCTTCGGGACCCGCGAACGGCGGCTTGGCATAGACCACCCAGCGCTTTTTGCGGACCGGTGACAGGTGCCGCAGGAATGCGCGTCGTTCGGCGAGATGCGTGAGGCTGCCAAAGAAGGCGAGCTTGCCGGCATCGTGCAGCGCGCGAAGGCGGGTCAGGAACAGCCGGCGGAACAGGGCGCCGAGCACGCGGACCGGCAGCAGGAAGGCCGGGCGTGCTGATATCCAGCGTGTCCCATCGCGCGAGATGCCGCCGCCCGGCACGATCATGTGGATGTGGGGATGATGGGTGAGCGCTGAGCCCCAGGTATGGAGGACGGCGGTGATGCCGATCCGGGCGCCGAGGTGCCTGGGGTCGGCGGCGATGGTCAGCATCGTATCGGCCGCC
>PNJO01000007.1 GCA_013821905.1 Sphingopyxis sp. | reverse complement strand
GGTACCCGAAAGAAAGCAGTAACCAAGTCCTTTCATGGAACCGAAACCACGGTCGGTAAGGATCGCCGCAGGGACCAATCACCTGCGGTGCCGGGGGGCGGCCGCGCAAAGCAAGGTCAGCTTCCATGCGCTTTTCCCCCCTCCTGCCCCCGCGGCGTCCGCTGTTCGGCCGCCGTCAGGAACCGCCCGCCGAAGCCGTGCTGGCGGGACCGTCGAGCGAGGAGCGCCGCATGATCGACCGCCTCATCCGCATCGCGGGCAAGCGCTGACGTCGTGTGTCCTGGCGAAGGCCGGGGTCTAGCAGGCATCCAGCGGGCATAGCGTTCGGCTTTCCGGGCCCGGCTTTCGCCGGCGCGCGCGCTGCTCGCTTGGCGGATGGAGTGCGTGCCCCTACATGGGGCGTCCATGCCGCCCGATACCGCCACCTCCGCCGACGCCTCGCGCGAACCGCCCGTCCTCGCGACGCTGCGGCGCTTCCTTCCCTATCTGTGGCCCGCGGGGCAGACCGAGGCGAAGGTCCGCATCGTGCTCGCCGCGCTCATCGTGCTCGCGTCGAAGGGCGTGCAGCTGTCGATGGGCTTCCTCTATGGCGCGGCGATCGACCGCATGGTGCCGGGGATGGAAGCGGGCGCGGCGCTCGCGATCGGGCTGGTGCTCGCCTATGCCGGCGCGCGCTTTGCCGGGGTGCTGTTCGACAATCTGCGCAACGTGGTGTTCGAGCGCGTCGGACAGGATGCGACGCGCGAACTGGCGATCGCGACCTTCAGCCATCTCCACGCGCTGAGCCTGCGCTTCCACCTCGCGCGGCGCACGGGCGAGGTCACCAAGGTGATCGAGCGCGGGACCAAGAGCATCGACACGATGCTCTATTTCCTGCTCTTCAACATCGCGCCGACGGTGATCGAGCTGGTCGCGGTGCTCGCCATCTTCTGGACCAAGTTCAGCTTCGGCCTTGCCGGCGCGACCGCGCTGATGGTCGTCGTCTATATCATCTTCACGAGGCGGGTGACCGACTGGCGCAATGCGCTGCGCACGCGGATGAACGACCTCGACACGCTGACGATCGGGCGCAGCGTCGACAGTCTGCTCAATTACGAGACGGTCAAATATTTCGGCGCCGAGGAGCGCGAAGCGGCGCGGTATCGCGACGTTGCCGACCAATATGCGCGCGCCGCGGTGAAAAGCGAAAACAGTCTGGCGTGGCTCAACATCGGGCAGAGCCTCGTCACCAACGCGACGATGGCGGGGGCCATGGCCTATACGGTGTGGGGCTGGTCGAAAGGGACGTTCGAGGTCGGCGATGTCGTGCTGGTGAACACTTTGCTCGCGCAGCTTTTCCGCCCGCTCGACATGCTCGGCATGGTCTATCGCGTGATCCGGCAGGGGCTGATCGACATGGAGGCGATGTTCCGCCTGATCGACACCCCGCCCGAGATCGCCGATGCGCCGGGCGCGTGGCCGCTGGTCGTGAACGGCGGCGCGGTGGCGTTCGACAATGTCGTGTTCGGTTACGAGCCCGAACGCACGATCCTGAACGGCGTCAGCTTTGCGGTCGGCGCGGGCGAGACGCTGGCGATCGTCGGGCCGTCGGGCGCGGGCAAGTCGACGATCGCGCGGCTGCTCTTCCGCTTCTACGACCCGCAGGGCGGGCGGATCCTGATCGACGATCAGGACATCGCGCGCGTCACGCAAAAGAGCCTGCGCGCCGAGATCGGCATCGTGCCGCAGGATACGGTGCTGTTCAACGACAGCATCGGTTACAATATCGCCTATGGCCGCGAGGGCGCGAGTGCCGGGGAGATTGCGGCGGCGGCCGAGGGGGCGGCGATCCACACCTTCATCGCGCTGCTGCCGCAGGGGTATGAGACCGAGGTCGGCGAGCGCGGGCTGAAGCTGTCGGGCGGCGAGAAACAGCGCGTCGCGATCGCGCGCACGCTGCTCAAGAATCCGCCGATCCTGATCCTCGACGAGGCGACGAGCGCGCTCGACAGCCGCACCGAGGCGGCGATCCAGTCGACGCTCGAGCGCATCGCGGCGCGGCGCACGACGCTGGTGATCGCGCACCGCCTGTCGACGGTGACGGGCGCCGACCGGATCGTGGTGCTCGACAAGGGGCGCGTGGCGGAGACGGGAACGCACGACCAGCTGCTCGCGATGCGCGGGCTCTACGCCGACATGTGGGCGCGGCAGCAGGCGGAGCGCGAGGAGGGGACGGTCTAGGGCGCCGGTTCTTCGGTCCCTTCCTCGACGACCTCGGCAGACGGAGGTCCGGCTTCGTCCATCGGCGGCGCCTCGTCGGTGACGGTCTTCCCGAACAGCATCGTTTCCAGCACCCCGTCGCGGCGGACGAAGCCGTGGACGAGCGCGATGCTCAGATGGCCGAGGATCAGCGCGAAGAAGGCGAAGGCGACGAGCGTGTGCGCCTGACGCAGGACGCCATAGGCGAGCAGGTCCTGCGGCAGGATCGGCGGCAGAACCCACGCTGCCGACAGGCGCACCGGATAACCGCCCGCCGACAGCATCGCCCAGCCGATCAGCGGCATCCCGATCATCGCGAGATAGAGGAGGATGTGCGAGGCGTGCGCCGCGCGCTGCTGCGCGCGCGGCAGATCGGCGGGAAGCGGCGGCGCACCGGTGCGGAAGCGGATCGCGAGGCGGAGGACGGCGAGCAGCAGGATCGCGATTCCGATCGGACGGTGGAGCGCGAGCAGCGAGGCATAGGCGGGCCCGGCGGTCGAAACCATCGCGATCCCGATGAACAGCATCGCGAGGACCAGCAGCGCCATCGTCCAGTGCAGCAGGCGGATCGCAGGGTGAAAACGCCCGGGCATGTCAGCGGGTCTCCTTGCCGGCGAGCACCCTGCCGACGGCGCTTGGCCCGGGCGTTTCGAGAGCACGGCGCTGGAAGGACGACGAATAGGCGGCCGAGCGCGCGGGCAGCAGCGGGTCGTCGGACAGCGCAACCCCGTCGGGCAGAATCGTCGGGTCGAAGGTGATGTCGCGGCACGCGCCCGTTTCCTCGGGCTCGGCCGCGCTCAGGGTGAGGGTGCCGGCCCCGACTTTTTGCCGCCCGGCGGGCCATGCGGCGGTGGCATCGTTGGTGACGTCGCCGGGCGCCGCGACGGTGACGGTCATGCGCCAGCGCAGCGGCCCTTTCGCGAGGCGGGCGCCGAGGTCGGTGAAGAGATAGTCGGCGGGGAGGTCGGCGAGCTTCGCCTTGTCGAGCGCGCCGAACGCGGCCTCGGGCTCGAACGCCCAGCGGACGGCGTGCGACGCGCCCGCGCGGTCGATGAAACGGAAGGCGTTGATGCTGTAGTAGGTGCCGTTCGCGAAGCTGTCGGGCAGCGGCGCGGCGGCGATATAGTCCTGATAGACCTTGGTCTCGGGATGCTGCGCCAGATAGGCTTTCATGAGGGCGGGGTCGGGTTTCCCGGTCGCGGGGTCGGGGCGCGAAGCGCGCTGGAGCGCGATGAAGGCATCGAGGGTCGCGACGGGGAAAATCGGCGTATGATCCATCGCCATCCGCCAGACCTGACCGTCGGGGCCGGTAAGTTGCAGCGCCATCGCATGAAAGACGTTCCGGCCGTCGGTCGCGAAAGGATTGCCGCCGCCGGTCGAGAAGCGGCCGATCACGGGATAGCGGCCGCGAACGAAGACGCCGGCACGCGACAGCGTCGCCGCGCCGCCGCTCGCGTCGAAAGTGCCGGTGACGCAGACCCCCTTCGCATGGGCGCGGCGATAACCGTCATGCTTGCCGGCATTATATTCGAGCGCGTTCGCGATCGTGCCGCCGCCGATGCGCGCCGGGCCGATCCAGCCGCCCGCCCAGGCGAAGCCGGCGAGCAACAGCGCGGGCACGGCGGCGATCGCGGCAAGCATCGGAGCGGATGGGCGCGAAACGGTCATGGGCGGCAAGTCCTTGCTCAAGGTCCCTACGGAAACAGCAATATCGGTCGCGAGGCATTCGCGCAATCGGCGCCAGAGGTTACTCGCGGCTGGGCGAGGCGTCAGGTCGCCTCCCAATAAGGCGGGTCGCCGAACGCCGCCTTCAGATGGTCGCGCAGCGCGCGGAGCTTCGCCGAGGGCTCGCGGCCCTGCGCGTGTGCCATATAGATCCACTCCTCGTCGGGGGCGATGTCGAGCGGGATGGCGATGATTTTTCCCGCCTTGATCGCGGGTGCGGCGATGAAGGCCGGGAGCATCGCGATACCGAGACCGGCGGCGACCGCGTCGCGGATCATGTCGCCATTGTTGACGCCGAGCGCCTGTCGGGCCTGGATCGCGATCGGACCATGGATGGTGCGGAAATGCCAGTCGCTGACGCCGCGGTTGGTGTAGAAGATGCCGCGGTGGTCGCGCAGATCCTGGAAACAGGTCGGCGTGCCATGTTCGGCGAGATAGGCGGCGGATGCCACCAATATGCGGCGGCTCTTGGCGAGCTTCCAGACGATGAGGCGCGTATCGTCGATCACGCCCTGACGGATGATCGCGTCGTGACCGCTCGACGCGACGTCGATGCGACGGTCGTCGAGGTCGAGCGTGAGCTGGATTTCGGGATGCGCTTTCAGGAAGGGGTAAAGCGCGGGGCCGAGGTGCATGTGGCCGAAGGTCACCGGCGCGGCGATACGCAGCGGACCCGCGAGCGTGCCGCGGCGCTCGGCGATGTCGGCGGCGGCTTCGGTGACGTCGCGGGTGATCCGCTGCGCGCGCGGCAGGAAGGCGGTGCCGTCCTCGGTCAGGCTGAGCCGGCGCGTGGTGCGGTGGAGCAGCGCGCTGCCGAGCGAGCGTTCGAGTTCGGCGAGGCGTTCGCTCACGACCGATTTCGACAGGCGAAGCTGGCGCGCCGCGCCGCTGATCGAGCCATGCTCGACCGTCGCGACGAATGCGGCGATGCCCTCGATACGGATCATTGTTGGTTGCCGTTCCCCGGCGAAAGCCGGGGTCCATGCAGGGTCAGGCTGCGCCATATGGGCCCCGGCTTTCGCCGGGGAACGGCCATTTCCTGCGACGGCATCGCTGCGATCATTGTTCGGTAAAGCCGAATTATAGAGCCAAGAATTGCTGTCTATTCCGAACGCACGGCAAAGTCCAGTTTCTCCTCATCGAGCACGGGCATCGGGCCCGCCGCCGAACAGGAGAAAAGTCATGAACCGTTTGCAGAACAAGGTTGCGATCGTCACCGGCGCCAGCTCGGGGATCGGCCGCGAAACCGCGAAACTCTTTGCCGCCGAGGGCGCGAGCGTCGTCGTCGGCGCGCGCCGCCAGGCCGAACTCGACAGCCTGGTCGCCGAAATCGTCGCCGCGGGCGGCCAGGCCGTCGCGGTCGCCGGCGATGTCCGCAGCGAAGCCTTTCACGAAGCGCTGGTCGCTGCGGCGGTGAAGAATTTCGGCCGGCTCGACATCGGTTTCAACAATGCCGGCGTCTTCGGCGAGGCGGGGCCCAGCACCGACGTGTCGGAAGCGGGCTTCAACGATGCGCTGCAGGTGAACCTCACCGGCTCCTTCCTCGCCGCGAAGCACCAGATCGCCGAGATGGCGAAGCATGGCGGCGGGTCGGTGATCTTCACCTCGACCTTCGTCGGCTACAGCTTTTCCTTCCCCGGCAGCGCCGCCTACTCGGCGAGCAAGTCGGGGCTGATCGGGCTGACGCAGGCGCTCGCCGCCGAGTTCGGTCCGCAGAATGTCCGCGTCAATTCGGTGCTCCCCGGCGGGGTCGCGACCGACATGTTCGAGGCGGTCAACGACAGCGCCGAGAAGCAGGATTTCGTGACGGGCCTGCACGCGCTGAAACGCGTCGGCCAGCCGAACGAGATCGCGAAGGCGGTGCTCTTCCTCGCGTCCGACGATGCGAGCTTCGTCACCGGCACCGCATCGCTGGTCGATGGCGGCGCGTCGATCACGCGGAGCTGACCGGAACACCGGAAAACGGGCGGGGCGTCCGGTGGGCGCCCCGCATTTTGTGCGCGCGAACTTGACCCGCAGGACCCGCGCCCTTTAGCTTGCCCCATGCCGCACGACACCAGCCTGATCGGAACCGTGGTCGCGGGCCTCGGCGTTGCCTTCCTGCTGGGGGCGCTGGCGCACCGGCTGAAGATTTCGCCGATCGCGGGCTATCTGCTTGCGGGAGTCGTCGTCGGGCCGTTTACGCCGGGCTTTGTTGCCGACACGGGGCTGGCGCTGCAACTCGCCGAGATCGGTGTCATCCTGCTCATGTTCGGCGTCGGCCTGCATTTTTCGCTGAAGGACCTGCTTTCGGTGCGGGGTATCGCGGTGCCGGGGGCGATCGGGCAGATGGCGGTCGCGACCGCGCTCGGCATGATGCTCGGCCTGTGGATGGGCTGGTCGGTCGAGGGGAGCGCGGTGTTCGGGCTCGCGCTGTCGGTCGCCTCGACCGTTGTGCTGCTGCGCGCGCTGCAGGCGCGCGACATGGTCGAGACCGAGAAGGGGCGTATCGCGGTCGGCTGGCTGATCGTCGAGGATCTGGCGATGGTGCTCGCGCTCGTGCTGCTGCCGGCGATGTTCGGCGGCCGCGGCGATGGGGGCGCAAGCACGGGTTTGCTCCAGTCGGCGGCGATCGTGCTGGTCAAGGTCGTCGGCTTCGTCGCCTTCATGCTGATCGTCGCGCGGCGCATCCTGCCGTGGATCCTGCACTGGGTCGCGCATTCGGGCTCGCGCGAGCTGTTCCGGCTTGCGGTGCTGGCGATCGCGCTCGGGGTCGCGTTCGGCGCGGCGGTGGTGTTCGACGTGTCGTTCGCGCTCGGCGCCTTCTTTGCGGGCATGATCCTGGGCGAGACGCAGCTCAGCCGGCGCGCGGCGGAGGAAACGTTGCCGCTGCGCGATGCCTTTGCGGTGCTCTTCTTCGTGTCGGTCGGGATGCTGTTCGATCCCAGGGTGCTCGTCGAGCAGCCGGGACCCGTGATCGCGACGGTCGCGATCATCGTGTTCGGCAAGTCGATCGCCGCCTATGCGATCGTCCGCGCCTTCGGCCATCCGAACCAGACCGCGATGACGGTCGCGGTCAGCCTGGCGCAGATCGGCGAATTTTCCTTCATCCTCGCGGGGTTGGGGGTGGCGTTGAAGGCGATGCCGGAAGAGGCGCGCGACCTGATCCTCGCGGGGTCGATCCTGTCGATCCTGTTCAACCCGATCCTCTTCACGCTGGCGGTGAAGCGCGTCCGCGCCGACGCGCCGACCGAAACGCCGGCGGCGGAGGACGAGGTGCCCGCGCCGTGCAACGCCGGGGTGGTGCTGATCGGCTATGGCCGCGTCGGCAGCCATATCGGCGGGATGATCTGCGGCCGCGGCGAGGGTCTGACGGTGATCGAGGATCAGAAGGATATGGCGGCGGCGGCCGAAAAGGCCGGCGCGACGGTGATCGTCGGCGACGCGACAAAGGAAAGCGTGCTGCGCAGGGCGCAGCTCGACATCGCGCAGACGCTGCTGATCGCAATCCCCGAAGGCGCCGAGGCGGGAGCGATCGTGCGGCGCGCGCGGGCGATCAACCCGAAGCTTGTCATCGTCGCGCGCGCGCATTCGGACGAGGAGGTGAACGACCTCGTCCGGCACGGCGCCGACCATGTCGTGATGGCCGAGCGCGAAACCGCGTCGCGCATGGCCGAACGGGCGATGCTGGCGCGGGCCTAGTTTCGTCATTGCGAGGAGCGCAGCGACGAAGCAATCTCCAGCCATCGAGGTAACCCAGGGTCGAAGGCTGGAGATTGCTTCGCTTTGCTCGCAATGACGAGCTTGGGACTTTCCCCGTCTCACTATCTTGCCTATCGCCTTTCGCGATGTCCGCCGCCGCTCTCCTCCCTTTGCTCAAGTCCACCTTCGGTTTCGACGCCTTTCGCGGGCGGCAGGAAGAGGTGGTCGCGCGGGTCATGGCCGGCGCCCACACGCTCGCGGTGATGCCGACGGGGGCAGGCAAGTCGCTGACCTACCAGTTGCCCGCGGTGGCATTGGACGGCTGCGTCGTCGTCGTGTCGCCGCTGATCGCGCTGATGCACGACCAGCTGCGCGGCGCGCGTGCGGCAGGGATTCGCGCGGCGTCGCTGACCAGCGTCGACGCCGACTGGGCCGACACGCGGCAGGCCTATCGCGACGGCCAGCTCGACCTGCTCTACATCGCGCCCGAGCGCGCGACGGGCGAAGGATTCCGGTCGCTGACGGAAGCGCGGGCGCCGGCGCTGTTCGCGATCGACGAAGCGCATTGCGTCAGCGAATGGGGGCATGATTTCCGGCCCGATTACCGCCTGCTGCGGCCGCTGCTCGACGCCTTTCCCGACGTGCCGCGCCTCGCGCTGACCGCGACGGCGGACAGGCACACGCGCGAGGACATCCTCGTCCAGCTCGGCATTCCCGAGGGCGGGCTGGTCCTCGCGGGGTTCGACCGGCCGAATATCCGGTATCGCGTGATGCCGCGGGTGAGCCCGGCGAAGCAACTCGCCGATTTCATCGCGGCGAACCCGGGGCCCGGGATCGTCTATTGCCCGACGCGCGACGGGACCGAGCGCATGGCCGAAAGGCTTGCGGCCGCGACGGGGCGCAGCGTCGCCGCCTATCACGCGGGGCTCGATCCCGAGCGGCGCGCGCGGGTGCAGCACGATTTCGTCGCGTCGGAGGACGGTATCGTCACCGCGACGGTCGCCTTCGGCATGGGCATCGACAAGCCCGACGTGCGCTTCGTCGCCCACGCCGGCCTGCCGAAGTCGATCGAGAGCTATTATCAGGAGACGGGCCGCGCGGGGCGCGACGGCGACCCCGCCGAGGCGCTGATGCTGTGGGGCGCCGAGGATTTCGCGCGCGCGCGGATGCGGCTCGGCGAGTTGCCCGAAGCGCGGCTTGCGGGCGAGCGGGCGCGGCTCAATTCGCTCGCGGCGCTGGTCGAGACCGTCGAGTGCCGCCGCGCGCTGCTGCTCCGCCATTTCGGCGAGACGCCGCCCGAACGCTGCGGCAATTGCGACAATTGCCTCGAGCCGCCGCGGCAGGTCGATGCGACGGTGCTCGCGCAGAAATTGCTCTCGGCGGTCTATCGCACCGGGCAAAGCTATGGTGCGGGGCATGTCGAGGCGGTGCTGACGGGCAAACGCGACGAGCGCGTCGCCCAGCGCGGCCACGACAAATTGTCGGTCTTCGGCATCGTCGAGGGCGAGGAGGCGCGGCTGATCAAGCCGCTCGTCCGCACGCTGGTCGCGCGCGAGGCGCTCGAGACGACCGAACATGGCGGGCTGATGTTCGGCCGCGAGGGGCGCGCAGTGATGAAGGGCGAGGTCGCGGTGCTGATCGCCGAGCCGCCGGTCAAGCGGAGCCAGCGCGAAGGCGGGCGCACATCGCGGGCCGATCGCGCGGCGGCGAATCCGGTCGGCGACCCCCTGTTCGATGCGCTGCGCGCGATGCGGCGCGAGCTTGCCGCCGAGGCAGGGGTGCCGCCCTATGTGATCTTTCACGACGCGGTGCTGCGCGCGATGGCGAGCGGGCGGCCCGCGACGCGGAGCGCGCTCGCCGACATTCCCGGCGTCGGCGGCAAGAAGCTGGAGGCATGGGGCGATGCTTTCCTGTCGGTGATCCGCCAGTTTTGAGCTAGCAGGGCGCGCATGGGGGCGCTCGACCTTATCGACCCGATGATTCGCGGCGGCGCGACCGCGCTGTTCCTGCTGTGGATCGCGATCCTGTGGCGCGACCATCGCGCGGTGCCCGCGGCGCGGGTGGCGATCGCGATGAATTTCTCGATCATTGCCTATCTGCTCGCACGCGTGTTCCATCCCGACGGACCGACGCGCTTCCCTTATGTGATCGCCGACGCGCTGTCGGTGATGGTGCCCGCGCTCTTCTGGCTCTTCGCGCGGCTGTGGTTCGACGACCGGCGGCGGATCGGCTGGCAAAGCTGGGCGCTCGTCTCGGCGTTCGGCGCGCTGCCGCTGATCCAGATCGCGCTGATCGCTACGACCGGCGACTTCAGCCCCGCGATCTGGATCCTCGTGCGTATCGGCATGTTCGCCTTCGCGATCGCGGGCATGTGGATCGCGTGGCGCGGACGCGCGAACGACCTGATCGAGGCGCGGCGCGGTTTCCGCCTCGGCGTTGTCGGGGCGATCGGGGGTTTCGTGATCTGGGTGAGCTTCATCGAGATGTTCCACAATCGCGACATGAGCCACGACCTTGCGCGGACGCTGACGTTGGCCGCGATCCTGGTCGCGACCTTCGTCGTCTCGGTCGGCCTCTATCGCTTCCGCTCGGCCGAGCTGTTCGCCACGCCCGACGCCGCACCGACACCGGATGCGCGGCCGGCCGAGCCTTCGGCGCTCGCGCAGCGGCTTCGCGTCGTGATGGCCGAGGAGCGCGCCTATCGCGCCGAAGGGTTCAGCATCGCGGCGCTCGCGGCGCGGCTGGGCGAGCCCGAGTATCGCGTGCGACGCGCGATCAACGGCGAGATGGGGCACCGCAACTTCACCGCTTTCCTCAACGGCTTCCGCCTCGACGAGGTGCGTGCCGCGCTCGCCGATCCGGCGCAGCGCGAGGTGCCGATCCTGACGATCGCGCTCGATGCGGGTTTCGGTTCGCTGGGGCCGTTCAACCGTGCGTTTCGCGATGCCGAGGGGATGACGCCGAGCGAGTACAGGGCGGAACGGCTGGCCGATTCCAGAATCGGCTAGCCGATTTTCGACTGTGCGCGGCCGGCGCCGCGCAAAAATGCTTCATGCCGGTCATCCACCGAAAAGGACGACGCCATGATCGCATCCATTCCTCCCCTCGCCATATTGCTCGAAAAGGGCCCGGCGATGTTCGCCTTCGACTTCGGCCGCTATCTTGTCGCCGCGAGCGTCACCAGCGCGGTCGTCTGGGGGCTGCGCCGGTCGAGCATCGCCGCGCGCAAGATCCAGGCGCGCGAGGCGAGCGCCGCCGACAAACGCCGCGAATTCCTGCAATCGCTGCAGACGGTCGGCGTCTATCTATTCGTCGCTTTGTTCATCGTCTGGGGCGTCGATGCCGGGGTGCTGCACCGTTTCCAGGGGAGCTACGGCTTCTGGGGCGATGCGGCGCTGCTCGCGGCGATCGTCGTCGCGCACGACGCCTATTTCTATTGGGTCCACCGCGCGATGCACCATCCGAAGCTGTTCAGGCATTTCCACCGCGCGCACCACCGCTCGATCACCCCGACGCCGTGGGCCGCCTACAGCTTCGCCATCCCCGAGGCGTTCGTGATGATCCTGTTCGTGCCGATCTGGCTCTTCTTCGTCGCGACGCCGGTGTGGGTGATGTTCCTGTGGATCAACTTCCAGATCGTCCGCAACGCGATGGGTCATGCGGGGTTCGAGCTGCATCCGCGCTGGTGGCTGGCGACGCCGCTGACGCGCTGGATCAACACGACGACGCACCACGACCTGCATCATGCGGGCGGCTTCAACACCAATTACGGCCTCTATTTCACCTGGTGGGACAAATGGATGGAGACCGAGCATCCGCATTATGCCGAGCGGTTTCACGAGGTGGTGTCGCGCGCGCCGGTGCGCGCCGCGGACCGGGCGGAGGCGACCGCCTGATCGCGCTCCTTTCATGCTTGTCAGCACGGGCGCGGCGGGAGTAGATCGCTGGCATGAGCGATTTTCGTCCCCTGTCCGCCGGCTTCAGCGTCGCCCCGCAAATCTCGATCGAGGATGTCGCCGAGGCGAAGGCGCAAGGCTTTGCGATGATCGTCAACAACCGTCCCGACGGCGAGGAGCCGGCGGCGCCGCAGGGCGACGACATCGCCCATGCGGCGGCGGCCGAGGGGCTCGCCTATGCCGCGATCCCGATCGGCCATGCGGGGTTCAGCCATGCGCAGATCGACGCGCTCGACAAATTGCTGGCGAGCGCGACGGGGCCGATCCTCGCCTATTGCCGCTCGGGCACACGCTCGACGCATCTGTGGGCGCTGACGCGCGCGCGCGCGGGCGAGGACGTCGGCGGCATCGTCGATGCGGCGGCGAAGGCGGGCTATGACCTGACCGGCCTGCGGCCGATGCTGGACGCGCTCGCGGGGGAAAAATGACGCTGAACGACGCGATCCAGCTGGGCCTGTCGCTCGTCGCGGTGCTCTTCGTCGCCTGGCTGGTCAGGAAGATGGGGCTCGGCGCCGATCCGCGGATCGCGGACGAGGCCCATGCGATCCGCCTCGCCGAAGAGGCCGAGGCGGGGTTCCGCGGCACCGAGGTCGCGCGCGACCGCGCGGGCTTCGCCGCGCTGGTGCGCAATGCCGAGGGGCGGATGATGCTGGTGCGCGCGCACGGCAATTTCTTCGCGGCGCGACCGGTCGATGCGAATGTTATCGGGCGGCTCGACAAGGATTTCCTGACGCTCACGATGCCGGAAAAGACATTCGGGGCGGTCACGTTGCAACTGGGAAAGGATGCGGGGATGTGGGCATCGCGAATGCGGGATTTCGGCCGTGGATGAATTGCCCAATCCGGTCACCTATGCCGTTCCCGCCTTCATCCTGCTGCTGATCGCCGAAATGGTCCTTTCGCTGCGGAAGGACAAAAGCCGTTACGAAGCGCGCGACACGCTGACCTCGCTGCTGCTCGGTACGGGCAGCCAGGTCGCGGGCGCTTTCGTCGGCGCCGCGGTGGTCGGCATGGCGGTGTGGGTCTATCAATTCCGCCTGTTCGACATCGGAATCGCGTTCAGGGACTGGTGGTGGGCGTGGATCCTTTGCTTCTTCCTCGACGACCTCGCCTATTACGCCTTTCACCGCAGCGCACACCGCGTTCGCTGGTTCTGGGCGAGCCACGTCATCCACCACAGTTCGCAGCATTATAATCTGTCGACCGCGCTCCGGCAGACGTGGACGGGCTTTTTCAGCCTGACCTTCCTGTTCCGGCTCCCCCTGTTCCTGATCGGCTTTCCGCCCGCGATGGTCTTTTTCTGCGCGGGGCTGAACCTGATCTACCAGTTCTGGATTCATACCGAGGCGATCGGGCGGCTGCCCAAATGGTTCGAGGCGGTGATGAACACGCCGTCGCACCACCGCGTCCATCACGGCGTGAACCCGCGCTATCTCGACGCCAATTATGCCGGCGTCTTCATCATCTGGGACAAGATGTTCGGCAGCTTCGTTCCCGAACGCGACGACGAGCCGGTGCGCTACGGCATCGTCAAGCAGCTCGGCAGCTTCAACATCCTGTGGGCCGCGGTGCACGAATGGGTCGGGATCGCGAAGGATGTGTGGGCGGCGCCGTGGCGGCACAAGCTGTCCTATATGTGGCGCGAGCCCGGCTGGAGCCACGACGGCAGCCGCGCGACGAGCGCGACGATCAAGGAACGCTGGGCGGCGGGGCGCGACGACGCGCATGTATAAGCCTTGGGCTTGGGATTGGATGGCGATTGGGACAGGGATTGCCGCACTTCTTTGTGGCGCGGCGACCTTGCTGCTCGACAGCTTCGGCCCCTTATGGGCTCTGCAATGGGCGGCAACTCTCGCAAGCCTGACGACCGGCCTGATCGGTTGGCGTGACGGTGCGAAACCGCTCATTCTCTCGGGTATCGGATGCGCCCTTTTGAGTTGGACGCCCTATGCGGGGCTGTTCGCTTCCTGTTTCCTTCGTAACGATTGTCTGTGATCTTCGACCCTTGCCACGCCTCCTAATGACATTCATGTAAGCACCCGGACGACCGCCAGCAGGCGGCGCGAGGGAGAGTCGCAGGCATGGATCAGTTCGACATCATCGTCATCGGCGGCGGCAGCGCGGGGAGCGCGGCGGCGGGAAGGCTCGCCGGGGACGGCACGCGGACGGTCTGCCTGGTCGAGGCGGGCGGGCGCAACGACAATATGCTGGTCAAGACGCCGGGGTTCATGCCCTTCATCCCCAAATCGTCGAACTATCAATATGAAACGGTCCCGCAGCGGGGGCTGAACGGACGCACCGGATACCAGCCGCGCGGACGCGGGCTCGGCGGGTCGAGCGCGATCAACGCGATGATCTATATTCGCGGGCACAAGTTCGATTACGACCAGTGGGCGACGCTCGGCGCGACGGGGTGGAGCTATGCCGACGTGCTGCCCTTCTTCAAGCGCAGCGAGGGCAACGAGCGCGGCGCGGACGACTATCACGGCGGCGACGGCCCGCTCAACGTCATGGACCAGCGCTGGCCCAATGTGACGAGCCGGCGCTTCGTCGAGAGCGCGGCGGCGCTGCAATTGCCGCGCACCCATGATTTCAACGGCGCACAGCAGGAAGGTTTCGGCCTCTATCAGGTGACGCAGAAGGCGGGCGAGCGCTGGTCGGCGGCGCGCGCCTATGTCGAGCCGCTGCGCGAGCGGGCCAATTTCGCGGTGCGCACCGGCGCGCTGGTCGAAAAGATCGTCATCGAGGACGGGCGCGCGACCGGCGTGGTGATCCGGCGCGGATCGAAACGCGAGACGCTGCGCGCGCGGGGCGGGGTGATCCTGTCGGCAGGCGCGTTTGGCAGCCCGCAGATCCTGATGCTGTCGGGGATCGGGCCGGCCGGACACCTCGCCGACAACGGCATCGCCGTCGTTGCCGACCGTGCAGGGGTCGGCGAGAACCTGCAGGACCATATCGACTATGTGTCGAGCTGGGCGACCCGCTCGACCGATCCGCTCGGCGACAGCCCGGGCGGCAGCTGGCGGATGGTCAAGGCGATCTTCGAGCATCGCCTGAAGCGCACCGGCATCATGACGACCTGCTTCGCCGAGGCAGGAGGCTTCTGGAAATCGCACCCGGACCTGCCCGCGCCCGACATCCAGTATCATTTCGTGCCCGCGATGCTCGAGGATCATGGCCGGACCAAGGTGAAGGGGCACGGCTTTTCGTGCCACGTCTGCGTGCTGCGCCCCGAAAGCCGCGGCACGGTGCGGCTGGCGTCGGGCGATGCCGCCGCGGCTCCCGCGATCGACCCCGGTTTCCTCACCGACGATCGCGATATCGCGACGCTGCGTGCCGGCGTGCGGATGATGCACCGCGTCGTCGCGGCGCCGCCGCTCGCCGACTATGCCGGGGACGACCGCCATCCGGTGAATATCGACGACGATGCGGCGCTCGACGCGCTGATCCGCAGCCGCGCCGATACCGTCTATCATCCCGTCGGCACCTGCCGGATGGGCAGCGACCCCGACGCAGTGGTCGACCCGACGCTGAAGCTGAACGGCGTCGAGGGCCTGTGGGTCGCCGACGCGAGCATCATGCCGCGGCTGGTGTCGGGCAACACCAATGCGCCGAGCATCATGATCGGCGAGCGTGCGGCGGATTTCGTCAAGGCGGCGCTAAACTACAAGGCGGCGCTAAACTAGGTGCACCCCGGCGAAAGCCGGGGCCCACGAAAGATTGTGCAACATTTCTGGGCCCCGGCTTTCGCCAGGGATCACAATGTGCAGGCGGCGGCGAGCAGTGCGCCGTTTTTTGTCAGCTCGTAGCGGCTGGCGGGCGGACGAAGGTCCAGCACTTCGCGCGTCACCAGCCCATGTTCACCGAGCGCGGTCAGTCCTTGCGACAGGGCGCGCGGGGTGGCGGGGGCGAGGAGGCGCGAGAGGGCGTTGAAGCGGTCGTAGCCGGCGCCGATCCCCGCGACGAGGGGCAGGCCCCAGCGCGTCGCGGCGCCGGGCGGCAGGCCGATCGCGCGCTGCGCCCGGGCGACCGTCGCGGCGCGTGCGGCCGCCGCCCGCCCTGTTTCGGTGAGGATAAATTCGGGGCGCAGAGGGTGGCCGTGGCCGGGATTGCGCTGCACCCAGCCGATCCTTGCTGCGGCTTCGAGCGTGCGCGTCAGGCTGTCGCGCGACAGGCCGAGGCGGTGGATCAATTCGACAAAACGCGCGCCCTTGTGCGCAGCAAGATCGGCGAGCAGCGGTACCAGCCAGCGATGGCTGCCAAGCTGGACAAGCAGCGGGTCGGGTGCGCTTGACGGCATTTGCAACTAACTATACAAACCGGACTATCGAGGCAAGGGGTTGGAGCCTGTGCTCCGATTCATGCGCGTCGTCATTGCGAGGAGTGCAGCGCCGAAGCAATCCGGGGCGGTTTACGGATGCTCTGGATTGCCGCGTCGCCTCCGGCTCCTCGCAATGACGATGGCCTTGGGCAAAGAAGGAGCGGCAGATGGCATTGCAGATCGGATCCGAACTCACCTGCTCGATGGGGGTGACGAGCATCGACGCGTCGATTCCGTGGTACGAACGGGTGATGTTATGCCAGCTGCTCTACCGCGCCGACGAGATCGGCTGGTGCGAGCTCAAGACCCCGATGGCCGGGGTCAATATCGGGCTCAGCCAGGTCGAGACGGTGGTGCAGGGCGGGGGCGCCACCAATGTCTTCGAGGTCGCCGACATCGACGCCGCCAAGGCGCATCTCGATGCCGAGGGCGTGCGGCAGGACGGCGAGATCCAGCATATTCCGGGGCTGGTGAAGCTGCTGACCTTCTACGATCCCGACGGGAACGCCTTCATGTTCTCGCAGTCCGAGATCGCGACATGATAGCGGGCCGGTGGCTCGGCGCGCTGGTCGCGCTGGCCGCCCCGGTGGCGGGCGAGGTGCCCGCCGCGCCGTCGCTCGACGCCTGGTATGGCGAATGGACGGGGGCGGGCATGGCGTTCGGCAGGCCCGCGACCGCGACGCTGACGATCGGCCCCGCGCCCGGGGGCGACGCGACCGCACTCGCCTATCGGTTGTCGGTCGAGGGAACGCCGCCGGTGGCCTATTCGGCCGACGCGACCTACCGGGTCGACGCCGGGGGCCGCGTGACGGGAAAATGGACCGATAGCTACGGCCGGACGCGCCCGGTCGGCGGGCGTGTAACCGTCCGGAACTGGGTCAGCAACTGGGGCAGCGCCGATGTCGAGATCGGACGCTCCACCTATCGGCTCGACGGGCCCGATCTGCTCTCGGTGAGCGATTCGGTGCTGCAGGACGACGGCAGCTGGCGGACCTTTGCGACGCTGCAATATCGCCGCAACAACCGCTGAAAACTGCGCGTTTCGGAGTGCGGATTTGTTGCGCACAAAAAAAGAGGGCCGGGACTTTCGTCCCGGCCCAGCCTTTCAGGCTCTCCCCTCCTGAAACTGTTGACGCAATGAATGCCACATTAATGTCATGTTGGGAAGGCCTAAATTGGCGGCAGCGCTGCCTAAACATTGTGCAGTGCAGCGATGCCTCGAAAGAGCCGGAGCACGATGCCGCTCCGGCCCTTTTGCACTCGCTCAGAAGGTCTTGCGCGCGGTGATGCCGAAGGTGCGCGGCTGGCCGACGGTGTAGCCGAGCCGCGCGCGGCCGCCGCGTTCGCGGTCGAACGACAGCAGGGCATTTTCGTCGAACAGATTGTTCACATAGGCGATCAGCGACAGGCCGTTGTCGAAATCGACCCCGGCGCTGAGGTTGACGAGCTGATAGTCGGGCAGTTGCAGGTTGACCGTCGTCGAGGCGCCCGCGGGTGCGCCGCCGAAGGGCAGGCCGTGGACGAAGGTCCGCGGGTTGTTCTCCTGATCCGCGGGCTGGGTGTAGCGCGTGCCGACATGCTGCACCGACGCCGAGACATACATGTTCGCGGTGTCGCCGATCGGCCATTCATAGCTGCCCGCGGCGGAAAGCTGGAACTTCGGCACCGACGGCAGGCGATTGCCGTCGCGGATGCCCGTCGTCGCGGCGAGGACGCCGGGCAGCGTCGAATCGAATTCGGCCTCGATGATGCTGCCCGACAGGCTGAGGTCGAGTCCGTCGGCGGGTTGCAGGCCCAGTTCGAATTCGAAGCCCATCGAATGCGCCTTGTCGACGTTGAAGACGACGCGCGACGAGCAGCTGCCGGCATCGAGCGTCACCTGCAGGTTGCGGATGTCGTTGTAGAAACCCGCGGCGTTGAAGGTGAAGCCGCGCCCCTGCGATTTCACGCCGAGCTCGTAGTTCCATAACGTTTCGTCGTCATAGTCCTGGAAGCCGCCGAACAGCGCCTCGTCGTCGGGCGAGCAGAGCGGCAGGTTGAGCGGATCGTTGACCCCGCCGAGGCGGAAGCCCTTCGACGCCTGCGCGTTGATGGTGACATCGTCGCTGACGTCATAGGACAGGAGGAAGCGCGGGGTGAAGCCGCTCGACTTGGTGCTGTCGGTGCGGTTGTCGCCGTTGGCGAACAGCCCGCCCGAGACGAAGCTGCGCGTTTCCTTGAAGTCGTAATAGCGCCCGCCCGCGGTCGCGGTGAAGGCGTCGCTGATATCGTAGCTGACCTCGCCGAACAGCGCGAACTGCTTGATGTCGTAGGGCAGGAAGGCGTTGTAGGGCGAATCGGTCCCGAAGCCGTTGCGCACCGCCGCCGAAGTGCCCGCGCCGAGCGTGGCGTCGGTGACGGCGTCATATCCGGGGGTCGGCAGCGTCTGCGTATAGACGCGGTCGATCTTGGAATAGAAACCGCCGATCACCCACTGGAACGGGCTGTCATTGTCCGACGCGACCCGGACTTCCTGCGTCCAGGTTTCGAGGTCGGTGGTGTCGACGAGGTTCGACGGCAGCAGCACGCCGGCATCGGGGAAACCGAGGTCGACCGAGACCGAGCCGGTGAGCGCGCTCGCGTCGCGGCTGACGAGGATGTCGCGGTTGATATAGGATGTCACCGAGGTCAGCTTGGCGCCGCCGAGCCCGACGTCGATCTTGAGGTCGGCGATCAGCGTTTCGTCGCTGAAAGCCTCGCGCAGCAGCAGATATTGCTCGCGTTCGTCATAGGTCACCTGCGGCCGCGTCGTGGTGAATTCATTGCCATAGAGATTGTAGATGTCCTGACGGTTGAAGCCGTCGGCGGTGACCTTCTGATAGACGATGCGCGGGGTGATCGCGAAATTGTCGCTCGGCTCGAAGGTCAGCGCGAGGCGTCCGCCATAGCGTTCGCCGCTGTTGACGTCGTTGCCGCCCGCCGGGCCGATCGCGTTGATGAAGCCGCCGTAGCGGGTGTAATAGCCGACCGCGCGCAGCGCCGCGCTATCGCCCATGGGGATGTTGACCGCGCCCTTGAGGTGCCCGCCGAGATCGTCGCCGTCGACGAGGTTGAGGTTCGCCTCGACGCTGCCTTCCATCACCCCGATCTTGGGCTGGTTGGTGATGTAGCGGATCGTGCCGCCGACCGAGCCCGAGCCGAACAGCGTGCCCTGCGGGCCGCGCAGCGTTTCGACGCGGTTGAGATCGTAGAGGTCGATGTCGGGGGTGAAGAGCGACAGCGAAATCACGCTTTCGTCGAGATAGACGCCGACCTGTTCCTTGACGCCCGGCTGGTCGCGCACGACCTGGCCCGCCGAAACGCCGCGCACCGACACCTGGCTCTGGCCGGGCCCGAGATTCTGGACCGAGAGGCCCGCGACATTGCGCGAGAGGTCCTCGAGCGTGACCGCGCCCGATTTCTGGATGTCCTCCGCCGTCTGGGCGTTGATCGAAAAGGGAATGTCCTGAAGATTGGCGTCGCGCTTGGTCGCGGTGACGATGATGATGTTGCTGTCTTCGGTTTCGGCGCCGGCTTCCTGCGCCGCCGCCGGTGCGCCGGTCGTCAGCGCGAGCAGCGACAGGCCCGCGAGCATTTGTGCACGTGCATGCATGGTGATCCTCCTCCTGATTGGCCAATCTTGTGCTGGTCCGGTCGAAGGGGTGCGCCCGCCGTCGCAAATTCGCAATGGGGGACGAATCGGGCGCAACATTATTGCGGGGAGATGTGGCGTGGCGGCCACACCGGCCTTGCGGGCAGGACGGCCGCGAGGCCCGTGGGGTGCCTGCGATCTTTCCGGCCATAATCATGGAGATGGCCGGGGCTTTCGTCCGGGCCTGCGGCCTGTCGGCGCAATCCAAAAAAAATGGCCGGGACTTTCGTCCCGGGCCCGTGGCCTGTCGGCCACTATTCAAAAAATGGCCGGGACTTTCGCCCCGGCCAGTGGTTCGCAGGAGGAACCTGGTGAGGATCCCGCCGCCGCCGTGTGAAAGGAGAGAGAGCGTGCGGCGACGGGTATCCTGTCTCGTCAAAAATTGTAGGCGCGCTCCCCATGTTCGGCGAGGTCGAGCCCTTCCTGTTCGACGTCCGCCGACGGGCGCAGGCCGATGGTGTATTTGAGCGCGAGGAACAGCACCGCGCTGACCACGCCGGTCCACACGACGGTGGTGCCGACGGCCCAGATCTGCGTCATCACCTGACCGGCCAGATCGAATTCGCCGGCCTTGGCGACGGGCGCGGTGTAATCGATCCAGCCCTGACCGCCCCAGGCGGGGTTGGCGACGAAGCCGGTACCGATCGCGCCGACGATACCACCGATGGCGTGGATGCCGAACACGTCGAGCGAGTCGTCATATTTGAGTTTCTTCTTCACCGTGGTGACGAAGAAGAAGCAGACCAGCGACGCGACGGCGCCGAGGATGATCGCGGTGCCCGGGTGGGCAAAGCCCGCCGCGGGGGTGATCGCGACCAGACCGGCGACGACACCCGAAACCGCACCCAGCAGCGACGGCTTCTTGTGCACGATCTGCTCGATGACCGCCCAGGCCACGCCCGCCGCCGCGGTGGCGACGAAGGTGTTGATGAAGGCCAGCGCGCCGAAGGCATTGGCTTCGAGACCCGAGCCGGCGTTGAAGCCGAACCAGCCGATCCACAGCAGCGAGGCGCCGATCATCGTCATGACCAGATTGTGCGGCGGCATCGGTTCGGTGTTGTAGCCGATGCGCGGACCGATCACGAGGCAGCCGACCAGACCGGCGATACCGGCGTTGATGTGGACGACGGTGCCGCCGGCGAAGTCGAGTGCGCCCCAGCCCCACAGCAGACCCATGTCGGTCGGTGCGGCGTGCAGGAAGTCCGGGCCGGCCCAGTACCAGACCATGTGCGCGATCGGGAAATAGGCGAGCGTCAGCCACAGCACCGTGAAGATGATCAGCGGGGTAAACTTCACGCGCTCCGCAAACGCCCCGACGATCAGCGCCGGCGTGATGCAGGCGAAGGTCATCTGGAAGATCACGAAGACATATTCGGGCAGATAGACCCCGTTCGAGAAGGTCGCCGCGAAGGTCGTCGGATCGACGCCGGCGAGGAATGCCTTGTCGAGCCCGCCGAACAGGGCGGGGAAGGGCGTGCCGGTCGAGGTGAAGGCCATCGAATAGCCCCAGCTGAACCAGACCAGTGCGGCAACGCAGACGATCGTCAGCACCTGCATCAGCACCGAGAGCATGTTCTTGGCGCGGACGAGGCCGCCGTAGAAGAGCGCCAGTGCAGGAACCGACATCATCAGGACCAGCGCCGAGGCAACGAGCATCCACGCCACGTCGCCCTTGTCGACCATCTCGGCGGTGGGCACGAACGGGGCGGGAGCCGCCGCTTCGGCTGCCGGCGCGGCAGGCGCCGCAACGGCGGTTGCCGCTTCCTGCGCCCATACGGGCAGCGCGGCGAACAGCGCGAGGCCCGCGGCCCCGGCCGAAGCCGCCATCTTGTTTGCGAAGTTCATTGCTTCCCCCTTTATCATTACAGAGCCGCCTCGCCGGTCTCGCCGGTGCGGATGCGCACGGCTTGCCCCACGTCGAGGACGAAGATCTTGCCGTCGCCGATCGAGCCGGTGCCGGCGCTTTGCTGGAGTGTTTCGACGACCCGCGGTGCGAGCGCGTCGTCGCAGACGAGTTCGATCTTGACCTTCGGCACCATGTTGGTCGCATATTCGGCGCCGCGGTAAATTTCGGTCTGCCCCTTCTGCCGGCCGAAACCCTTGACCTCGGTCACGGTCATGCCGGCGATGCCCAGCCCGGTGAGCGCCTCGCGCACCTCGTCGAGCTTGAACGGTTTGATGATTGCCAGGATCAGCTTCATGATGCCCCCTTCTGCTTATGGCATCATGCTGCGCTGCAACAGCCGTGCCAGATTGCGCGGATGGGGTGAAAGTTAACATTTTGTGACGGTTTCGGAGTCACGAACGCAACGGATCGTGCGTTTCATGGGCAAGCGAGGCAGGGCGATGCCTAAATTTTGGGCAGGATTCGGTGGCGGGGGCGGGCAATGCGAACGGGGAATGGTGGGTTCTGGCCGGAAGTAGCCGTCGACCCTATCGTGATCCCCGGCGAAAGCCGGGGCCGAGATGGTGAGCGCGGCCTTCCCTTCATGGGCCCCGGCTTTCGCCGGGATCGCGGAGGGATAGCGAACGACCGACAAACGGCATTCGGCGTCTCCTGACTTTTGTCATTCCCGCTTTCGCGGGAATGACAAACATTTTGGAACGGCAGTTCCTTCCCCGCCCCATTGCGGCCATCCGCCGTTGCCGGGTTAGCGCGCCGCCTTGAAGCGTGCCCAGATCGGCAGATGATCCGATGCGCGCGATGCGAGCGCGCTGCGGTGCACGCCGGCATCGACCGCCTCGAGATCGGGCGAGGCGAAGATGCGGTCGAGCTTTGCCACCGGGCGGCGGCTGTGGAAGCTGTGGCCGGTATCGACGAGGCGGTGATGCTCGCCGAAATCGTGGAGGCAGCCGCCCGACGTGCGCCATTCGTTGCAGTCGCCCATCAGGATCGTCGGCAGCGGCTCGCCCTCGGCGACATGGTTCAGGATCGCGCGCGCCTGCTGGCGGCGGCGCAGCCCGGAGATGTCGAGGTGCATGCCGACGACGCGAAGCCGCGTGTCGCCGATGCGCACCGTCGCCGCGACCGCGCCGCGCGGTTCGAGCGTCGGCAGATGGAGCGCGTGGCTTTCCTCGACCTCGGCGCCCTTGCGCACGAGCAGCGCGTTGCCGTGCCAGCCGATCGCATAGGGCCGGCCGCCGAGTAGGTCGACGGGCACATAGTCGCTATGTTCCTCGAACATGTGTGGCGGGATCGCACTGGCGCGCGTGCCGAAGCGGCGGTCGGCCTCCTGCAGCGCGACGATATCGGCGTCGAGTTCGCCGAGCACCGAGAGCACACGCCCCGGATTGCGGCGACGGTCGAGCCCGATGCCCTTGCGCATATTGTAACTGGCGACCTTGATCATGGGAGAGTGTGGCACTGCCTTCTTTGGCGTTCGTTCCCGGACCCGATCCGGGGTCGGGTTGCTAACCGCCGTCGAATTCGGCCATCAGCGCCTGCGCCTCGGCCAGATCCTCGTCCAGCACCATGACGCGCACCGGGATCAGCAGTCCGACGCTTTCGGCGATGTTCATGCCCGCGTCGAAGCAGACGGCATGGACGCCCGCGCTTTCGAGCCGGCCGCGCAGCAGCTCGGCCTCGGCACCATTGGGCAGGCGGACGAGTTCCACCAAGGCCATCAGGCTTCACCCGCGAAGAAGCGGTCGGTCGGGCGCGTCGGCAGGCCGTCGATGCTCCGCGTGCGCTCCTGGAACTTCTCGACCCACAGCACGGGATCGGCCTGGCGGTGATATTTCTGCAGCGTGTCGCGCTCTCGGCTCAATTCCATCATCGGCACGCCCCAGCCGCAGCTCGTCTGCACGCTGTCGATGTCGATGACGAAGATCTGGCGCGTGCCGGGGAGCAGGGTGAAATGGGCGGCGAGCGCCTCCCATTCATCGTCCTGCGGCAGCACCGCGCGGCCGCGGCCGTAGAGGCGCAGGATCAGTGCGCTGCGGTCGAAGGCGCAGAACATGATCGTGATGCGCCCCTTGTCGATCTGGGCGGCGGCGAGGTGGGCGTGCGTCTCGTTGCCCGACCCGCCGAGGTCGAGATAGGCGACCCGGCTTTCCGACAGGATGCGAAAACTGTCGGCATAGCCCTTGGGCGAGAGGTTGATGCGGCCGTCGGCGGCGGCGGTCGCGGTGAAATAGACCGGCTGCTTCGCGATGAAGGCGATATGCTTGTCGGTCAGCGTGTCGGTGAATTCGGCCATCGCTCTTCTCCGTATCGCGCCCGCCCTATCACCAATTCCTGCCTTCTTCTATCGCCGCCGCTTCGTCGGGGCGCGTCGCGCGGCCGAGCGCCGCGTTGCGGTGCGGGAAGCGGCCGAAGCGGTCGACGATGTCGAAATGCTTTTGCGCAAAATCCCGGAACTGCGGGTCGGCGAACTGGCCGAAAAGCCGCAGCGATTCGCGCTGGTCGGCCATGTCCTCGCTGTGCTGGAAGGGCAGGCAGGCGAACTGGCGCCGCTCGTCGGGCCAGTTTTCGTGCCAGCCGCGCGCGACGATCCCCTGCGCGATGGCGCGCGCGAGGCTGTCGGTCGCGAAGGCGTCGGCATGGCCGCGGTGGATGTTGCGCGGCACCTGGTCGAACAGGATCGTCGCGGCGAGCGCGGTGTCGGGGTCGGTCAGGAAGGCATCGGCGGGCTGCGACCGCAGGGCTTCGTGCCAGTCGCCCGCCAACTCGCGCACCGCGGCGTCGAATTCGCCGCCGCCGCCGTACCAGTCGTCCCTGTCGTGGCCGTCGAACCAGAAGGCGAGCAATTGCCGGGCCCAGTCAGCGGGTGGAGCGGGCGGGGTTGCGATATCGTCGGTCATGAGCACAGCGAAGCAATCGAAGGCCGTTTGCGCAACCCCCGATCGCCCGGCTTGGCAGGGCGGCAAGGCTATTCGGCAGCCTTGACGCGCCGATAGGGCACGAACTTGTCGAGCACGACGAAGCCGCGATAGAAATTGCTGCTGCGGTCGTGCAGCTGGACGGTGTCGATGCTGCACAACTGGCTGCCGGAGAGTTTCGTCACCAGCACATCGTCGTCGTTCAGCGACTCGGCGCCGCTTTTCGGGCGGTTGACCCACAGCGTACCGCCGATGCGATAGACGATCGCGGTCTTGTCGATGATCTGGCTGCTCGCCGAGGGCTGGAGCGGGATGCAATTCTGCGGCTCGCCGGCGACGCGGCCTTCGAGCAGCTTGGCGAGCTCGGCCTCGGGAGCGAGCTTTTCCTTGGCTGCGGCGGGAACGGCGACCATCGCCGCGGCGGCGAACAGCGCCGGTATCAGGTGACGCATGGCAGACTCCTGTCTCTTCATACCCTACCCGCGGCCGCCATAGCCGCGGGCATCTGAACCTGTGCTGACTCGCCGCGTCTTCAGCACGCGCTGTCGGGAAGCGGGATGCCGAGCGGGCCCTTGCACTTCTTCTTTTTTGCGGGTTCGGCGGGCGTGCTGCCGCCGCTCGACGACGAGCCCATGTCGCCGAAATCGGCGCCGATCAGCAACATGGTGTGCGAACGGAAGCGGACCTTCGCCGTCCAGTCGATATTCCACACCGCATTGCCTGCGGGCTTGGGCGGATAGGAGAAATTGGCCTCGGGGCCGAAGGCGTTCAGATTGCCCATCATCATCTCGCCCGACGCCTTCTTGACTTCGGCGGGCACCTGGCAGCTCGTCTGCGACGGCGGCATCACGATCTTCTTGGTGACCAGATTGGCGACGACCGAGGGAGGGAGCCAGTCCCACAGGCCGCCGCCGAACTGTTGCGATGCGCTGCTCGTCCACCAGACGATGTCGCCGCCCTTGTCCTGCCGGTCCATGCCGCCGACCGTCCAGGCGACATAGCCCGTCGCGTTCGGCACCGAATTCCAGCGGATCATCACCGACTGGTCGCCCTGGACCGCGGTCGAGGCGCTGAGCCCCTGCATATAGTCCTGCGCGAGGGTGAAGTTGATGTCGGAGCCGATGTTGCTCGCGACGCGGTGCGCGCCGAGCAACGACGAACCCGATCCGGGCTGCTTGCCATTCTTGCCGTTCGGCCAGTCGACATAGGATTTGCTGTTCGCCGCGCTCACCTCGCGGACCACCGGCACCGCGCTCGAAAAGAGATTGGGGGGAAGCTGTCCCGCGGCGACCTTGGCGAAATCGATCACGACCGGCTGGCCGGGACCGGCCTTGGCGCCGCAGCCCCAATAGAGCAGCAGGCGGCCCTTCGGACGCTCGAATTCGGGGGTGTATGTCCCTTCCTTGCGTTCGGGCGCGATCAGCGGCACCGATTTGCCGAGCTTTGCCTGCGGCTGAAAGAAATGGTCGCCCTTCGGCGGCGGCGCGGTCGGCGACTGGCCCGATCCGAGGCGAAGCAGCAGCTGATAGGCGACTCGGCTGTTCGGATCGCCGCCGAACGCCATGCTCATCGCGCCGCCCAGTCCGCCGCGTCCGCCGCTCATTGCGGCAAAACCCGACATGGTCGCGACGTCCATTTCGTAGCGTTCCTTGGGGCCGGTCGATTTTTGCGCCGACCCCGGCACGGCGGCGAGCATCGATGCGATGACGGCAATGGAAACGAAGCGCAGGCTCGAACGCATGAAATCCTCCCTCTTGCGGGGGTTTCCCCCGCGGATGATGCGGCCCGATTCTTCTTGTGTTTGAGGGAGGTATAAGCAGGGAAATGCGCCGCGCCAAGTGAGGGAGGTCACAGCAGTTCGTTGTTGCGGGCGGAACGAAGCAATTTCCAGCTATCGGCCCGCGCAAGGCCGATAGCTGGAGATTGCTTCGTCGCTACGCTCCTCGCAATGACTCCGCGGATTACGCGGTGCCGCCCACGGTCAACCCGCTGACCAGCAGGGTCGGCTGGCCGACGCCGGCGGGGACGCTCTGGCCGCCCTTGCCGCAAATGCCGATACCCTCGTCGATCGCCATGTCGCCCCCGATGCCGGTGACCTTGGTCAGCACGCTGGGACCGTCGCCGATCAGCGTCGCGCCCTTGATCGAGTCGCCAAGCCTGCCGTTCTCGATCTTGTAGGCTTCGGTGCAGGAGAAGACGAACTTGCCCGACACGATGTCGACCTGGCCGCCGCCGAAGCTCTTGGCGAAGATGCCGTTCTTGACGCGGCTGAGCAGCTCGGCGGGATCGTCGCTGCCGCCCTTCATGAAAGTGTTGGTCATGCGCGGCATCGGCGCGTGCGCGAAACTTTCGCGGCGGCCGTTGCCCGTGGGTTCGACCCCCATCAGCCGCGCGTTGAGCCGGTCCTGCATATAGCCCTTTAGGATTCCGTCCTCGATCAGGATCGTCTCGCCGGTCGGCGTGCCTTCGTCGTCGATGCTGAGCGAACCGCGGCGGCCGCCGCCGACGGGACTTTCCATCGCGCCGTCGTCGACCACCGTCACGCCGGGTGCGGCAACGCGTTCTCCAATTCTTCCCGAAAAGGCGCTGGTGCCCTTGCGGTTGAAATCGCCCTCGAGCCCGTGGCCGACGGCTTCGTGGAGCAGCACGCCCGGCCAGCCGGGGCCGAGCAGCACGGTGAATTCGCCGGCGGGGGCGTCGACCGCGCGCAGGTTGACGAGCGCCTGGTTCAGCGCCTCGTCGATCGCGCGGTTCCACTGCGCTTCCTCGAACAGATGGTCGTACATGTAGCGGCCACCGAGGCCGAAATAACCGCTCTCGCGCCGGCCGTTCTCCTCGACGACGATCGAGACGTTGAGGCGGACGAGCGGACGGATGTCGGTCGCGAGGAAACCGTCGGCGCGGACGATCTCGACCACCGACCAGCTTCCGGCGAGCGCGACCGAGACCTGCACGACGCGCGGATCGCGCGCGCGGGCGGCGGCGTCGACCTTCTGGCACAGCTCGACCTTCTTCGCGAAGGGGATCAGGTCGAGCGGGTTCGCCTCGTCATAGAGGTGCCGGTTGGTGCGCGGCGGCGGACCGGCGGGGGCCTGCTTTGCGGGATCGAGCAGCGCCAGCGTCTCGGCGGCGCGGCGGATCGCGCCGGCGCTGATGTCGCTCGCATGGGCAAAGCCCGTCATCTCGCCCGACACGGCGCGCAGGCCGAAACCGGCGTCGGTCGAATAATCGGCGGTCTTGAGCCGCCCGTCGTCGAAGCCGAAGCTCTCGGTCGCGCGATATTGCAGATAGAGTTCGCCGTCGTCGGCCTTGGCAAGCGCCTCGCGCGCGAGCTTCGCCGCGAGATCGGGGTCGAGCGCATCGGTGCGGTAGAGGAAGCGGCGGGGGTCGGTGGGGCTTGTCATGGTGCCGATATAGGGACGGGGGGCGTTTGCGCAAAGATTCGTTCGTCACGGGGCGATGTCGCGGGGCTGTGTGCGGTGGCCGGCGTTGACGTGGAGAGCTGGCATTGTTTTCCTTCGTCATCCCGGGCTTGACCCGGGATCCGCCTATGCCTTCAAGACAGGCAGACCCCGGATCAAGTCCGGGGTGACGATGATGGATAGGTCGGCTTTCGGCCGCAACCGGCTTACAGATAATTGACCGTCAGCGTGAAGGTGCCGCTGTAATCGCCCGCGGGCTGGTTCGCCGGGACGGTCAGCGTGCCCCCGATATAATAGGTCTGCACGCCGCTCGGCAGCAGGGTCGTACCGAGCAGCGCGATGCCGCCGCCGCTGGTGCTTGCGGCGCGCACCAGCGTCGCGGTCAAGGGCGGGGCGCCGCCGCCGACGCGCGTCAGCGTGACCGAGCTGCTGCCCGACACCGTGATCAGAAAGATGCCGCCGGTGCCTTGGAAGGCCGCGCGCTGGCCGTCGTTGCCGACCGGCGTCGCGCCGCCGCTGGTCGTGCGCGCGTTGGTGATCGGGTTGATCGTGACGGTGCCGCCGGTGGTGCCGCTGGTCAGCGTGCCGAAATCGAGATCGTCGGTCTTGATCAGCGTGTTCGGACGGACGATCGCCGCATTGGCGGTGACATTGGTGTCCGCCGCCTGCGCCGGCACGCACAGTCCGCCGGCGGCCGCAGCCGCCGCGATTATCGGAAGGCAGGTCGCCGTCCGATGATGTCTGGTCCCTCGAATCCCCACAGATTCTGCTCCTGTCTGGCACATCTATGCCGGACGGGCGTGAGTTGTTGATGGACAGGGATGGTAAAGGCGGCGTTTACCCGCCGCCTTGCCGGCCGAACGCCGTCAGGCGTTGTCGGCGACGCCGCCGATCAGGATGAAGCGCCGGTCGCAATAGCCGCAATCGGCGAAGCCGTCGTCGGGGTCGATCTCCAGCCATACACGCGGATGGCCGAGCGCCGCATTGGCGAGGCCGTCGCCGGTGCCGTCGCAGGCGATGCGGGTCTTGGGCGTGCGGACGATTTCGGGCGTGTTCTGGGTCATCGACCGCGCCCATAGCAAGCGCGGCGGCGGCTCGCAATCGGGTCTGCGCAATCGCGACGGGGTGCTGACGGCACCGGCAAGCGCCCTTGCGGGCGCAGGTGGTCCCCCGGTGCCGTCTTCCCCCACGGAAGCGCTAGAGATAGTTCAATGTGATCGTGAACGTGCCGCTATAGTCGCCGGGCGCCTGGTTGGCGCCGACCTCGAGCGTCCCGCCGACCGGGAAATTATAGTTGCCGAGCGGCGAGGTGATTCGGAATCGCGTCGGCGTGGTCGACAGGATCGCGGTCGGCGTGCTGCCGATCTCGAAATCGCGCACGCGCATCCGCACCCCGGGACCGGTGATCCAGATCGTGTTCGACCCGAGCGAAATATTGACCTGGCGATTGTAGCTGCCGAGTCCGGCGAAGCGCGCAGGCTCGCCGTCATTGCCGGCGAGCGTCACGCCGCCGGTGCGGTTGCGCGATCCGTCGGGTTCGATCGTCACCGTCCCCGCCGTGGTCGACGGGATGATGTCGCCGAAGTCGAGGTCGTTGACCTTGAAGAAGCTGAGCGGGCGAAGCACGATCGCTTCGGCCTCGGCCTGCGCGCTGGTCTGCGCCAGCGCCGGAGCGGCGGGCACAAGGCAAAGCACAAGAGCGGCGAGCCCGCGCTGCATCGGCAGCGGGCAAAAGATGTGGCTGGTCCTCACAGCCCCCCTGCTAGCGGCGAGTTTCCAATTTAGCGTTAACGCGGCGCTCATCGCGAAATCGCGCCTTTCGCGTGGGACGGCGCGCGGCTATGGAGCGGCCATGAGTGAAGCCGCCATCCGCATCGACGCCGTCTCCAAACTCTATGCCGGCGGCAAGCAGGCGCTCGACAATGTCAGCTTCGATGTGCCGCGCGGGCAGATTTTCGGGCTGCTCGGGCCGAACGGCGCCGGCAAGTCGACGCTGATCAACATCCTTGCGGGGCTGGTCAACAAGACGAGCGGCCATGCGAGCATCTGGGGCTTCGATATCGACGCCGACCCGCGCAACGCCAAATATTCGATCGGCATCGTGCCGCAGGAGATCGTCTTCGATCCCTTTTTCACGCCGTTCGAGACGCTGGAAAATCAGGCGGGCCTCTATGGCGTGCCGAAGGACAAGCGCATTTCGGACGAACTGCTCGCCGCGGTGCACCTCAGCGACAAGCGCGACGCCTATGCGCGCACGCTGTCGGGGGGCATGAAGCGCCGCCTTCTGGTCGCGAAGGCGATGGTCCATTCGCCGCCGATCATCGTGCTCGACGAGCCGACCGCGGGGGTCGACATCGAACTGCGCCAGCAGCTTTGGGAATATGTGCAGAGCCTCAACGACCGCGGCGTCACCGTGGTGCTGACGACGCACTATCTGGAGGAGGCCGAGGAGCTGTGCGACCGGATCGCGATCATCAACCACGGCCGGCTGATCGCGAACAAGCCGACGCGCGAACTGGTCGACATGGCGCGCGAGAAGATCGTCGTCGTGACGCTCGACGCGGACATCACAGTGTTGCCGACGCATCCCGCGTTCGAAAAGGTCGAACGCGAGGGCGAGCGCGGGCTGGCAATCCATTACAACAAGGACCGCATGAACGCGGGCGAGGTGCTGGCCGCGGTCAATGCGATGGGTCATGGCATTGTCGATGTGTCGACGCGCGAAGCCGATCTTGAGGATGTGTTCCTCAATCTGACGCGGGCGGCGAATGGGTGAGCCGCGCGAGCCGCTCGCCGGAATGACGCTCAACGAGCGGCTTTATGCTCGCGGTTTGTTCGACCGTTTTGATCGTGCGCGCGCGGCGCAGGACCGCGTAGCGTTGCGGATCATTCTGGCCGAGGTAGAGGTTTCCGATATCGATCGAACGATCGAACTATTGTTCGCCGCGCCCTCCTAAGGCTGACGAGATCAGCGCCGCGTCAGGCGCGCGGCGACCCCGAAATGGTCGGACGGATATTCGCCGTCGACCGGCTCGCTGCCAATGACCTTTGCCGCGGCGACAGCGAAATGCGCTGAATCCGCAAAGATATGGTCGATCACGCGCGGCGCATGGCCGCGGGCGGGATTGAGCGTCGTCGTCGCAGCGCCGAAGGGCAGCGCCGAGGTGAAGCGCGGCGGACCCATCGCCTTCAGGCCGGGGTCGTCGAGCGGCGCATTGAAATCGCCCATCACGACCAGCGGCGTGCCGTCGGTCGGCAACCAGCCGAGCAGATCGGCGAGTTGTTCGGCGCGCACGGCCGCGGCATCGGGTTGCCAGGCGAGATGGGTGCCGACGATATCGACCGGGCCATCGCCGCTCTGGACGCGAACGCGGATCGCAGTGCGATAATCGGAAAGCGGCTCGAGCTTGCGGCGCGCGACCTCGATCACCGGCAGGCGGGTCAGGATCGCATTGCCGTATCGTTTGGGCGCGCCCTCGGGTTCGGGGGCAACGAAATGGACGGCGTAACCGAGCGCGTGCGCGATGGTGTCGGCCTGATTGGGCAGACCCCTGTTCGCGTCCTCGAGTATTTCCTGTAGCGCGATGACATCGGCGTCGGCCGCCCGCAAGGCAGCGGTCAACAAGCCAAGCCGCACCGGCCACTGGCCCCCGGCATCGTGCCAGATGTTGAAGGTGGCAACACCCAGATTGCGTGTCGTGCCGCCCGAAACGCGATGCGCGCAGGCGGCAAGCGGGAGCGACGCCATCGCGGCGAGCAGGGCGCGCCGATCAACTTCCACTTTCGTCATCCCGATAATTTCCCGTGGCTTGCGACTGCGATCCCCCTGTCATGCGGCGTCCGGCTGTGCAACAGAGGCGCGATGAGCGAATACGATATCATCATCGTGGGATCGGGGGCGGCGGGGCTGACCGCCGCCATCGCGCTGGCGGACCATTGCCGCGTGCTTGTGCTTGCCAAGGGCGAACTCACAGGCGGGTCGACCGCGTGGGCGCAGGGCGGGATCGCCGCGGTGCTCGACGCGGGCGACACGTTCGAGAATCATATCGAGGACACGATGGTCGCGGGCGCGGGGCTCAACCGGCGCGAGACGGTCGAGTTCGTCGTCGAGAATGCCCCGCACGCGATCGAGCGGCTGATCGAGATGGGCGTCCCCTTCAACAAGGAGGCCGAGGCGCTGCACCTGACGCGCGAGGGCGGCCATTCGCACCGCCGCATCGTCCATGTCGACGACGCGACCGGCTGGGCGGTGCAGGCGGCGCTGCTCAAGACCGCCGAGGCGCATCCGAACATCACGCTGCTGCCGGGGCAGGCGTGCATCGACCTGATCACCGGGCGGCACGAGGAGCGCTATTCGGGCTCGGGCCGCGTCTGGGGCGTCTATGCGCTCGACGAAAAGAGCGGCAAGGTCCACGCGCATGTCGGCCGCGCGACGATCCTCGCGAGCGGCGGCGCGGGACGCGTCTATCAATTCTCCACCGCGCCGAGGGGGGCGACCGGCGACGGCATCGCCATGGCGTGGCGCGCGGGCGCGCGCGTCTCGAACATGGAGATGATGCAGTTCCACCCGACTTGCCTCTATAATCTCGAGGTCAAGAATTTCCTGATCACCGAGGCGGTACGCGGCGAGGGCGGCATCCTCAAGCATCCTGTCACCGGGCATCGCTACATGCCCGATTATGACGAGCGGGCGGAACTCGCGCCGCGCGATATCGTCGCGCGTGCGAACGACGACCAGATCAAGCGCTTCGGCCTCGATTATGTCCACCTCGACATCAGCCACAAGGACCCCGATTTCGTCGCGGGGCATTTTCCGAATATCTACGAAAAGCTGCTGACGCTCGGCATCGACATGACCAAGCAGCCGATCCCGGTGGTGCCCGCGCAGCATTATACCTGCGGCGGCATCCTGATCGACCTCGACGGCCGCACCGACCTGCCCGGTCTCTACGCCGCGGGCGAATGCACCGAGAGCGGGCTCCACGGCGCCAACCGCCTCGCGTCGAACAGTCTGCTCGAATGCTTCGTCTTTGGCGAGGCGGCGGCGAAGCATATCATCAGATGCTGGGACCGGCTCGAACCGCCGCCGGCGATCCGGCCGTGGGACGCGAGCCGCGTCACCGATTCCGACGAAGAGGTGGTGATCAAGCAGAACTGGACCGAAATCCGCCGCTTCATGTGGAATTATGTCGGCATCGTGCGCACGACCAAGCGCCTCGAACGCGCGCAGCACCGCATCCAGATGATGACGGGCGAGGTCGAGGATTATTACGGCCACTTCCGCGTCACCACCGACCTGATCGAGCTCAGAAACCTGTTGCAATGCGCCGAGTTGATCGTGCGCAGCGCGCTCCACCGCAAGGAAAGCCGGGGGCTCCACTATACGCTCGATTATCCGGGCCTGCTGCCGAAGGCGGTCGACACGGTGCTGGTGCCTTGATCGCACGCATCGGCGATCGCCAGATTTTCTGGGGCGCCATCCTGCTTGCCGCGCTGCTGCGTGCGCTGGCATCGCTGCCCTTCATGGTCGGCTGGTTCGACGAGATCTGGCAATATCTGGAGCCCGCCTGGCATCTGGTTGCGGGGCCGTGGGTGCAGACCTGGGATTATCGCGCGGGCATTCGCAGCTGGCTGATCCCCGAACTGCTCGCGCTGCCGATGGGGGCGGGGCATGCGCTGTCGCCCGAAACGACGCTGCACCTGACCTTCGTCCGGTTGTCGCTCGCGGCGCTGTCGCTCGTCGTCGTGGGAGCCGCGACCGTGCTCGGCCTGAAACTGTCGCGGTTGCACGGGGCGACGGCGGGGTTCGTCGCGGCGATCTGGTTCGAACTGATCTTCTTTGCGCCGCGTGCGCTGTCGGAGCCGATCGCGCTCGCGCCGATGATGGGCGCGATGTGGCTGCTCGTCGCGCGGCGCGATGCGCCGGGCGCGCGGCAATTCGCGCTCGCGGGACTGCTCATGGGGCTGAGCTTCGTCGCGCGCATCCACTATGCCCCCGCGCTGCTCGTGCTCGCGCTGTTCACCGCGAAGCGCGACTGGCGCGGCGCGTGGCTGCCGCTCGTCCTCGGCGGGCTCGCCGCGCTCGCGATCGACGCCGCCGCGAACATGGCGATGGGGGCGGTGCCCTTTCAGTGGGCGGTCGAATCGGTGCGCGTCAACATCGTCGAGAATCGCGCCGCGGCCTATGGCACCTCGCCGGTCACCGGCTATCTCGGGATGTTCGGGCGCTACTGGCACGTCGCGCTGGCACCGCTCGTGCTGCTCGCCTGGACGGGTGCGAAACGTTACCCGGTGCTGTTCTGGATGGCGGTGGTCCATCTGCTGTTCCACTCGCTGATCGGGCACAAGGAATATCGTTTCGTCCTGCCGAGCGCGACGCTGCTCGTCATCCTCGCGGCGATCGGCAGCGCCGACCTGCTGCGCCGCGTGCCGCGCCGGCGGTTGGCGCTGGCGACCGCCGCGGCGATGGCCGTGTGGACCGGCAGCTCAATTGCGCTCGCCGCAGGTCATTTCGCGCCGAACTGGACGATGGAGGCGGGGCTCGCCGAAGCGCTCGAACGCGCGGGGCGGCCGCCAAAGACCTGCGGCCTTGCACTCTACCGCCCGCGCGCCACCGTCGCGGGCAGCTATGCGCTCTACCGCCGCGACACGCCGATCTATCGCGTCGAAACGCGCGAGGAGGCCCTGCGCCGCGCCGCCGCGTTCGACGTCGTCGTGACGGGCCCCGCGTATGCGCGCGAACTGACGCCTGCCTATCGGCTCGAATCCTGCGCGCCCCGCGGCGAGACCGACGCGCCGTCCTGCGTGCTGCGCCGCGCAGGCAGTTGCACCCCCGACCCGGCCCTGCAGGACCTCAACGCCTGGCTCGCCGCCACGGGGAACTGAGCTAGACGCCGAACCCATCGGTCAGGAAGCGCTCGGCGAGCGCCGCGTGCAGCGCCGCGCCGCGGGCCATGACTTTCTCGTCGAGCACCATGCGGTTCGAGTGGAGGCCGCAGCATTGGCGCCAGTCGCTGCCTTCGGCGCTCGCGCCGAGCCAGAACATCGCGCCGGGGACCTTTTCGAGGACGTAGGAGAAATCCTCGGCGCCCATCACCGGATTGTCCATCGTCAGCCAGGCTTCTTCGCCGAAGGTCTGCTCGACGACCGACTGGCCGAAGCTCACCGCGCGGCTGTCGCAGACGGTGACCGGAAAGCCTTCGATGATCTCGACGTCAGCGGTGCAGCCATGCGCTTCGGCGATCGCGGGGGCGAGGCGTTTCAGCTCGCGCGCCACCATCGCGCGGCGTTCGGGCGACAGGGTGCGGATCGTGCCCTGCATCTCGGCGGTCTCGGGAATGATATTGTTGGTCGTCCCCGCAGCGATTTTTGCGATGGTGACGACCGCGGGGTCGAAGACCGAGATGCGCCGCGTGACCATCGTCTGGATCGCGGTGACGATGGCGCAGGCGACGGGGATCGGGTCGATGCTGTCGTGCGGCATCGAGGCATGGCCGCCGGCGCCCTTGACGGCGATCGACAGCACGTCCGACGAGGCGAGCAGCGGCCCGGCGCGCCCGGCAAAGATGCCGTGCGGCGCATTGGGCATGATGTGGAGCGCGAAGGCCGCGTCGGGCAGCGGGTCGATGATCCCGTCTTCGAGCATGAAGCGCGCGCCATGATGGCCCTCCTCGCCCGGCTGGAACATGAACATCACGGTTCCGGGCAGGCGGTCGCGCGCGGCGCACAGCAGCTTCGCCGCGCCGACGAGCATCGCGACATGCGTGTCGTGCCCGCACGCATGCATCGCCCCGCTGATCTCGGAAGAGAAATCGAGCCCGGTGTCCTCGATCAGCGGTAGCGCGTCCATATCGCCGCGCAGCAGCACGGTCCGCCCGTTCGCGGGGCCGCGCAGGATCGCGATCAGGCCCGTGGTCGATGGCCCCTCGCGAAATTCGAGCGGCAGTCCGGCGAGCGCGTCCTTGATCTTCGCGAGCGTCTTCGGGTTCTGGAGACCCAGTTCGGGCTCGCGGTGGATTGCGCGGCGGAGATCGACGAGATCATCGAGCAGGGTTTCGGCCTCGGCGGGCCAGCTTTGGAGTATGTTCATGCGACAAATTTGCCGTCAGCTCGAAGATATGTCGAGCGATATCAGTTTGGCTGCATTCTTAAGATATACGGTGGCTAAGCCGATGCTATACGAACATATTGATCTGAGATTGGGCCTACGGAGGCAGAAATTTGGATATAGTTGAAGTTCTAGAAAAGAAGCTGGCAAAGCTTCCCTCTGGAGATCATTCGAAAGGCCTACGAGCAGTTCGCCTACACATTGGTTCTGCAATAAACCATCTGCGCCGTGGGCAGGCGGATGGTGATCTTTCAGCGTTTACCGATTCCATATATCGTTGCAATCAAGCATTTGAGGGTAGCGTTAAAGAGGCGTATCGAGTCTTGGCAGGCAAATCGCCTGAGAAGCAAACACCTGCAAACATAGAGAAATTTCTATCTTCTGGAAATATCCTCCGACAGAGAGTCTTGGATCAGTTTACTCGATATCGTACCGAATGGCGCAATCCCTCGACACATGATTACATGCTAGATTTCGATGAGAATGAAGCGCTTCTAGCTATTGTCTCGGTGACCGTGTTCGCATCCGTGCTGTCAGACCAAATCGCAACGCGACTTGCTGCCGATAGCGCCGAGCGGCATTCTCCTCATTCCACTCGTCGGATTGCGCCGGACATCCCACTCCGGAACGAAGTGGCATCTGGGATTCGAGAATTTATAACTACATACCAATGGGATGAAAGCCTATCAGGAGTGGATGCCGCTCAACATTTTCAAGGTTCACTTGCAGGGCACTTGTCCGCTCAGTTTTCGGCAACGCCGGGGGTCAATGTGGAATTGTCTCGCAGGGTAAATGGCCGAGAAGCTGACGTTGCGGTTGGTCGCGGCGAAGAGATGATCGCCATAGAAGTTAAAATGATGAAGAGGCCTGCCCCCAGTGTTATATTTTCTGGTCTGGCCTATCTCGATGATCTCATATCTCGTGGATTTTCAGATGGAATTTTGTTGGCTGTCGCTTCTTCTTCAAAAGATATTGTCTCAAGAGAGGTAACATTGGGGAGTGGTCGAAATCTTCTTTCTATAATGGATCGAGGGCTTTCTGATATTGTCTATCATTTCGAGGTGTGAGGGCTAGCGCTTTCCGCCGAATAGTTGCCGACCCGCGAGGTCGAGCATGATTTCCTCGCTGCCTCCCCCGATGGCATTGACGCGGACCTCGCGGTAGATGCGTTCGACCTTGCTGCCGGTGATATAGCTGGCGCCGCCCAGCACCTGCGCGGCCTCGCGCGCGACGGCCTCGAGCATCCGCGTCGCCTGCACCTTCAGCATCGCGAAATCGGCGGGGCGGTCCTTGCCCTCTTTCACCTGCCAGGCGCAGAGGTCGACCCATGCCTGCGTCGCCTCGATCTGGCGTTCCATGTCGGCGAGCTTGATGCGGATCGACTGGTGGCCGACGAGCGGCTTGCCGAAGGTCTCCCGGCTCTGCGCCCAATCGGCGGCTTCGGCCATCGCGACGCGCGCATAGGCGCAGCAGCCCATCGCCATGCCGAGCCGCTCCGAATTGAAATTGCGCATGATGCCGATGAAGCCGGCATTTTCCTGGCCGACCAGATTGTCGGCGGGGACGCGGACGTCGTCGAAGTGGATCGCCGCGGTGTCGCTGCAGCGCCAGCCCATCTTGTCGAGCCGCGTACGCTCGACGCCGGGGCTGTCCATGTCGATCAGCAGCAACGAGATGCCCGCCGCGCCCGGTCCGCCGGTGCGTACCGCGCAGGTCAGCCAGTCGGCGCGCATGCCGCTGGTGATGAACATCTTGCCGCCGTTGACGATATAATGGTCGCCGTCCCGGACCGCCGTGGTCCTGAGGCTCGCGACATCGCTGCCGCCGCCGGCTTCGGTGATGCCGAGCGCGATGATTTTCTTGCCCGCCAGCACGGGCGGGGCGACGCGCTGCTTCAGTTCCTCGGAGCCGAGCGCGAGGATGGGGGGCAGGCCGATGCCGTGCGTCATCAGCGACGCGCCGAGCCCGCCCGCGCCGACCGCGGCGAGCTCCTCGGTCAGCACGAGGCCGTGGAAATTGTCGAAACCTTCCGAATGGCCGCCATATTGTTCGGGATAGCGCAGGCCGAGGATACCTGCTTCGGCGGCCTTTTTGTGGAGTTCGCGCGGCAACTCGCCCTCGGCTTCCCAGCGGTCGATATGCGGCGCGATCTCGCGCTCGACGAAACGGCGGACGCTTTGCGCGAGCGCCTCGTGGGTTTCGTCATAATAGGGCGAGCGGGCGCGCCAGTCGTCGAAAGCCGTCATGCCGCGATGCTGCGCGGCGTTGACGTAAACGTCAAGCAGCGTTTCCGCAGCGGCGCGGCTGCGAGAAATATCGGATGCGTCCTTCCGGCCGCACGGTTCGCGACAGGCTTGCGCCTTCCCATCAAGCGATTAGGGTCGCGCGCCATGACAAAGTCGCACCTGCTCGCCGGCCTCGCCGCACTCGCCCTCGTCTCCACTCCCGCCGCGGCCCAGAAATCGCCCGAGGCGATCGCCGAGGCGGCGCTCAAGAAGGCGCCAGTGTTCGACGGGCACAACGACGTGCCGTGGGAGCTGCGCGGCAGCGTCGGCAATGTGATCAATGATTTCGACTTTACCGACACCACCAAGCCCAAGCCCGACGGAAGCGTGATGCACACCGACATACAGCGGCTGCGCAAGGGCCATGTCGGGGCGCAATTCTGGTCGGTCTATGTGCCGTCGAACACGAACGAGCAGCAGGCGGTCCAGCAGACGATCGAGCAGGTCGACGTCGCGAAAAGGCTGATCGCGCGTTACCCGAACGACCTCGGCTTCGCAGAGACCTCGGCCCAACTCGAACAGCAGATGAAAGCGGGCAAGATCGCGGGCATGCTCGGGGCGGAAGGCGGCCAGTCGATCGGCTCGTCGCTCGCGGTGCTGCGCCAGCTCTATGGCATGGGCGTGCGCTACATGACGCTGACGCACGGCAAGACGACGCCCTGGGCCGACAGCGCGACCGATGCGCCGCAGCACGACGGGCTCTCCGATTTCGGGCGCCAGGTGGTGCGCGAGATGAACCGCCTCGGCATGATCGTCGACCTCAGCCACGTCAGCGAGGCGACGATGGTCGACGCGCTTCGGGAATCGAAGGCGCCGGTGATGTTCAGCCATTCGGGCGTGCGCGCGGTCAACGATCATCCGCGCAACGTGCCCGACAGCGTGCTGCCCGCGGTGAAGGCGAATGGCGGCGTCGTGATGGTCGTGCTCTATGCGGCCTTCCTCGACCCCAAGCTGCGCGCCTATGGCCTGTCGCGGACGGCGGAAAAGGCGCGGTTCGACGCGCAATATGTCGGCAATCCCGATGCGGCCGCCGCTGCGCTCAAGGCGTGGGAGGCGGCCAATCCGGCGCCGCAGACGCCGATCGGCATCGCGGCCGACCATATCGACCATCTCAAGCGGACGATCGGCGTCGATCATATCGGGATCGGCGGCGACTATGACGGGATGGATGCGACCCCGGTCGGGCTGGAGGATGTGACCGGCTATCCGCGCCTGTTCGCCGAGCTCGCGCGGCGCGGCTATACACAGGCCGAGCTCGAGAAGATTTCGAGCGGCAACATGCTGCGTGTCCTGAAGGCGGTCGAAGCCTATGCGGCGAGCCAGAAGGGGCAGCCGCCGATCGAGACGCCGGTGGCGAAATGAATAGTCCTCCCCCTTGATGGGGGAGGGTTGGGTGGGGGTGAGTTTGCAGACGCAGGCTTCGCCCGCAACCTCACCTCCACCGCTGCGACCAGGTGATTGCATCACCAAGTCTCGCGCCCTCCCCCATCAAGGGGGAGGGCTACTCTTATAAAACGGCCAGTCGGTCGCACCGCTCGTGCACAGCGCCCACCAGATGATCAGCGGCTGCGCGGCGAGGCGCGGGCCGTGATACCACCAGCTCAAAGTCTCGCCGTTTATGGCGACATTGGCGAGTGCGTGGTGGATATTGGCGGGCCAGACGCAGAGCGCATAAAGGGCCAGTCCCCAGCCTGCCGCCTTGCGGGTTTGCGGAACCATCAGGCCGATCGCGCCCGCGATTTCCGCGACGCCGGTCGCGGCGACGACGAATTCGGGCTGCGGGACCCAGGGCGGAGTGATCGCGAGGAAGGGGACGGGCGTCGCGAGATGACGATAGCCCGCATAGCCATAGACGAGCGCGAGCAGCCAGCGGAGCGCCGTGCGGATCGTTCCCGTCACCGCCCGATGGCTTCGAGCATGGCCTCGATGCTGGTGAATTTCTCGCGCGGGCGGCCGTCGAGCGCGGCGGCGACCTCGGCCTCCTCGATCCGGCGCCAGTCGCGGAAGGTGACCGGCGCGATGTTGCGGTCCGCGAGCAGGGCGTCGAGCCCCGGGCGTCCGGCCTTGCCGGCGCCGCGCCCGATATCCTCCAGCACCATCTCGCCGATGCGCGCGCCGTCGGGCTTGTTGGTCCCGATCGTCCCGGACGGCCCGCGCCGTGCCCAGCCGACGGCGTAGAGGCCGGGCAGGATCCTCCCCTCGTCGCTCGCAAAGCGCCCGCGGCCATGCTCGTAGGGCACGCCGGGAATCGGCGGGGTCTGGTATCCGATGCAGCTGATGACGAGGCCCGCGTCGATCGCATAGGTCTCGCCCGTGCCGTGGCTGCGCAGCTCGGCGTCGAGCGTGGTGCGCTCGACGATCACGCGCTCGACCCGGCCGTCGCCTTCGATCGCGACGGGCATGGCAAAGAAGTCGAAGTCGATCGTCACCGGCTTTGCGACCGGGTTCGCGGCGAATTGCCGGAGGTGCGTCACCGACTTGCGCATCCCCGGCTCGAGCATCGCGTCATCGCCCTCATCGGGCAGGTCGGCGGGGTCGACGCGCGGGCTCGCCCGCTCGAGATGGCCGAGTTCGCCGAGTTCCTTCGGGGTCATCGCGATCTGGTGCGGGCCGCGGCGGCCGAGAATATGGATATGCCGCACCGGGCTGGCGGCGAGCGCGTCGCGCGCGTGCGCGACGATGTCGCTGCCCGCGAATTCGTCCGGCGTCTTGGCGAGGATGCGCGCGACGTCGAGCGCGACATTGCCGTTGCCGATCACCGCGACGCCCGGCGCGTCGAGCGGCGGGTCGAGGTCGGCATAGTCGGGATGGCCGTTGTACCAGCCGACGAAGGCGGCGCTGCCGATCACGCCGGGGAGGCTCGCGCCGGGAATGTCGAGCGGGCGGTCGTGCGGTGCGCCGGTCGCGAGCACCACCGCATCGTAGAGCCCGACGAGTTCGTCGATCGTCACGTCGCTGCCGACCGCGACATGGCCGACGAAGCGGACATTGTCGGTCAGCGCCGTTCCCTCATAGCGGCGCGATACCGCCTTGATCGACTGGTGGTCGGGGGCGACGCCGGTGCGGATCAGGCCGTAGGGAACGGGCAACCGGTCGATGACGTCGATCGCGATATCGTCGGCCTTCTGCAATGTTTCGGCAGTATAATAACCTGCCGGACCCGACCCGACGATCGCGACATGACGCATCAGCCCACTCCTTACGGGTGTTCCGCGCCGGGGCGCAGCCCCCATTGTTGCCGGTACGATGCTAGCGGCGAAATGCGTCAGGGCAAGCGGACTTGTTCGGCGCGTCCCTCCGGCCTTGACAGCGGAGGCGCCGGATCATATTGGCCCCGCCTCATTGCCCCGTCGTCTAATGGTAAGACTACGGATTCTGATTCCGTCTATTGAGGTTCGAATCCTCACGGGGCATCCATCTTCCTTCTCCGATTTTCCCCCGATGGACGCTAGCGCGGCACCGTCCGTATTGCCTTGCAGGGCCTTGCCCTGCGCCGTGGCTTTGCTATCGCCGTCCCCAATCCAACCGGCGAGCGCCGACGCGTCCGTCGAGGCTCCCGGGCGGTCCATGTGGGCCTGGTGGCGGGAGACGAGGATGATCCGTTCGACCCTCTTGTTGTTGGGTGCCTCGGCACTCGTCGCGACGGTTGCGGCGTGCGGCGACACCGCGGCACCGGCGAAGCCGCAACAGGCCGCGGCGCCGCGCGAATGCCCGGCGATCGGCGATGTGCCCGTCAAGCTGGCGGGCGGCACGTTCGCGATGGGCGAGGACGACGTCTATGCCGAGGAAGGGCCGGTGCGGGAGACGCGGGTTGCCGGTTTCTGGATCGACCCGCACGAGGTCACCAACCGCCAGTTCGCCGCCTTCGTCAAGGCGACCGGCTATGTCACGGTCGCCGAAAAGCCGGTCGATCCGAAACAGTTTCAGGGCCCCGCGGATCGGATCCCGCCCGACATGCTGAAACCCGGGTCGGCGGTGTTCACCCCGCCCGACTTCCCGTCGAACCGCTATACCGACTGGTGGAAATATGTCCCCGGCGCGAGCTGGAAAAAGCCCTATGGGCCGCGCGGCGCCGACGCGGCGGCGAACGAGCCCGTCGTCCATCTCGCGTGGGACGATATGCTCGCTTATGCCAGATGGGCGGGCGGGCGCCTGCCCACCGAGGCCGAGTGGGAATATGCGGCGAGCGCGGGCGAACGGTCGCGCAATGTCCAGCCCGCCGAAGCGAACAGCTGGCAGGGCGCCTTTCCGAACTACAATGCCGAAAGCGACGGGTTCAAGGGCATCGCGCCGGTCGGCTGCTACAAACCCAACGCGAACGGCCTGTACGACATGGTCGGCAACGTGTGGGAGGTGACGTCCGATTATTTCCGGCCGGGGCACGACCCCGACGACCGGGACAATCCGAAGGGACCGGGCGCCGGCCAGGCCTATGATCCGTTCAGCCCCGACGTGCCGTCGCGCACCGTGAAGGGCGGCAGCTATCTGTGTGCGCCCAACTATTGCCAGCGCTATCGCCCGGCATCGCGGCAGGGGCGCGACCCGGGGCTCGGCACCAGCAATGTCGGCTTCCGGCTCGTCTATGACAGGGCGCCGACTGCGTAACCGCCGGCGCGTGCAGCGAGCGGCCGGTCGCATCTTTGGCGCGACTCGGCGGGTTTATCTTGTCAATCATATTGGTTGAGTTATCTTCGTCGGCTCCGGGTCATTGCCCGAGTCGACCGTGCCGATCGTTTGTCTTTCGCCCGAAAGGACCTCTATGGCCACGCAGCTTCATTCGCCCGACCTGTTCGACGCCGCGCGCTCGCTGGGTGTCTCGATCTCGCCCGCGACGCCGACGGTCGGCGCCGAAATCAGCGGACTCGACCTCGACCGGCCGCTGTCGTCGGCAGAATGGGACCTGCTCCGCGCTGCCTGGCTCCGGTACAAGGTGATCTTCTTTCGCGACCAGGACATCAGCCACGAAAGCCATGTCCGGCTCGGCGAATATTTCGGCGAACTCGAAGGCCATCCGGTGATCCCGCATGTCGAGGGCTATCCCGAAATCCTGCGCATCGAGGGGGTCGAGGGGATACAGCTGACCGCCGAAACGCTCGGGCCGTTCCAGGCCTATAACAAATGGCACACCGACGTGACCTTCCGTGAGCGGCCTTCGATCGCATCGATCCTGCGCGCGCGCGTCCTGCCGCCGCTCGGCGGCGACACGATGTGGGCCGACACTGCCGCCGCCTATGCCGGTTTGCCGCAGGCGGTGAAGGACCGGATCGAGGGGCTCGAAGCCGAACATGACATCGTGCGCAGCTTCGGCGGCCGCGTGAGCGAGGAAAAGCGCGCCCAGCTCGCGCGCGACTTCCCCCCGGTGCGCCACCCGGTGGTGCGCACGCATCCCGAAACGGGCGAGAAGATCCTCTACGTCAACTATACTTTCACCAGCCGCATCGTCGGCCTGCCCGAGGAGGAGAGCGACAGCCTGCTGCGCCTGCTGTTCGACCGTATCAAGGTGCCCGAATATCAGGTGCGCTTCCGCTGGACGCCGAACGCGATCGGCATCTGGGACAATCGTTCGACCCAGCATTATGCGGTCGGCGATTACTGGCCCGAATATCGTCTGCTCGAACGCGTGACCGTTTCGGGCGACGTGGTCACGCGGTGAACCTCATCACCACCGAATTGCTGTCGCCGCGCCCGCGCTTTCGCACCGCGACGCGCGTCGCCATTGTCGGCGCGGGCTTTTCGGGGACGATGCTCGCGCTCAACCTGCTCGAACAGGCCGATGTCGAGGTGCTGCTGATCGAGCGCGACCGGCACCGCATGGGCGCCGGGGTCGCTTATAGCAGCTCGGAAAATTCGCACCTGCTCAACGTCCGCGCGGGCAATATGAGCGCCTTTCCCGAGCGCCCCGACCATTTCTGCGACTGGCTCGCGGCGCGCGGGCTCGGCTGTGACGCGGCCTTTGTCACACGCGCGACCTATGGCCGCTATCTGCGCGAGACGCTGAGCGCCGCGCTCGAAAAACACGGGCGCCGGCTGAAGCTGGTCGACGACGCGGTGCTCGATATCGAGGAGCGCGGCGGGCAGGTGACGCTTGGCCTCGTCAACGGTGGGCTGATCGAGGCCGACCGCGCGGTGCTGGCGATCGGGAATCTGCCGCCGCACGATCCGCCCGCGATCGCGGGCCTGTCGCTGCCGGCGTGGAATTATATCGGCGACCCCTGGGCGAGCGATTTCACCGAGGGGCTCGCGCCCGATTCGACGGTGATGGTGGTCGGCACCGGGCTGACCGCGGTCGATGTGATCTTGCGGCTGACGGGGCAGGGGCACAAGGGGCCGATCGTCGCGCTGTCGCGCCGCGGCCTCCGCCCGCATCGCCATGTCGACGGCCTGCCGCGCCCGAAGCCGGTGCTTGCGAAGCCGGCGCCCGAACTGTCCGAACTCGTCGGCTGGGCGCGCGGCGAGGCGACGACGCGCGACTGGCGGCTGGTCGTCGATTCGGTGCGGCCGATCACCCAGATGATGTGGGCGTCGGCCGATGCCGACAAGCGCGCGCGCTTCCTGCGCCACCTGCGCCCCTTCTGGGACGTGCACCGCCATCGCCTCGCGCCCGAGGTCGCCGACCGGATCGACGCGCTCGTCGCCTCGGGCCAGCTGAGCTTCCGGGCGGGCAAGATCGTGGGCGTTGCCGTCGAGTCCGACGCGCTTGCGATCCAATGGCGCCCCCGCGGCGAGGATGCGCCGGCGGTCACGCGCGTCGCGCGGATGATCAACTGCACCGGGCCGCAGGGCGACCTGCTCCGCTCGTCCGACCCGCTGGTCAAGCGGATGCTCGCCGCGCGGCGCATCCGGCCCGATGCGCTGCGGCTCGGGCTCGACATCGACCGCGACGGCCATGTCATCGACGCCAAGGGCCAGCCTTCCGAACATATTCTCGCGATCGGGCCGATGACGCGCGGCGATTTGTGGGAGGTCGTCGCGGTGCCCGACATCCGTATCCAGGTCAGCGCGCTCGCGCGGCGCCTCGTCAACGCGCACTGGATGGGCGGCGAGGGGCTTTAGCCTCCTTTCTCCAAAAAATAATCGCATCGTCCTGCATCCGCGGGCGGGCCCGGTGACGTCCAGACAATGAACGGCCTCGCGCCGCTCCGGGCGGCGGCTCCGCGCGGTTGGTGGTTCGTGCTCCCCCGGGCACGTCACACACCGCCTTGCCGGGAGTCGCCGCCTGTGTTTTTACCGTGTCGTCGCGGCACGAAGGAGAATGACGAT
>PNJO01000006.1 GCA_013821905.1 Sphingopyxis sp. | reverse complement strand
CGCGCCGCCGAAGCCCGGACCGAAAAGGTCGAGGCCAAGGCCGCCGAGCCTGCGCCCGTCGCCGCTCCGGCACCCGAGGCCGCGCCCGAAGCGCCGGCTGCCGCCGAAAGGAGCGGTGAGGCGACGCCCGCGCGCCCGGCGAGCGCCGCGCCCGCGCCGCGCCGTTTCACGCCCGTCGAGGCGCCCAAGCGCCCCGAGCCCAAGCGCCCCGAGCAGAAGGCGAACCGCGGCACCGACAACCGCCGCCAGTCGGGCAAGCTGACCGTCACGCGCGCGCTCAACGACGACGAGGGCGCCCGTGCGCGCAGCCTCGCGGCGCTCAAGCGTGCCCGCGAAAAGGAAAAGCGCTCGCACATGACCTCGTCGGGTCCGCGCGAGAAGCAGGTCCGCGAAGTCGTGGTCCCCGACTCGATCACGGTGCAGGAACTGGCGAACCGCATGGCCGAAAAGGGCAGCGACCTGGTGAAGGCGCTGTTCAAGATGGGCATGCCCGTCACGATCAACCAGACGATCGACCAGGATACTGCCGAGCTGCTCGTCACCGAATTCGGGCACGAGATCAAGCGCGTCAGCGAGGCCGACATCGACATCCGCCACGACGAGGATGTCGACGACGCCGCGCAGCTGAAGCCGCGCGCGCCGGTGGTGACGATCATGGGGCACGTCGATCACGGCAAGACCAGCCTGCTCGACGCGCTGCGCGGCGCGAATGTGCAGGCGGGCGAAGCCGGCGGCATCACGCAGCATATCGGCGCCTATCAGGTGAAGACCAAGGACGGCAACGTCATCACCTTCCTCGATACGCCGGGCCATGAAGCCTTTACCGAGATGCGCCAGCGCGGTGCGAACGTCACCGACATCGTGATCCTGGTGGTCGCCGCCGACGACGGCCTCAAGCCGCAGTCGATCGAGGCGATCAACCATGCGAAGGCGGCGGGCGTGCCGATCATCGTCGCGATCAACAAGGTCGACAAGGATGGCGCCAATCCGCAGCGCGTCCGCGAACGCCTGCTCGAGCACGAGCTGGTGGTCGAGGAAATGGGCGGCGATGTCCAGAATGTCGAAGTCTCGGCGCTCAAGAAGACCGGTCTCGACAAGCTGCTCGACGCGATCGCGCTGCAGGCCGAGATCATGGAGCTGAAGGCGAACCCCGACCGCGCCGCCGAAGGCACGGTGATCGAGGCGAAGCTCGACAAGGGCCGCGGCCCGGTCGCGACGATCCTCGTGCGCCGCGGCACGCTGAAGGTCGGCGACATCTTCGTCTGCGGCGCCGAAAGCGGCCGCGTCCGCGCGCTCGTCGACGATCATGGCAAGCAGATCAAGGAAGCGACGCCGTCGATGCCGGTCGAGGTGCTCGGTCTCGGCGGGGTGCCGATGGCCGGGGATACGCTGACCGTCGTCGAGAATGAGGCGCGCGCCCGCGAGGTCGCGGCCTATCGCCAGAGCGAAGCGCTCAAGAAGCGGACTGCGCAGGCGCCGGTCAGCCTCGAAGGCATGTTCTCGGCGCTCGCCGACAAGGCGAAGGTCATCGAATATCCGGTGGTCATCAAGGGCGACGTGCAGGGCTCGGTCGAAGCGATCGTCAATGCTCTCAATCGCCTGTCGACCGACGAGATTCGCGTCCGCGTGCTTCAGTCGGGTGCCGGTGCGATCACCGAGAGCGATGTGACGCTGGCGGCCGCCACCGGGGCGCCGATCATCGGCTTCAACGTCCGTCCGAACGCCAAGGCGCGCGAGATCGCGAACCGCGAAAAAGTGCGCTTCATGTACTATGACGTCATCTATCACCTCACCGCCGACGTGGCGAAGGAGATGGCGGGCGAGCTTGGGCCGGAGCGCATCGAAAATGTCGTCGGCCGCGCCGAGGTCAAGGAAGTCTTCCCGGCGGGCAAGCGCGACAAGGCCGCGGGCCTGCTCGTGCTCGAAGGCTCGATCCGCAAGGGCCTTCACGCGCGTCTCACGCGCGAGGACGTCATCATCTCGGCCACGACGATCGCGTCGCTCCGCCGCTTCAAGGACGATGTCGCCGAAGTGCGCGCGGGTCTCGAATGCGGTGTCGTGCTGGCCGATACGAACGACATCAAGCCGGGCGACCATCTCGAAGTCTTCGAAGTCGAGCTTCGCGAACGCACGCTGTAATTGACCCATCCCTGCACCCCCGCCGGCGCGGGGGTGCAGGAGGAATTGTCCGATGCGCCACAAGGAACAGTCCGAAGGCCCCTCCGTCCGCGTGCTGCGCGTGGGCGAGCAGGTGCGCCATATCCTCAGCGAAATCCTCGCGCGCGGCGACGTGCACGACGATGTCCTCGCGACACATCCGGTCAGCGTGACCGAAGTGCGCATGTCGCCCGACCTGCGCCATGCGACCGTCTTCGTGAAGCCCTTGCTCGGCAAGGACGAGGAAGCGGTGCTGAAGGCGCTGCGCACCAACACCGCCTATCTGCAGCGCGAGGTCGCGCACCGCATTCGCATGAAATATGCGGCGAAGCTCAAATTCCTCGCCGACGAAAGCTTCGACGAGGCGAGCCATATCGATAAATTGCTGCGCGATCCGAAGGTCGCGCGCGATCTGGAGAGCGGCGAGGGCGAGTAACAATCGTCGCCACCGCGAAGGCGGGGGCCGTTGGCAACCTTGCGCTATGCTCATAGCGGCCCCCGCCTTCGCGGGGGCGACGGTTATTTCCTGATCCCCGCTGCCGTTTCCAGCTCGACCAGCGCATCCTCCAGATAGTCGATCAGCCGCTGGACGTGCGGGACGCTGCGGCGGCAGGCGGTGATGCCGAAATCGATATTCTTGTTGTTCGATACCTGCGTGATGTTCATCGCCATGCCGTCGACCGGGATGCTCGCGGGATACATGCCGTCGAGGCGCGCGCCGTTCCAGTAGAGCTGCTCGCGCGGGCCGGGAACGTTCGAAATGGTGACGCTGTACGCCGGGAATTTGTCGGCGGTGCGCGTCAGCGCGGTCAGCATCTGCGGCATCTGCGTGATCGCGGTGTAGATCTGGATCTGCTGCGCGGTCATTTCGCGCAGCTGCGCCTTCGCGGCGTTCATCGACGCCTGGATCGTCGCCATCCGCTCGGCCGGATCGTCGATATGCGTCGCGAGGTTCGCGGTCACCGCCGCGACCGAATTGGCCGCGTCGATATCGTCCTTGGCGCGGATCGATACCGGCGCCATGGCCTTGAGCGGCTTGTCGGGCAGCTCGTTCAGCGACTGCAGATATTTGCGCATCGCGCCCGAACACATCGCGAGCACCGCGTCGTTGATCGTTCCGTCATAGGCCTTGCCCATCGCCCGCACGCGCTCGAGCGACCAGCTTTGCGCCACGAAGCGCCGCGCGCCGGTGATGTTGCGGTTGAAGCTGGTGCGCGGCAGCCCGCCCCACGGCGTCGCCAGGTCGCCGCCGCCGAGTCCGAACATCGCCGCGGCATATTGGTTGAGCGCCTTGGTCACCCCGACGCTGTTGCCCCATTGCTCCTTCAGAAATGCGCCGATGGCCTTCAGATCGGTGATGCTCGGCGTCGGCGACTTCTTCGCGGTCGGGAACTTGCGCTTGTAAGCTTCATAGGCCTCGACCGACATCGGCGAATAGCTGCGCTTTTCCTTGGGGTCCGCCGACAGCATCGCGTTGGTGAAGTGCATCGACGACGCCCCGTCCATCAGCGCATGGTGGATCTTGAAATAGGTCGCGATCTGGCGGTCGGGCAGGCCGGAGATCAGCGTGATCTCCCACATCGGGCGCGTGCGGTCGAGCAAGGTGCCGTGGAGGCGCGAGACCAGTTCGAACATCTCGCGATAGCGGCCGGGCTTGGGCAGCGCGGCGCTGCGCACATGATAGTGCATGTCGATGTCGCGATCGGGTTCGAGGCGGATCGGACCATATTGGCCGAGCGGCGTCAGTTTCAGCACCTCGCTGAACGGCCGCCGCATCCCCTCCGACTGGCGCAATATGCCCAGCTGTTCGTTGAGCCACTCGGTTTCGTCGACCTTGTCGGGCAGGGTGTAGAGATTGACCCCGCCGACATGCATCGGCGTCTCGCGCGTTTCCGCGACGAGGAACATTGCATCGGTCACCGGCATCAGCCGCATGGCAGCTCTCCCCACTGTTTATGCTGCTTCTTTTGCTGCGCAGCATGACAGGGGTGGTGGGCGAGTCAAGCATGGCCAAACTTCGTCATCCCGGCGAAGGCCGGGATGACGGATGGAGGCGAGTCTCGTTGCCTCTCCCGAGGCGAGAGGCTAGCAGCGAGGCATGGCCAAGCTCTATTTCTATTATGCCAGCATGAATGCCGGCAAATCGACGACGCTGCTGCAGGCGGATTTCAACTATCGCGAGCGCGGCATGGAAACGATGCTGTGGACCGCGGCGCTCGACGATCGTTACGGCGCAGGGCAGGTGACGAGCCGCATCGGACTGATGGCGGAGGCGCACAAGTTCGATCCCGACAGCGATCTGTGGGCCGCGGTGAACGCCGAAAATGCCGAGCGTCCGCTCGCCTGCGTGCTCGTCGACGAGGCGCAATTCCTGTTGCGCCAGCAGGTACTCGAACTGGCGCGGCTGGCCGACGAGGCGAATATCCCAGTGCTCTGTTACGGTCTGCGCACCGATTTTTCGGCCGAGCTCTTCCCCGGATCGGCGGCGCTGCTCGGCATCGCCGATGCGCTCGTCGAGCTGAAGGCGGTGTGCGAATGCGGGCGCAAGGCGACGATGAACCTGCGCGTCGACGAACAGGGCCGCGCGGTGGTCGAGGGTGCACAGACAGAGATCGGCGGCAACGACCGCTATGTCGCGATGTGCCGCCGGCATTTCATGGCCAAACGGCGCGCGGCGGCGGAGATGCTCGCCAATGCTTGAGCGGCTCTATGTCGAGCTCGCCGACGACGATCTCGAACTCGTCAAGCTGGCCGAAACGCATCGCGAGGCGCTGCGCGCCGCCTGCGCCGCCGATCCCGACATCTGGCCGATCTATTCGTCGAGCTTCGGGCCCGGCCATTTCGACGCGAGCTTCGACGCGCTGGTCGGCGGTGGCGGGCGGATGCCCTATGCGATCCTCGATCGCGGCGAACTTGTCGGCATGACCGCGTGGCTGCGGCCCGACTGGTCGGCGCAGACGGTCGAGATCGGCAACAGCTTCATCCACCCCGCCGCGCGCGGTACCGGCTTCAACGGGCGCGTCAAAAGGCTGATGATCGACCACGCCTTTGCCGTCGGCATCCGCCGCATCGAATTTCGCATCGACGAGCGCAACGGGCGCAGCCAGGCCGCGGTCGCGAAGCTCGGCGGCACGAAGGAAGGCGTGCTGCGATCCGAGCGCATCACCTGGACCGGCTATGTCCGCGATACCGGCCTGTGGTCGCTGCTCGCGGACGAGTGGGCGGCACAATAAGGCTCGTCATTGCGAGCGAAGCGAAGCAATCCAGGGCGGTTTGCGCGGGCTCCGGATTGCTTCGCTTCGCTCGCAATGACGGGGGAATGGGGTCAGCGCGGGTTAAGACTCGATGCGTTAGACAACGCCCGATGAAACAGAAACTCGCACTCTCCCTGGCCGCCATGCTGCTTCCCCTTTCGGCAGCGGCGGCCGACGAGCCCGCCAAGGAGCCGCGCGCGCTCGGCGTCGAATCGAGCATCGTCTTCCCCAGCGACGCGACGATCCGCAACTGGCAGGCCGACCGCGACCGCGGCATCTGGATCGAGGGGCGCCGCGGTGAATGGTTTTACGGCAGTTTCGCGGGTCTTTGCCGTGACATCGACTTTGCGCAGGCGATCGCCGTCGACGCGCGCGGCGCCGGCCGGCTCGACCGCTTCGCCGCGATCCTTGTGCGCGGCGAACGCTGCCCGCTGACCTCCTTCGTCACCTCGGCCCCGCCGCCGACGCGCGAAGAGCGCAAGGCGGCGCGCGAAGCCGAAAAGGCCGCGCAAAATTGACAAGCGGTATCGCGGCGCCCTAGCGGCGCTGCGATGAACGGCTGGATCATATTGGACAAACCCGTGGGGCTCGGCTCGACGCAGGCAGTCGGCGCGGTGAAGCGCGTGTGCCGCGAGGCGGGGCTGGGCAAGGTCAAGGTGGGCCACGGCGGCACGCTCGATCCGCTCGCGTCGGGGGTGCTACCGATCGCGCTCGGCGAGGCGACCAAGCTGTGCGGGCGGATGCTCGACGCCAGCAAGATTTATGATTTCACCATCGCTTTCGGGACCGAGACGGCGGGGCTCGATGCCGAGGGCGCGGTGGTGGCGACGAGCGATGTGCGGCCGACGCTCGCGGAGATCGAGGCGGTGCTGCCGCGCTTCACCGGGCCGATCGAACAAATTCCGCCCGCCTTTTCGGCGATCAAGATCGACGGCCAGCGGGCCTATGATCGCGCGCGCAAGGGCGAGGATGTCGAGATGAGGGCGAGAGCGGTAACGGTCTATTCCCTTCAAATCCTCCCCACTTGTGGGGAGGCGGCAGCGCGCAGCGCTGACGGAGGGGGGGCGCGGCCTGAAGCGTCGGCTGAGGCCTACACCCCCCTCCACCATCCTGCGGACGGTCCCCCTCCCCCTGCCGGGGAGGAATTAGAAGAAATCACCCTCACTGCGCATGTCTCGAAGGGCACCTATATCCGCAGCCTTGCCCGCGACATCGCGCACGCGGTCGACAGCGTCGGTCATGTCGCGATGCTTCGCCGCACGAAAGCGGGACCCTTCACGCTCGAACAGGCGATTTCGCTGGACAAATTGAACGCTTTCGGCCAAGGGGCCGCCCAATCAGAAATTATTCTGCCGCTCGAGGCAGGGCTGGTCGACATCCCGGCTCTGAACCTTTCCCCGGAAGCGGCAGGGGCGATCCGTCAGGGTCGCGTCTGGACCGGGGGTAGCACGGATGACGGGCTCTATTGGGGAAGGGACAGCGACATGCGTCCTGTCGCCCTGATCGAGGCTTTGGCGGGAACGCTGAAAGTCGTCCGGGGCTTCAACGTTTGAACAAGGATGTTCGAGGAAAAAGAATATGTCGATTACCGCCGAGCGCAAAGCCGAAGTCATCAAGGACAATGCCCGCGAAAAGGGCGACACCGGTTCGCCGGAAGTCCAGGTTGCGATCCTCACCGACCGCATCAACACGCTGACCGATCACTTCAAGGCGCACCACAAGGACAACCACAGCCGCCGCGGCCTTCTGATGATGGTCAACAAGCGCCGCAGTCTCCTCGACTATCTTCGCAAGAAGGACGAGGGTCGCTATCAGGCGCTGATCGCGAAGCTGGGGCTTCGCAAGTAAGAGTTTCTGGCGGCCCCGGACTTCCGGGGCCGCTGTCATATTGGCTCCGCGCAAAGTGCCGGACCACAGGGCCGCTCCCGCATCCGGCGGGACCGCCATAGGGCAGACAGACGCCCTGAACCGCCCCGGGCCGGATTGCCCGGACACAGAGGCCCCGCCCGGCATAGGGCCCGGCGGGCGAAGGAAACCACATGTTTGACGTGAAAAAAGTATCGATCGAGTGGGGCGGTGAAACGCTGACCCTCGAAACGGGCAAGGTTGCCCGCCAGGCCGACGGCGCCGTGATGGCGACGCTGGGCGAAACGGTCGTCCTGTGCGCCGTGACCGCCGCGAAGTCGGTGAAGGACGGGCAGGATTTCTTCCCGCTCACCGTCCACTATCAGGAAAAATATTCGGCCGCCGGCCGCATCCCGGGCGGCTTCTTCAAGCGCGAACGCGGCGCAACCGAAAAGGAAACGCTCGTCAGCCGCCTGATCGACCGTCCGATCCGCCCGCTGTTCCCCGAAGGTTTCTACAACGAGATCAACGCCATCGCTCAGGTGCTGAGCTATGACGGCCACAACGAGCCCGACATCCTCGCGATGGTCGCCGCGTCGGCCGCGCTCACCATTTCGGGCGTGCCCTTCATGGGCCCGATCGGCGCCGCGCGCGTCGGTTACGTCAACGGCGAATATGTCCTGAACCCGACCGACGAACAGGTTGCCGAAGGCGACCTCGATCTTGTCGTCGCCGCCACTTACGACGCGGTGATGATGGTCGAATCCGAAGCGAACGAGCTGTCGGAAGAGGTCATGCTCGGCGCCGTCCTGTTCGCGCACGACGCGTGTAAGGAAGTCGTCAAGGCGATCGTCAAGCTCGCCGAACAGGCTGCCAAGGATCCGTGGGAAGTCGCCGCCGGCGACGACAATGCCGCGATCAAGGACAAGCTGAAGAAGCTGATCGGCAAGGATATCGCTGCCGCCTACAAGCTGACCGACAAGTCGGCCCGTTCGAACGCGCTCAACGAAGCACGCGCGAAGGCGAAGGCGCAGTTCGTCGAAGACGGCCTGTCGCCGCAGGACGTCATGGCCGGCATCAAGCTGACCAAGAAGCTCGAAGCCGAAATCGTCCGCACCGCCATCCTCAAGGACGGCAAGCGCATCGACGGCCGCACGACGACGCAGATCCGTCCGATCGTCGCCGAAACGCACTTCCTGCCCCGCGCGCACGGCTCGGCGCTGTTCACCCGCGGCGAAACCCAGACGATTGCGACCGCAACGCTGGGAACCAAGGATGCGGAGCAGATGATCGACGGCCTCAACGGCCTGTCGTACCAGCACTTCATGCTGCACTATAACTTCCCGCCCTATTCGGTCGGCGAAGTCGGCCGCTTCGGCGCGCCGGGCCGCCGCGAAGTCGGTCACGGCAAGCTCGCATGGCGCGCGCTGCACCCCGTGCTGCCGACGAAGGACGAGTTCCCCTACACGATCCGCCTCACCAGCGACATCACCGAGTCGAACGGCTCGTCGTCGATGGCGTCGGTCTGCGGCGGCTCGCTCGCGATGATGGACGCCGGCGTGCCGATCAAGCGTCCCGTCTCGGGTATCGCGATGGGCCTCATCCTCGAAGGCAAGGACTATGCGATCCTGTCGGACATCCTGGGCGACGAGGATCACCTCGGCGACATGGACTTCAAGGTCGCGGGCACGTCCGAAGGCATCACGACGATGCAGATGGACATCAAGATCGCGGGCATCACGCGCGAGATCTTCGAAGCCGCGCTGAACCAGGCCAAGGAAGGCCGCGCGCACATCCTCGGCGAGATGAACAAGGCGCTCGGTGAAACCCGCAGCGAATTGTCGGCGCACGCGCCGCGCATCGAGACGATGCAGATCGACAAGGCGAAGATCCGCGACGTCATCGGCACCGGCGGCAAGGTGATCCGCGAGATCGTCGCGACCACGGGCGCCAAGGTCGACATCGACGACGAAGGTCTGATCAAGATTTCGTCGAGCGACCTCACCCAGATCGAAGCGGCCCGCAAGTGGATCGCCGGCATCGTCGAGGAAGCCGAAGTCGGCAAGATCTATGACGGCAAGGTCGTCAACCTCGTCGATTTCGGCGCGTTCGTGAATTTCATGGGCGGCAAGGACGGTCTCGTCCACGTCAGCGAAATCAAGAACGAGCGCGTCGAGAAGGTCTCGGACGTCCTGAGCGAAGGCCAGGACGTCAAGGTCAAGGTCCTCGAGATCGACCCGCGCGGCAAGGTCCGTCTGTCGATGCGCGTCGTCGATCAGGAAACCGGCGAGGAACTCGAAGACACCCGCCCGGCGCGCGAACCGCGCGAGCGTGGTGATCGTGGCGATCGCGGCCCCCGCCGCGACGGCGAAGGCCGTGGCGACCGTGGCCGTGGCGGCCGCGACCGTGGCCCGCGCCGCGATGGCGGCGACCGCGGTGACCGCGGCCCGCGCCGCGAGCGCTCGGAAGACGGTCCGGAAGACCAGGGTCATGTGCCCGACTTCCTGAAGGACTAAGTCCTTCCGCTACCGGAAAAGAGAAGGGGCCGCGAAAGCGGCCCCTTTTTTTGTTGGCTGTGGGGTGGAGGACCGTCGTTCCCCAATGTTTGTCATTCCCGCTTTCGCGGGAATGACAAAGTCAGGAGACGCAGGGTGTCGCTTATCGCTCGCTAGCTACCCTTCCGTGATCCCCGGCGAAAGCCGGGGCCCATGAAGGAAAGGCCGTGCTCACAAATCTGGGCCCCGGCTTTCGCCGGGGATCACCAACGGGCGCTACCGGCGACTTCGGGCCGATACCCGCCTTCGACTGCGCAAAAAAAGCGCTGTCCTAAAAAAGCCCGCCATGATCTATCCTGACCGATGACCGCGACGCCAGTCCCGAAGAGCGCTTCTCCGCCGTCACCCGCCTTTCCGGGTTTAAGGCGACAAAGGAGACATTTCGGACGCTTCCATCCGTATCTTTTGTCGCTTTACGGCCGAAACCCGCGGTACTCAGATCGGCGACCAGTCGCTGCCCGCGTCGTCCTCGTCGCTGTCGTCGGCGCCGGGTTCGGGCTGGCCCACCGCTTCGAGCAATTTGTCGAGCACCGCTTCGATCCCGGCACCGCTCGCGCCCGACAGCGCCATCACCGGATGGCCGCTTTCGGCTTCGAGCTCGGCCGACAGCGCCGCGATCAATTCGTCGTCGAGCGTGTCGACCTTGTTGAGCGCGACGATCACCGGCTTGTCGATCAGGTCGGCGCCATAGGCTTCGAGCTCGTCGCGGACGATGCGATAGCTGGTCGCGACATCCTCGTCGTTGGCGTCGACGAGGTGGAGAAGGACGCGGCAACGCTCAATATGGCCGAGGAAGCGGTCGCCGACCCCGGCGCCGTCGGCCGCGCCCGCGATCAGCCCCGGAATGTCGGCGACGACAAACTCATGCCCCTTGTGGCTGACCACGCCGAGCTGCGGGCGCAGCGTGGTGAAGGCATAGGCGCCGACCTTGGCCTGCGCATTGGTGACCGCGTTGATGAAGGTCGATTTGCCCGCATTGGGCAGGCCGACGAGGCCCGCGTCGGCGAGCAGCTTCAGCCGCAGCCACACCCACATCTCCTCGCCCGGCCAGCCGGGGCCGTGCTGGCGCGGGGCACGGTTGGTCGAGGTCTTGTAGCTGGCATTGCCGCGCCCGCCGTCGCCGCCGCGCAGGAAGACGATCCGTTCGCCCTCCTTGGTCAGGTCGGCGAGCAGGCTGCGCTCCTCGTCGTCGTCCAATATCTGCGTGCCGATCGGTACCTGGATGACGAGGTCGGGGCCGCCCGCGCCGGTGCGGTCGCGGCCCGCGCCGGGGGTGCCGCGCTTCGCCTTGAAATGCTGGGTATAGCGAAAGTCGATCAGCGTGTTGAGGCCCGCGACCGCCTCGAACACGATGTCGCCGCCCTTGCCGCCATTGCCGCCGTCGGGGCCGCCATATTCGACATATTTCTCGCGCCGGAACGACACGGCGCCGGGGCCGCCGTCGCCGGACTTGATGAAGATCTTGGCTTGGTCGAGGAAATGCATGGCGGGCTTTCAGGCGGCGGGAGACCGAAACTAAACCTCAAAATCCGTTCGTGTCGAGCGAAGTCGAGAGACCCGTCGGAGTGCACGACCGAGGGGCGTCTCGACTTCGCTCGATGCGAACGGAATGAGGGGATCGGCGCGCCAGTAGCGCGGACGGCAGGAAAAAGCCAGCCTTTAGGCTTGCGGCTTCCCCCCATGCTCGGCCCAGAAGCGCGCGATCCGCCCGGTGATCAGTTCGGTCGCGAGGACGCGCGACGTGTCGCGCGGCAGGTCGAGTGCCTCGGCCATCGGCCCGCCGAGCTGCGCGTCGCCGAGCGCCATGAGCACCAGCGCCAGCGTATCCTCGTGCATCAGGCGCTTTTCATGCGCGTCGGGCGCCATGCCGTCGATCAGCCGATGGATCGCCTCGACGATCGGGTCGAGCGCGTCGTCGTTGCCCGTCGCCGCCATCCACGTCGCGAGCGCGCCCGCGCCGCCGCTGTTGAACGCGTCGAAGGCGAGATCGACGATCTCGCGCACATTGCGTTCGCCGGGCGCCGATTCGGCCATTTTCTGCCCGATCGTCGCGCACACCGTTTCGGCCTGATAGGCGGCGAGCGCCTTCTGCAGTCCGGCGGCGCTGCCGAAATGATGGAGCAGATTGGCATGCGTCCGGTCGATCCGCGCCGCGACGGCTTTCAGCGTCACCGCCGCCGGCCCCATCTCGATCAATATCTGGCGCGCAGCCTCGAGCGCGGCCGACCGGCTCTCCTCCGGGCTCAGGCGCTTCTTTGCTATTGACACCACTGTAAGTAACCTTTAACTTTTACCCCATAGGCGTCCCCACGCCCGGTTTCCCTTTCCGACGGTGAGCAGCATATGTCCAGCCTTTCCCAGTCGCCGACGCCCGCCGATCTTTCGATCACCCCGCGCGACATGCGCTTCGGCCGCGACGACCGGCAGGGCCGCTGGTGGCTGAACGGCGATCCGATCGCCTCGGCATTCCACACCGCGCTGTCGGTGACCTTCCCGCGCGGCGAGGCGATGTTCATCGAGGCGGTGAAGGCGCACCGCGACGGCGTGCCCGACAAGCTCGCGCGCGAAATCCGGGCTTTCACGCAGCAGGAAGTGATCCACAGCCGCGAGCATGTCGTCTTCAACAAGAAGGCGGCCGAGGCCGGATACGACCTCAGCGAGCTCGAGGATGACGTCAACCAGGTCCTCGACCTCATCAAGACGCGCCCGCAGATCGTCAACCTGATGGCGACGATCGCGCTCGAACATTATACTGCGATGATGGCGTCGGTGATGCTGCGCGACGACAAGATGTATCGGGGCGCCGAGCCCGAATGGGCGGCGCTGTGGAAATGGCACGCGATCGAGGAGATCGAGCACAAGGGCGTCGCCTATGACACCTGGCTCCACGCGACGAAGGACTGGAGTCGCTTCAGGCGCTGGCGCGCCAAGTCGCTGATGATGCTACTCGTCACCACCCGTTTCTGGCCCAAGCGCGTGAAGGGCATGAAGGCGCTGCTCAGGCAGGACGGCCTCACCGGCTGGCGCGTCACGGCGCGCATCTGGTGGTATCTGCTCGGCACGCCCGGCGTGCTGCGCAAGAGCTTCCTGCCGTGGCTCAGCTATTTCCTGCCGGGTTTCCATCCGTGGAACCACGACGACCGCGCGCTGATCCAGAAATATGAAAGCGATTATGCCGACGCGATCATGCCGGCGCATTCCTCGGCGCCGCGCGCGGAACTCGCCGCCGCCTGATCTTCCTTCCTGCGAAGGCGGGCGCCCGGAGCCATTCTCTCTCTCCTGGTTCCCGGCCCTGCCTTCGCGGGTTCAGTCGCCGGCATACAGCCGCGCAGGCGCGCTGCGCCAACCCCAGGCGCACAGGCCGAGCATCGCAAGGTTCGAGACGAAATCGAGCATCATCCAGCGGTTCATCACCGGCACGACGAACAGGAAATAATAGTTGAACCAGAAAAAGGGCAGCAGCGCGGCGGCATAAATCGCGAAACTCGCCTTCGTCCAGCGGCTGAACGCGATGAACAGCCCGCCGAGCACCGCCTGTGCGCCGAAACAGCCGATCAGCAGGGCGCTCGTCGCGCTCAGATGCTGATAGGCGGGTGTGATCGTCAGCCGTTCGACCATCTGCGGCGCCAGCAGGCACCAGCCGCCGAGGATCAGGAAGGGGAGGGCGAGCAGGCGCTGCGGCCAGAGCGGGGTCAACATGATGCGGTCGTAGCAGCGCCCGCGGCGTGCCGCCAATGCCGACTGGACGCGCGCGCGCGGCTCCCATAGCATCGGCCGGTGGGGAGGGGACCATGCAGTCTCAGATGACCGCCGCCGAAATCGCCCAGGTCGAACTGCAACTCGCGGGGCGCGTGTCGCTGCTCGAATTCGGTTGCGGCGGCAGCACCCTGGTCGCGGCGCGGCAGGTGCAGAAAATCGTCAGCGTCGACAGCGATGCCGCGTGGCTGGCGAAGGTCGGCGAAAATCTCGCGCGCGCCGCGATCGACTTCACGCCCTTCCACGCCGATATCGGCGCCGTCGGCGACTGGGGCTATCCGGCCGACGAAAGCCGCATCCGCGACTGGCCGCGCTATCATACGCAGATCTGGCGGCACCTGGCGGGCAGCCCCGATGCGGTGCTGATCGACGGCCGCTTCCGCGTCGCCTGCCTGCTCCAGTCGATCATCCACTGCAAACCCGACTGCGTCTTCCTCTTCCACGATTTCCGGGACCGGCCGCATTATCACGGCGTGCTGCGCCATGCCGATATCCTCGCGCGCATCGACACACTCGCGGTGCTGCGCGCAAAGCAGCAGGTCGACGGCAAGGCCGTTCTCCACGACCTGTTCGACCATTATCTCAACCCCGATTGACCGCCCCCGCGGCCTTCGGCACACCCGCGCCCATGTTCACCATCGCCCCCGTCATCGAAACCGACCGCCTGTGCCTGCGTCCCGGACGCCTTGCCGACAAGGACACCCATGTCGCGATGTGGGCCGACGAGCGCGTGACGCGCTTTATCGGTGGCGAACCGCGCGCACCCGACGTCAGCTGGGGCAAGTTCCTGAGCGCGGCCGGGCTCTGGCCGGTGATGGGCTTCGGTTACTGGGTGTTCGCCGACCGGGCGAGCGACGCGCTCGTCGGGATGGGCGGGCTCTCCTATTTCGGGCGCGGCATCCCGGAACTCGAGGGCGTGCCCGAGGCCGGCTGGGCCTTCGACGCCGATCATTGGGGCGCCGGCTATGCGACCGAGGCGATGCGCGCCGCGCTCGCCTGGGCCGACGCGAACCTCGATGCAAAGGAAGTGCGCTGCATCATCGACCCCGGCAACGGCGCGTCCGAACGCGTGTCGGCGAAACTCGGTTTCCGGCGTATCGGCGACAGCGATGCGCTAGGGCATGTCGTCGGGATTTATGGCAGGCCCAAAGGCGGATAGGGGCGCGGCGAACCTGCCCGATTTTCTCGCTCCGTCACCCCGGCGAAGGCCGGGGTCTCACCCTGTCGTTATGACGCCTCGGCGGGATCCCGGCCTTCGCCGGGATGACGATAGGGGTTGTAAAATGCGTTCAGGCCGGCTCGACCACCAGCACACCGCCGTCGGCGCTCACCACACGCACCTTCGTGCCCTCGGCCACATCAGGCCCGCGCACCGGCCATTCGCCGTCGCCGACCTTCGCGCGGCCGCGGCCGTCCTCGATCGCCCTCGTCACCGTCAGCACCTCGCCGACCAGGCGGCCGCCGCGCTGGTTGAGGTGCGGGTCGGTCGTCGTGATCGGGTTCGCCTTCAGCCAGCGGCGCCCGCCATAGAGCGCGACGAACGACAGCACGGCGAAGATGCCGAGCTGGAGCGGGATGCTCAGCGGCACGATCCACGCGATCACCCCGGTGACGACCGCCGCGGCGCCGACCCAGATGAGGAAAAAGCCCGGCGCGACGATCTCGGCGGCGGCGAGCAGCACGCCGAGCGAGAGCCACGCCCAATGCGGTTCCATATTGGCGATGAAGTCGGGCATCTCAGGCTCCCCGCTTTTCGAGCGCATCCTTGGCGAGTTCGCCGATCCCGCCGAGCGTGCCGATCAGCTGCGTCGCCTCGACCGGGAAGAGGATCGTCTTGCTGTTCGGGCTGGTCGCGAACTGGCTGACCGCCTCGACATATTTCTGCGCGATGAAATAATTGATCGCCTGCGCATTGCCGCTCGCGATCGCGTCGGACACCATCTGTGTCGCCTTCGCCTCGGCCTCCGCCTCGCGCTCGCGCGCCTCGGCGTCGCGGAAGGCGGCTTCGCGGCGGCCCTCGGCTTCGAGGATCTGGCTCTGCTTCTGGCCTTCGGCGCGGAGAATTTCGGAAGCGCGGCTGCCCTCGGCTTCGAGGATGTTGGCGCGCTTCTCGCGCTCGGCCTTCATCTGCCGCGCCATCGCGTTCGAGATGTCGGCGGGCGGGCGGATGTCCTTGATCTCGACGCGGGTGATCTTGACCCCCCACGGGGTCGTCGCATCGTCGACGACGTGCAGCAGCCGCGTGTTGATCTCGTCGCGCTTCGACAGCGTCTCGTCGAGGTCCATCGAGCCCATCACCGTGCGCAGATTCGTCGTCGTCAGGTTCATGATCGAGAGATAGAGGTCGCTGACCTCATAAGCGGCCTTGGCGGCGTCGAGCACCTGGAAGAAGACAACGCCGTCGACCGCGACCATCGCATTGTCCTTGGTGATGATTTCCTGCCCCGGAATGTCGAGCACCTGCTCCATCATGTTCACCTTGCGCCCGACGCGGTCGAAGATCGGCATGATGAAGTTGAGGCCGGGCTGCGCGGTATGCGTGAAGCGGCCGAAACGTTCGATCGTATAGGCATAGCCCTGCCGCACGGGCGTCAGCGCCCAGATCAGGAAGACAAGGGCCAGGACCACCAGCGCCAGCGCGAATTCCATCGATCATCCCCTCTCTCTGCAAATAGCCACTTTGCAAACCCGCTTCCTTATTGCGGCAATGGCCCGCTTGCGCCACAGAAAAGCGCATGACGCCAAGTGACTATCCGCCGCGCTCGCTGCTCTATGTCCCGGGGTCGAACGCCCGCGCGCTCGAAAAGGCGCGGGGGCTCGCCGCCGACATGCTGATCATCGATCTGGAGGACGCCGTCCCCGCCGATCGCAAGGCGGAGGCGCGCGATGCGATGCGCGCCGCCGTCGTCGCGGGCTATCCGGGCAAGCGCGTCGCGGTGCGGATCAACGGGACGGGGAGCGAGCATCAGGCGGCGGATATCAACGCCGTCGCCGGCCTGCCGCTCGATGCCGTGGTGCTGCCCAAGGTCGATGCGATCGCCGATCTCGAACTCGCGCGCGGTCTCGGCCTGCCGATCCTCGCGATGATCGAGACGCCCGCCGCCATCTATGCGGCGCGCGACATCGCCGCCGATCCGGCGGTGGCGGGACTGATCGCGGGGCTCAACGATCTGGCGCACGAATTGAAGCTGCCGAACGGCATCGATCGCGGCGCGATGGGTCATGCGATCGAGGCGATCGTGCTCGCGGCGCGCGCGGCGGGCGTCTGGGCGTTCGACGGCGTCTATAACGCGATCGACGACGCGCCGGGCTTCGCCGCCGAAGCGGCCGAGGGACGCCGCCTCGGCTTCGATGGCAAAAGCCTGATCCACCCGTCGCAGGTCGATCCGTGCAACGCGGCTTTCGCGCCGTCGGAGCGCGAGATTGCCGCCGCCGAGGCGCTCGTCGCGGCGGCAACCGGCGGGGCACAGCGCCACGACGACCGCATGATCGAGGATATGCACGTCGCCGCGGCGCGCGCGCTGCTGGCGAGGGCGGGGCGCTAGCCCCACGCCTGCCGTTCGTCGTTCGACGAACGGCCTTGCCCGCCCGGAACGGGCGTGCCATCCGCCCCGCATGAAGACGCTCAACTTTCGCGCCGCGATCGCGGCGGTCGCCCTTTCCGCCATCGCCGTCCCCGCCTGCGCCGCCGACGCCCCGATCACCGAGGCCGATCTGGCGCAGCATATGCGAATCCTGGCCGGCGACAGCTTCGAAGGGCGCGCGCCCGGAACCGAGGGCGAGGATCGCACGATCGCCTATGTCGTCGGCGAATGGGCCAAGGCGGGGCTCGAGGCCGTGCCGGGCAGTCCGACGCCCTGGTTGCAGGCGGTGCCGCTGATCGAAAGCCAGTCGGCCGGCGGCGATGCGAAGTTCAAGGTCAACGGGCGCGATTTCGCATTGCCCGCCGACGGGGTCGTCCTGACCGGCCGCGACGCCACGGCATCGCTCGCCGATCTGCCCGCGGTCTTCGTCGGCTATGGCGTCGACGGCGCGGGCAAGGTGAATGCCGATGTGCGCGGCAAGCTGGCGATCATGCTTTTCGAAAATGTGCCCTTTGGCGACAAGCTGCCGCGCTATCGCGAGCGGCGCCAGCTGCTCGCCGACGCGGGCGCGAGCGCGGTGCTCGTGATCGCGACCGATGCGGTGCCGTGGGACCAGTTGCGCGCCTCGGTCGGCAGCAAGTCGGTGCGGCTGGCGGGTGCGACGATGGGCGCGCCGGTCACCGGCTTCCTGTCGACCGCGGCCGCCGACGCGCTGCTCAAGACGGCGGGGCAGGACGGCGCCGCGATCCGCGAGGCGGCGAAGTCCGCCGACTATCGCGGCGTCGCGCTTCCCGTCACCGCCAGTCTGTCGACGACGACGACGGTCCGCGCCTTCGCCAGCAACAATATCCTCGCCAAGCTGCCGGGCGCCAAGCCCGACGGCAAGGCAGTGCTGTTCCTCGGTCACTGGGACCATCTCGGCATCTGCGCCCCCGAGGGCGAGGCGGATCGCATCTGCAACGGCGCGGTCGACAATGCGAGCGGCATCGCAGTGTTGATCGAGACTGCAAAGCGCCTCGCCACCGGCCCGCGGCCCGACCGCGACATCTATTTCCTCGCGACGACCGCCGAGGAAAAGGGCCTGCTCGGCGCGCATTATTTTGCGGACCATCCGGTGGTTCCGCTCGGCGACATCACCGTTGCGCTCAATATCGACACCATCGCCATCTCGCCGCGCGGCACGCCCGTCGCGACGATCGGGCGCGGCAAGCCCGCTTATGACGCGGTCGTTCGCGCGGCGGCGACCAAGCTCGGCCGCAAGCTCGACGAGGATGGCGAGGCCGACGCCTTCATCCAGCGGCAGGACGGCTGGGCGCTGGGCGCCAAGGGCGTCACCTCGCTGATGGTCGGCGGCAGCTTTTCGGACATGCCGCTGCTCGAAGCCTTCCTCGGCAAGGACTATCACCGCCCCGCCGACAATTTCTCGGATAAGGTGCCGCTCGGCGGCGCGGCGGAGGATGCCGACCTGCATGTCGCGCTGGGCCGCGCCTTCGCCAATGTGAAGAGCTGGCCGGGCAATTGAGCCCGGCCCGCCTTCAGCGGGTCAGGACATAATAGGCGACGTAAAACCAGCTGAAGAGGCCGTGGATGATCGCCCACAGCACCGACTTGTGCGTCGTGAAGCTGATCGCGATCGCCAGCGCGCTGCCGAAGCCGATCCCGTTGCGGATCACCTCCTGCTGCACGACGACGCGGCGCTCGCTCATGCCGCCTGCTTGGCTCGCTCGGTCATTTCCTGATTGAGCATTTCTGCCAGCAGGAAAGCGAGCTCCAGCGACTGCCCTGCGTTGAGGCGCGGGTCGCAGTGGGTGTGATAGCGGTCGGCAAGGTCCATCTGCGTCACGTCCATCGCTCCGCCGGTGCATTCGGTGACATTCTGGCCGGTCATCTCGATATGGATGCCGCCGCCATGCGTGCCCTCGGCGCGGTGCACGGCAAAGAAGCCGCGCACCTCGGCCAGGATGCGCTCGAACGGGCGCGTCTTGTATCCGGTCGAGGTCTTGATGACATTGCCGTGCATCGGGTCGCACGACCAGACGACGGGGTGGCCCGATTCCTTCACCGCGCGCACCAGCCCCGGCAGATGCGCCTCGATCTTGTCGTGGCCGTAGCGCGTGATCAGCGTCATCCGCCCCGGCACATGGTTCGGGTTGAGCGTGTCGAGCAGGCGCAGCAGCACATCGGCCTCCAGGCTCGGCCCGCACTTCATGCCGACCGGATTGCCGATGCCGCGCAGATATTCGATATGCGCCGAGCCCTCGAAGCGGGTGCGGTCGCCGACCCACAGGAAATGGCCCGAGGTATCGTACCAGCCGCCGGTCAGGCTGTCCTGCCGCGTCAGCGCCTGCTCATAGGGGAGGAGCAGCGCTTCGTGGCTGGTATAGAAGCTCGTGCCCTTGATCTGCGGCACCGTTTCGGGCGTCACACCGCATGCTTCCATGAAGGCGAGCGCTTCGGAAATCCGCGCCGCGGTTTCCTGATATTTCTTCGCCCACGGGCTGCGGTCCATGAAGTCGTGCGTCCAGGCGTTGACCTGGTGCAGGTTGGCATAGCCGCCCCCGGCAAACGCGCGCAGCAGGTTCAGCGTCGCCGCCGACTGGTTATACGCCTTGACCATGCGCTGCGGGTCGGGCGCGCGGCCCGCCGCCTCGAACGCGATGTCGTTGATGATGTCGCCGCGATAGCTCGGCAGCTCGACGCCGCCGATCTCTTCCATGTCGGCCGAGCGCGGCTTGGCGAACTGTCCCGCCATGCGGCCGAGCTTCACGACCGGCATCTTCGACGCGAAGGTCAGCACGACCGCCATCTGGAGCAGCACGCGGAAGGTGTCGCGGATATTGTTCGGATGGAATTCCGCAAAGCTTTCGGCGCAGTCGCCGCCCTGGAGCAGGAACGCCTTGCCTTCCGCGACGCGGCCGAGCTCGGCCGTCAGGTCGCGCGCTTCGCCCGCGAAAACCAGCGGCGGATAGCCTGCGAGTTCCTTTTCCGCCGCCGCGAGCGCGGCGTCGTCGGAATAGGTGGGAAGCTGACGGGCTTCGTGCGAACGCCAGCTGTGCGGTTGCCATGCTTGAGTCATCTTGTGTCTTCTATGTCTTTTTGCGGCGAAATACGAATCGCGCGCCGCCATCGCGCGAAAGCCCCCCGGACGCAAGGGAGGCAGAAAATTACCATCGGCAGCGCAAAAACGCACCTTTGCTTTTCTTTGCCGCCCGAAAATGTTAATTTATCGGCGATTTTCGGGTTGGCGGCGCCGATGTCCGCCAAGGCCTGCGACATTCGGTAACGTATTAGGGCTACGCCCCACGAGGGGGCCAACGCGGAACGATGTGGCTATGGCGAATTTCGACCCGGCATTGTTGGGCTATGGGGCCTTGCTGCTGCTGCTGGCGGCGAGCTTCGCCGGGCGTGCCGACCATCGCCGTCTGGGACTGGCCACCGCCGCGCTGTTCGCGCTGCCGATCGCGATCTTTCGCTGGCCGGGGATCGGCTACACGCTGCTCCTGCTCGCGATCCTCCTCGTCAATCTGGCCTTTGCCGCGCGGCACTGGCTCCGCGACACGCGGATCATCTTCTCTGGCGAGGAGCAGGAACTGCGTCGCCAGCATTTCGCCCGCCTGTCGCCCGCCGACGCTCGCGGGCTGATCGACCAGGGGCACTGGATTTCGGCGCGGCGCGGCGAGGTGCTGATCCGCGAAAACCAGGCCGCGCCCAGCCTGTTCTTCCTCGCCGAGGGCGCGGCGCTGATCCAGCGCGACGGCGTCGACGTCGGCGTGCTCGACGATGGCGCCCTGATCGGCGAGGCGACGGTGATCGATGGAACGCACGCGACCGGCACGGTGACGCTGTCGGCCAACGCGCGGTTGTGGTTCGTCCCCGCGGCGGCGCTGCGCGCCTATCTGGCCGCCAATCCGGCCATCGCGGGGACGCTGCACGAAGGTTTTGCCCGGGCGCTGCGCGGCAAGCTCGCCAGCGCCAACGCGCGCATTGCCGACCCGCCGCCCATCGCCTAGGCTGCTGCCTCCAATATGTAACGGGCGGGCCCTACGCGAAGCGCATGACACTGATACTCTATGGCATTCCGAACTGCGACACGGTGAAAAAGGCGCGCCGCTGGCTCGACGGACAGGGCGTCGCCTATCGTTTCCACGATTTTCGCAAGGACGGGCTCGACGCGGCGAAGCTGCAGGGCTGGATCGAGGCGCTCGGCTGGGAAAAGCTGCTCAACCGGGCGGGGACGACCTTTCGCCAGCTGCCCGAGGCGCGCAAGCAGGGGCTCGACGCCGCGGCGGCGAAGGCGCTGATGCTGGAGGCACCGGCGATGATCAAGCGGCCGGTGGTCGAAAGCCCGGCCGGGGTCAGCGTCGGCTTTTCGGCCGATGACTGGCAGAAACGCTTTGCGGCATGAAACGCATCTGCGCGGCCTTGCTGGCCCTGATGCTGCCCACCGGCTGTTCGGCTGAGGAAATGGTGGCGCAGCCGACCCTGACCGGGCAGGCGCCCATCGTCATCGCGCACCGCGGCGCGTCGGGCGAACGCCCCGAACATACGCTCGAAAGCTATCGCCTCGCGATCGAACTCGGCGCCGACTATATCGAGCCCGACCTGGTGCTGACGAAGGACGGCATCCTCGTCGCGCGGCACGAGAACGAGATTTCGGAAACCACCGACGTTGCTGCCCACCCCGAATTCGCGGCGCGCAAGGCGACCAAGACGATCGACGGCGCGAAAGTGACGGGCTGGTTCACCGAGGATTTCACCCTCGCCGAACTGAAGACGCTGCGCGCGCGCGAGCGGCTGCCCAAGCTGCGCTCGACCGATTATGACGGCCGCTATGACATCCCGACCTTCGAGGAAATCCTGACCTTCCTCGCCGAAACGAACAAGAGCCGCAAAAACCCGGTCGGCGTCTATCCCGAAACCAAGCACCCGAGCTATTTCATCGCGATCGGCCTGCCGCACGAAGCGCCGCTGCTCGCGTTGCTCGACCGCTTCGGCTATCGCGGCCGCAGCGCGCCGGTCTTCATCCAGAGCTTCGAAGTCGGCAATCTCAAGGCGCTGCGCGCGCGGAGCGAACTGCCGCTGATCCAGCTGATGGACGGCGAGGGCGGCCCGGCCGATGCGCCCGGCACCACCTATGCCGCCATGACGTCGCCTGCGGGCCTTAATGCGATCGCGGCTTATGCCGACGGCATCGGCCCCTATAAGGAACTCGTCATCCCGCGCACTACGCTCGGCACGCTCGGCAATCCGACGCATCTCGTGCGCGACGCTCATGCCGCGGGGCTCAAGGTTCATCCCTGGACGTTCCGCCGCGAAAATTATTTCCTGCCGCTCGGCGACAAGGGCGGGATCAACCCCGCGGGTCACGGCGACCTTGGTGCGGAGATCGATGCCTATCTCGCGACCGGCATCGACGGGTTGTTCAGCGACAATCCGCGCGAAGCCGTCGCGACGGTGAAGAAGGGAAACGCGAAATGACCGAAAAGGCGCTGGGCCAGAGCGGCCTGTCGATCGAATCCTTCGTTCTCGGCGGCAATGTCTTCGGCATGACCGCCGACCGCGCGGCGAGCTTTGCGGTGCTCGACCGCTTCGTCGAACATGGCGGCGGCATGATCGACACCGCCGACGTCTATTCGGTGTGGGTCCCGGGCCACAAGGGCGGCGAGTCCGAAACCATGATGGGCGCGTGGCTCAAGGAAAGCGGCGCGCGCGACCGGGTGCTGATCGCGACCAAGGTCGGCATGATGGAGGGCGGGCTCCGTCCCGATGCCATTCGCGGCGCGGTGCAGGGGTCGCTCGACCGGCTCGGGGTCGATGTCATCGACCTTTATTTCGCGCACAAGGACGACCCCGACGTCCCGCTCGACGAGGTGCTCGGCGCGTTCGGCGAACTGGTCGATTCGGGCCTCGTCCGCGCGATCGGCGCGTCCAACTATTCGGCCGACCGGCTGGCCGAGGCGCTGCGTGTTTCGGATGCGAAGGGCCTGCCGCGCTACACCGTCGTCCAGCCCGAGCTGAATCTGCTCGACCGCGAGCAATATGAAGGCGCGCTGCAACAGCTGTGCATCGACCGGGATCTCGGCGTCGTCACCTATTTCAGCATCGCGTCGGGCTATCTGTCGGGGAAATATCGTAGTGCCGACGATCTCGGCCAAAGCCCGCGCGGCGCGCGCGTCCAGCCCTATCTGGAAGGCCGCGGCCCCGCTATGCTCGCGGTGATGGACAGGATCGCCGCCGAAACCGGCGCCACCTTGTCGCAGATCGCGCTCGCCTGGGTCGCGCGCCAGCCCGGCGTCACCGCGCCGATCGCCAGCGCGACGACCGTCGCGCAGCTCGACGAGCTGCTCGGCAGCCTCGACCTTGATCTTTCCGACGATCATCTCGCCGCGCTGGCCGCCGCCTAGTCGAGCGCGCAGCTCGCGCCGCTGATCGCGCGCTCGGTCAGGAAGGCGTCGATCGCCGCGAGCGCGTCGGCGTGCGCCTTGGCATCGAAGTCCTTTTCGATCTTCGCGCTGTCGGGCCTGTCGGTCGGGTGCGCGACGTCGAAACGGTGCCTGGCGCCCGGATATGTTTTGATCGTGAAGGGATGTTCGTCGTTCTTCACGCGCCCGGCGGCCAGTTCTTCCAGTTTCCTTGCGGGTGCGATGCCGTCGCTGGTGCCCTGGAGTGCCAGCACCGGCATCCGCTGCGGCCAGGGCCGCACCTGTCCGCCGACCGAGGGGTAATAGACGATCGCGGCGCGAATGCCGCTGTCGGTTCCGTTCCGGCTCGACGCGAGCGTCAGCGCGCCTTCGCCGCCGCGCGACCAGCCGACGACGATGCCGGGACAGCGCATGTCGAACCGGCCGGTCGTGCGCAACCGCGCCAGCGCGTCGATGGCGACCGCCGCGCGCTTCTCCCCCGCCGATCCGGGCGGGCCCAGACGCCTGAGCGCCGCGTCATCGTCGACGATCAGCACGTCGATCCCGCGCGCATTCAGAAAGGCGGCGAGGTCGGCATATTGGTTGCCCGGCGCCAGCGTGCCGAGGCCCATCGCGCGCGGGAAAAAGATCGCCCACGGGCGCGGCTTCGTATCGGCCGCCGCCGGCACGAGGTGCAGGTCGGCGGGAAGCGGGTTTCCGTCTTGCGCGGGCACGGGGGCGGCGGCGAGCAGCGCCGACAGGAAAAGCAGGGCACGCATGGCCGACTCCTCTCGGCCTGAGCCTACGCCGCTTCGCTTCCGCAGGCAATTATCGGGCAGAAATTGATCGGCCCGACATCGTCCCCGGGGAAGAGGCCGATGCCGGGCCGGCGCGGCCGCGCGGTCTCAATCGGCGTCATCGCTCCACTGGAACACCGCTTCGAGCGATTTGTCGAAGGTGCGCGCGATGCGGAACGCGACCTCGAGCGACGGCGAATATTTACCCTGCTCGATCGCCGCGATCGTCTGGCGCGTCACCCCGACGCGGTCGCCGAGTTCGCCCTGCGTCATCTCGCCCGACAGGAAGCGCAAGGTGCGGATGTCGTTGGTGAAGGGGAGACTAGCCATGCCAGCCTCTCCGATAGCTCATCAGCACGACGATGCTGTTCACCAGTTCGGCAAAGACGATCGCGAACAGCCCGGCGTTCGCCAGCGGCACGCCGCTCTCGACGAAGGGCATATAGACCCCGACGACCATCATGCCGACCAGCAGCACATAATAGGCGGCGGTCGCACCCCGCCTGCGGATCGCGCGGTCGCGCTCGTCGGCGCGCGCGCGTTCCGACTTCGGCGCCTGCGCCGACAGGATGACGGTGCCGATGATGACGACCACCGCATGCGCTACGGCGATCGATCCGAACAGCCACAGCATCGGAAACACCTCGCGCCCGGCGGGATGCCCGGAGAGGAGAAGCCCGAAATAGATTGTGTAGGCGGCGACCATCGCGATGACGTTCAGCCAGGCGGTCTTTTCGCGGAAGTTCATCGACGAGTCTCCGGTGTCGGCGCCGGCGAGCTGGCGCGCGGATTCGAGGATCGCGGGGGACATGGCTCAATGGCCCCTGCGATAGAGGTAAAGCTGCGTTCCGATCCGCACGATCTCGGCGACGACCAGCGTTGCGATCATCAGGTTCAGCTGCTGCGCCTGCCCGATGCCCCAGAAGATCAGGAAAATATTGATCCAGATGCCGACGACGAGCGGATAATAAGCGAAATGCGTGCCGCGCATGTGGAAATTGCGGTCGCGTTCATCCTCGCGCGTATCGACCTCGCGCGGGTTGCGGATCGCCAGAAAGGCGGTAGCGACGGTCATGGCGGCGATGATGGCGATGGTTACGGGCACCAGCAGGCCGGCGGTCGCCATCACGCCCGCCGGGCTTCCGACGATTCCCCACGGATAGGCAAGGAAATACCAGCCAAAGGCGAGGGTCATAGCCACCAGCGTCGCCCAGTGTATTTTTTCCCGAAAAGACATTCGTTGGCTCCATGTCATATGATTCGAACTCTATGTTCGATATTTTTAACATTGAGTCAATCCCGGATAACATCGCTCGGCTTTGTCGCTTTCGCAGGCCCGCTTTAGCCGCTAAGCCGCGCGCCATGTCCACGCTCCCCAAGACGCTCACCCTTGACACCTCGACCAGCCGCGCCAATCCGACGCCGCAGCCGATGAAGCGCCTGACGGTGCCGCGCATCCGCCAGCGCAAGGGCGGCGAGCCGATCGTGATGCTCACCGCCTATACGGTCCGCATGGCGCAGCTGCTCGACCCGCATTGCGACATGCTGCTCGTCGGCGATTCGCTCGCGCAGGTGATCTACGGCCTGCCGCATACCGTCGGCGTGACGATGGACATGATGGCGCTGCACGGCGCCGCCGTGGTGCGCGGCAGCTATCATGCGGCTGTCATCGTCGACATGCCCTTCGGCAGCTATGAGGGCAGCCCGCAGCAGGCATTCGACAATGCCGCGCGGCTGCTCAAGGAAACCGGCGCCGCTGCGGTGAAGGTCGAGGGCGGCAAGGTGCTCGCGCCGACGATCGAATTCCTCACCCAGCGCGGCATTCCGGTGATGGGGCATGTCGGGCTGACGCCGCAGGCGGTGAACATCCTCGGCGGCTATGGCGTGCGCGGCAAGAGCGAGGAAGAGGCGCGCTCGATTGTCGAGGACGCGGTCGCCGTTGCGCAAGCCGGCGCCTTTTCGATCGTCATCGAGGGCGTGCTCGAATCGATCGCGATCGAGATCACCAGCAAGGTCGCCTGTCCGACGATCGGCATCGGCGCTTCGGCGCAGTGCGACGGACAGGTGCTCGTCACCGACGACATGCTCGGCATGTTCGAACGCGTCCCCAAATTCGTGAAGCGCTTCGGCAATATGGCGAGCGTCGTCGAGGGCGCGGTCAAGGATTACGCCGACCAAGTCAGGTCCCGTTCATTCCCGACCGAGGATCAGATCTACGAAGGTTGAAGCCAGGGTGATCCGCGCAAAGTGAATCGCTTGGCCTTTTTCGGCGCCGTCGCTAAGGAAGCGACCGGCGCGATGCTGAATGGCCGGCCAATAGTGAGTAAATGGAGGTTTGATTGGCCCTGAGCCCGACGAACGATGCCGCCCTGCTGCAGGAAGTCGACGAAGCCGTTCGCAAGGACCGGCTCGATAATGTCATGCAGCGTTATGGGCGCTGGATCGTCGGCGGCGTCCTCGCGGCGCTGCTGGCCTTTGGCGGCTATCTCTTCTGGAACCATCAGCAGGACGCGGCGCGCGGCGAAAAGGGCGAGGAGCTCGTCGCCGCGCTCGACAAGCTGAAGGCCGGCCAGCCGCAGGCCGCGACGGCCGCGCTCAAGAAGCTCGAGACCGGCGACAACGCGGGCTACCGCGCCGCCGCCCTCTTCCAGCAGGCGAATCTGAAGGCGCAGGGCGGCGACCTGAAAGGCGCTGCGGCGCTGATGGCGACCGTTGCGGGCGACACGAAGCTCGACCCCGCGCTGCGCGACCTTGCGCTGATCCGCCAGACCGCCTTCGAATTCGACACGCTGAAGCCTGAGGTGGTGATCGCGCGGATGAAGCCGATGGTCGACGCCAAGGACCCCGCGTCGAGCTGGTTCGCCAGCGCCGCGGAACTCAGCGCCGTCGCCTATTACCAGCTCGGCAAGGACGACCAGGCGGGCGCGCTTTACGGGCGCATCGCCAAGACGAAGGATCTGCCGAAGTCGCTCCAGTCGCGCACCGTCCAGATGGCCGGGATGCTTGGTGTCGATGCGGTCGAGGACCGCGCGGCGGTCAGCGCCGCGGCCGACAAGAGTGCGGCGGCGCCCGGCGCCGCCCAGGACCAGAAAGGCAGCGCCGCGCCCACGACGACGGCCGCCGCAAAGTGAGGAAGCCGAAAAACATGCTGAACAAGCATTATCTTGCCTGTGCCGCCGCGCTGCTCGCGCTCCCGCTCGCCGGTTGCGGCGTGTTCAAGGGCGATGGCGGGCCCAAGACGCCGACGATCGGCGAACGCGTGTCGATCCTGTCGAACGACAACAGCATCAAGGTCGATCCGGCAACCGCCGCGATCGAGGTCCTCCTGCCGCCGGCCGAGGTCAATGTCGCCTGGGCGCAGTCGGGGGGCAATGCCTCGAAATCCATGGGCCATCCGGCGCTCGGTGCGACGCGCAGCCAGCTCTGGCAGGCCGATGTCGCCGGCAGCAACAACAAGCAGCGGCTCGCCGCGTCGCCCGTCGTCGCCGACAACCGGCTGTTCGTCGTCGATACCGACGCCGTCGTCACCGCCTTTGCCGCCGACACCGGCGCCCGGCTGTGGAGCGCGTCGATCGGCAGCACCGGCAAGGATTTCAAGAATTCGCTCTTCGGCGGTGGCGCGGGGGTCGACGGGACCGTCGTCTACGCAACGAGCGGCGCGGGCGATGTCGCCGCGCTCAACGCCGCTGACGGTGCGGTGCTGTGGAAGGTGAAGCCCGCCGGGCCGCTGCGCGGCGCGCCGACGATTGCGTTCGGCGGCGTCTATGTGGTGACGCAGGACAACCAGATCATCGCGCTCAACGCCGCCAACGGTGCGGTGCTATGGCAGGCGACCGCCTCGCTCGAGGCCGGCAGCATCTTCGGCGCGGGTTCGCCCGCCGCGGGTCAGGGCACGATCGTCGCCGGCTTCTCGTCGGGCGAGGTCCAGGCCTATCGATACGAAAACGGCCGCGACCTTTGGGAAGACGCGCTCGCACGCACGTCGATGGCGCTTTCCGTGTCGACGCTGACCGATGTCGATGCCGATCCGGTGATCGACCGCGGCCGCGTCTTCGCGCTCGGCCAGGGCGGCCGCATGGCGAGCTACGAGCTCGTCACCGGCCAGCGTAGCTGGGAAATCTCGATTGCCGGCATCTCGACGCCCTATGTGGTCGGCGAGTGGGTCTATGCGATGACCGACGACGGCAAGCTGCTGTGCGTCGCGCGCGGCACCGGCAAGGTGCGCTGGCTCCAGCAGCTCGCGCGCTTCCGCGTCGAAACCGAGCGCAAGAAGAAGGACCCGATCCGCTGGACCGGCCCGATCCTTGCCGGCGGGCGCCTGATCGCGGTGAACAGCGAAGGCCAGCTCCAGGAATTCTCGCCGACCGACGGCAGCCTGCTCGGCACGACCGAGTTCAAATCGCCGCTGTCGCAGCCGCCGGTGGTCGCGAACAATATTTTGTATATTCTGGCAGACGACGGACGCCTCACGGCCTGGCGCTGACAAGCGTCCGGGCCGGGGCGGCCCGGCGCAACAACAGGGAAAAGCCCATGTCGCGATTCGCGACGATTGCCATTGTAGGCCGGCCCAATGTCGGCAAATCGACGCTGTTCAACCGGCTGGTCGGCAAGCGCCTTGCGCTTGTCGACGATCAGCCGGGGGTGACGCGCGACCGGCGCGAAGGCGACGGCAAGCTGCTCGGCCTCGAATTCCGCATCGTCGACACCGCAGGGTTCGAGGATCAGGACGCGGCGACGCTGCCCGGCCGGATGCGCGTGCAGACTGAAAAGGCGGTGCGTGAGGCCGATGCCGCGCTGTTCATGATCGACGGCCGCGCCGGGGTGACCCCGCTCGACGAGGAAATCGCGCGCTGGCTGCGCAGCGAGGACACTCCGATCATCCTCCTCGTCAACAAGGCCGAGGGGAAACAGGGCGAGGCGGGCCTGATGGAATCCTACGCGCTCGGCTTCGACAATCCGATCCCGCTCAGTGCCGAGCATGGCGAGGGCATGGTCGATCTGTTCGACGCGCTGCGCCCGATCGTCGAGGCCCATGACGAGGCCGAAGCCGAAGCGGCGCTGCCGTCCGACGGCGACCGGGAGGACGAGGACACGCCGCTCGGCCCGATGAAGCTTGCGATCGTCGGCCGCCCGAACGCGGGCAAGTCGACGCTCATCAACCGCATGATCGGCGAGGACCGGCTGATCACCGGCCCCGAGGCGGGCATCACGCGCGATTCGATCCGCGTCGACTGGCAGTGGGAAAAGGACGGCGAGGTCCACGAGATCCAGCTGTTCGACACCGCGGGGATGCGCAAGCGCGCCAAGGTCGTCGACAAGCTCGAGAAACTGTCGGTCGCCGACGCGCTCCACGCAGTCGATTTCGCCGAGGTCGTGGTGCTGCTGCTCGACGCGACGAAGGGGCTCGAGGCACAGGATTTGCGCATCGCCGACAAGGTGCTGCAGGAAGGGCGGGCGCTGATCGTCGCGCTCAACAAATGGGATATCGCCGAGGACCCCTCGTCGCTGTTCAACGGCGTGCGCACCGCGCTCGACGACGGACTCAGCCAGGTCAAGGGCGTGCCGGTGCTCAGCATCTCGGGCGCGACGGGCAAGGGCATCGACACGCTCGTCCGCGTCGCCTTCGAGCAGCGCGATATCTGGACCAACCGCGTACCGACGGCGCGGCTCAATCGCTGGTTCGAGGGCGCGGTCGAAAACAATCCGCCGCCGGCGCCCGGCGGCAAGCGCATCAAGCTGCGCTACATCACCCAGGCGCGCACGCGGCCGCCGACCTTCGTCGTCTTCGGGTCGCGCACCGACGCGCTGCCGGGCAGCTACGAACGTTATCTGGTCAACGGCATGCGCAAGGAACTGGGTTTCCAGGGCGTTCCCGTGCGGCTCAATTTCCGCAATTCGCGCAACCCCTATGACGAGTGAGGCGGCGTCGCTCGTCGTCGATGCACGCGGGATGCGCTGCCCCTGGCCGGCGCTGCGGCTGGCGAAGGCGATGCGCGATGCGCGCGATGTCCTGCTGATCGCCGACGACCCGCAGGCGGGCCGCGAGGTCGCTGCGCTGGCGGGCGAGCACGGCTGGCATCTGGAGGATGATGGCGCTGCCGATGCCACGGGGCGCTGGCGGGTCCGCCGCGACTGACCCGTTTTGGGGCGATCTTCGCCCTTTGGCTCCGGCGCCGTAACCTCTTTTTTACCGACTTTCGGCATGATCGCTGCGGGACCAAGGACCATATTGAACACCGAGGGACGCAAATTGGACGAGATCCTGGTCGATTGGGATGAATTTCGCGCGACGCGCGCCCAGTTGGGTGCTGCCTTCGTGCGTATTCTCGGCTATTTCCGCGAGGACGGCACCAAGTCGGTCGCCGCGATCGAAGAGGCGATGCGCGCCCGCGACGCGCGCGGCCTCGTGATGCCCGCGCATACGCTGAAGAGCGAGGCGCGCCAGTTCGGCGCCGAGCGCCTCGGCGCGCTCGCCGAGGATATCGAGATGTTCGCGCGCCGCTGCGTCGAGGCGCAGGTCAGCCCCGAGGAATATCTGCCGCGCGTCGTCACGCTGCGTCCGCTGTTCGAGGAAACGCTGGGCGCGCTCGAGCGCGAGGCCAATCCGCTCGTCCAGCGCCGCCCGTCGAGCTTCGGCAACGCGGTCGGTTACTGAGCGACCGCGACCTTCCGCATCGGTTGTAGCTGCCAGCGCGACAGGCTACGCCACAGCCATTCGAGCGGGCCATATTGATAGCGCTCGAGCCACGGCTTCGACCAGAGCAGCATCGCGGCCCACATGCCGAAGCAGAAAAGATAGAGCGCCGCGCGTCCGACGCTGCCGAACAGCCCCAGCCCATAGCCATAGAAGATCGTCGTCATCACGATCGACGTCGTCAGATAATTGGTGAAGGCCATGCGTCCGGTCGCCGCGAGCCGCGCGCGCGTGCCCGCGCTGGCGGCGGTCTTGATCAGCAGCATGATCAGCGACGCCCATCCGACCGTCATCAGCGTGTCGAACGGGATCGACCCGACGATCGAGGCGCCGAAGACCGATACCGCGCTGAAGCCCGCGTCGATCTGATAGAGGGCTAGGCCGACGAGCGGCGGGATGCCGATCAGGAAACAGGCGGTCGCCCATTTGCGATAGCGCGCCGCTTCCCATCCGCCGGTCAGCATGTCCGATTTGAACAGCGCCATGCCGATCAGCATCAGCCCGATCGTCTCCCACGAGAACATCGCGAGAAAGAAGAGCGGATCGCCGCCCATCTCGCCGGTCCGGTGCCCGACGATGCTCGCATAGCTGCCGAGGTAGAGCGCGATTTCCTTGGCATAGGCGGGCGTGCCCGGCCCCATGTCGTTGTTCATCTGGGCGAGCGACTGCTTCATCTGCGCCAGCGCTTCGGGCGGGAGCGCGCCGGCTTCGGCGAGGGTGAGCATCGTCCACAGGCTGCCCGGCAGCGCGAGCGCGATCAGGAAGAAGGGCAGCGACCAGATCAGCAGCGCCTTCGCCGACAGGTTGCGGAACAGGAAGATCAGCAACCCGCACATCGCATAGAGGAACAGGATGTCGCCGAACCAGATCAGGTAGAAGTGGACGAGGCCGAAGATCGCGAGCCAGACCATGCGCGAATAATGCGCGCCCGCGGCACTCCGTCCGCCGCCCGCCGCGCTTTCGATGACGAGCAGCGTGCTCGCGCCGAACAGCATCGAGAACATCCCGCGCATCTTCGAATCGACCAGCACGAAATTGAAGAACCATGTCGCGAGGTCGAGACCGGCGGGAGGTCCGCCCGCGGCGGGGTTGGAATAGGCGGGAAAGGGCAGGGCGAAGGCGGCGATGTTCATCGCCAATATGCCCATCACCGCGACGCCGCGGATGGCGTCCAGGCTTTCGTATCGCGTTCCTGCTGCAATCCCGGTCATGTCCCGTTCCCCTTTGCCGCCAGAGCTATCCTCCATCCCGGGCAGCGTCGAGCGGTTTCTGGGCGGCGACAAATCGCGTTTACGGCTTATTGACATATATGTCAGTAATGCTAGATAGGCACTGGCAAGTGATTCTATCGAGGCACAGCATGACCCCGACCATTTTCTCCCATCCCGACCGCCAGCCCGCGAAATTCCGCCCGCTCAAGGCGCTGTCGCACTTCCGGAAGCTCATCAGGGACAAGGAAGACACCGAACAGGTCTTCCACATCTTCGAAAATCTGCCGCGCAAGGGCTTCATGGACGACGCGCGCGCCTTCGTCGAAAGCGATTTCGGTCGCAAGCTGATGGAGCGCGAGCCCTATCTGCCCGACCTGCTCGACGATCATGGCTGGATCGACGCGCTGCCCGAAAACAGCGTCGGCCATGCCTATGTTACCTTCATGCGCCGCGAGGGTCTGTCGGCCGCGGGGCTCGTCGCCGAGAGCGAAAAGATGGGCCGTCCCAAGTTCGACGACCAGCTCCAATGGTATGCGAACCGCCTGCGCGACACGCACGACCTGTTCCACATCCTGACCGGCTACGGCCGCGACGCGCTCGGCGAACAGTGCGTGCTCGGCTTCACCTATGGCCAGACGGGCAATTACGGCAATTTCTTCATCGCCTATGCCGGCGGTTATGAGCTGAAGCGCCGCGTCCGGGGCGACGCGCCGGTGATGGGTGCGATCCGCCAGGGTCAGCGCCACGGCAAGGCGGCCAAGGCGATCATCGAGCAGGACATCCGCTCGCTGCTCGCCGAACCGCTCGAAACCGCGCGCGCGCGCCTCGGCATCGGCGAACCGACGCTCTACAAGGAAGCGCACCGCGCGTACCGCAGCCGCGGCATCGACCCGTATAATTTCCTCGCTGCGCAGGCTGTGGCGGCTTGAGTTGAATGCTCCCCGGCGAAAGCCGGGGCCCAATCTTGCACCTTCATGGGCCCCGGCTTTCGCCGGGGTCCATTTTATTCAGCGCAGTTCCTTGCGGATCATCAGCTTCAGCCCCGACCAGACCGCGTCGACAGCGCAGACCTTCACGTCGACCCAGCCCATCGGCAGGCAAATCTCGCGAATGACATCCTCGGTAATGTCGGTCGGGACTTTCGACGCCTTCTTGGGCCAGCTGACCCAGACGAAGCCCGCAGGGTCGATCAGCGTCCGCAATTCGGCCAGCAGACGGGCGAGTCCGGCGCGCTCGGTGGTGAAGATATGCGCCGCCTGCAGGCCGGCGTCGGGCGCATCGCGTTCGTCGAGCGCTACCTCGCCGATCTCTTCGCGCACGCTGGTCGGCATCGCGTGGAACCACGCAGTCATCCCGTCCTGGAGCGACAGTTTCTTCGCGAGCGGCGTGCCCGAATAGCCCGCGGTCATAGCCGCGCGATCAGCGCCTGCGCAGCCGCCGGGTTGCGGACCTTGGCGCCGGCGATGAAGAAGAGGAAGACGTCGCGGTCGCCCTTGGCCCAGTCCTTCGCTTGGGAAGCCCATTTGTCGAGCCCTGCGTTGTCGTAGCCGGTCTCGACATCGTTCTGCGACCGCTGAAGGCGGGCATAGGTGAAATTGGCGGTCTGCTCGTCGATGCAGGGGAATTCGTCGCTGTCGGCATAGACCACTGCCATATTGCGCTCGCGCAGCATGTCGATGAAGGCCGGGTCGCGGAAGCTCTCGTGACGGACCTCGATCGCGTGGCGCAGTTTCAGACCGTCCTGCGTCTCGGGCAGCAGGTCGAGGAAGCCCGCGAAATCGTCGCGGTCGAACTTCTTGGTCGCCATGAATTGCCAGTGGATCGGGCCGAGCCGGTCGCCAAGCCGGGTGAGGCCCTGCGTCAGGAATTTTTCGATCGAAGCGGCGCCTTCGGCCAGTATCTTGCGGTTGGTGGTAAAGCGCGATGCCTTGACGCTGAATTTGAAGCCATCGGGGACCGAAGCCGCCCAGCTTGCAAAGGTTTCGGGCTTCTGGCTGCCATAATAGGTGCCGTTGATCTCGATCCCGGTCAGATGCTGTCCGGCATATTCGAGCTCGCGCTTCTGCGCGAGGCCGGCGGGATAGAAGGGGCCGCGCCACGGCTCGAAAGTCCAGCCGCCTACTCCGACATGGATGCTCATGACTTCAACACCTCCGTCATCCCGGCGGAGGCCGGGATCTCATCGTCGCGTTTTGCCGCACCGGCGAGATCCCGGCCTTCGCCGGGATGACGAGGTGGGAATGTTATGCAAGCGCCGCGTCGGCTCCCATCAGGTTCGGGAAGAAACCTTCATGCGCTTCGCGCAGCTCGGCGAGCGTCACCTGGTGGTCGCTCTCGGGAAGCTCGAACACGATGCGGTCCTTGATCGTGCGGCCGACGGGATCGACAGGCACGTCGGCGCGGCCGGCGGCGTCGAGGAAGTCGGCGAGGCAGGTGTCGCAGACGGTGACGAGATAGAGGCCCTGATCCTCGCCGAAGAAGCTTTCGGCGACGCCGAAGGGCTGTTCTTCGCTGACTAGCACGCCGATGTCCGACTTGAGCGCCATTTCGGCGAGCGCCACGGCGATGCCGCCGTCCGACACGTCGTGGCACGCGGTGATCCAGCCGGCGTTGATCGCGCCGCGGATGAAGTCGCCGGTGCGCTTTTCGGCCTTCAGGTCGACGGGCGGCGGCGGGCCTTCCTCGCGGTCATGGATTTCGCGCAGCCAGACCGACTGGCCGAGGTGGCCGGCGCGTTCGCCGACCGCGAGGACGATGTCGCCGGTGCGCTTGAAGCCGATGCCGACCGCTTTGTTCAGATCCTCGATCACCCCGACGCCGCCGATCGCGGGAGTCGGCAGGATCGCGCTGCCGCCGCCGGTCGCCTTGCTCTCGTTATAGAGGCTGACGTTGCCCGAGACGATCGGATAGTCGAGCGCGCGGCACGCCTGCGCCATGCCGTCGAGGCAGCCCGTGATCTGGCCCATGATTTCGGGGCGCTGCGGGTTGGCGAAGTTCAGGCAGTTGGTGATCGCGAGCGGCGTGGCGCCGACCGCGCTGATGTTGCGCCAGGTTTCGGCGACCGCCTGCTTGCCGCCCTCGACCGGGTCGGCGTAGCAATAGCGCGGGGTGCAGTCGGTCGACATCGCGAGCGCGCGGTTGGTGCCGTGGATGCGGACGAGCGCGGCGTCGCCGCCGGTCTGCACCGTGTCGGCGCCGACCTGGCTGTCATATTGTTCCCAGATCCAGCGGCGGCTGGCGATGTCGGGGGTGCCCATCAACGTCTTGAGGTCCGCGGCGACGTCCTTCGTCTCGGGAACGTTCGTCGGCTCGGGCTGCTTCGGCGTGGGAACGTGCGGGCGGTCGTAGAGCGGCGCATCGTCGGCGAGCGGGGCGAGCGGGATGTCGCAGACGATCTCGCCATGATGCTCCAGCACCATGCGCCCGGTATCGGTGACGGTGCCGATGACCGCGAAGTCGAGTTCCCATTTGTGGAAGATCGCGGCGGCGAAATCCTCGCGGCCGGGTTTCAGCACCATCAGCATGCGTTCCTGCGATTCGGACAGCATCATTTCATAGGCCGTCATGCCAGTTTCGCGCTGCGGCACGTCGTCCATCTTGAGGTGGAGGCCGACGCCGCCCTTCGACGCCATTTCGACCGACGAGGAGGTGAGGCCGGCGGCGCCCATGTCCTGAATCGCGACGATCGCGTCCGACGCCATCAGTTCGAGGCACGCCTCGATCAGCAATTTTTCGGTGAAGGGGTCGCCGACCTGCACGGTCGGGCGCTTTTCCTCGGCATCCTCGCCGAAGTCGGCCGACGCCATGGTCGCCCCATGGATGCCGTCGCGGCCGGTCTTCGAGCCGACATAGACGATCGGATTGCCGACGCCGCTCGCGGCCGAATAGAAGATCTTGTCCTGCTCGGCGACGCCGACGGTCATCGCGTTGACGAGGATATTGCCGTCATAGGCCTTGTGGAAATTGACCTCGCCGCCGACCGTCGGGACCCCGACGCAATTCCCGTAGCCACCGATGCCGTGGACGACGCCCGAGATGAGATGCTTCATCTTCGGATGGTCGGGGCGGCCGAAACGCAGCGCGTTGAGGTTGGCGACCGGACGCGCGCCCATCGTGAAGACGTCGCGCAGGATGCCGCCGACGCCGGTCGCCGCGCCCTGATAGGGTTCGATGTAGCTCGGGTGGTTGTGGCTCTCCATCTTGAAGATCGCGGCGAGCTTCTTGCCGTCCGGCCCTTCGCCGATGTCGATGACGCCGGCATTCTCGCCGGGGCCGCAGATCACCCAAGGCGCCTCGGTCGGCAGTTTCTTCAGATGGATACGCGAGCTTTTGTAGCTGCAATGCTCGGACCACATGACCGAGAAGATGCCGAGTTCGACGAGGTTCGGTTCGCGCCCGAGCGCGTGCAATACGCGCTCATATTCTTCCGGAGACAGGCCGTGTTCGGCGACGATCTCGGGGGTGATGACGGAGGCGGGCGCGGTTGCGGTCTGAGTCATGGCGCGCCTTTAGCGATGTGCGCGCAAAACGAACAGACCCCATGACGCGAAAAGCGCCACGGGGTCTGCGGTCGGAGCCCGGTTTCAGCGCGAGGCGAGCACGGTAACCTTGCCCAGCGATTCGACGTCGCGCAGCGAGAAGCTCACCTGCTGCGAACCGACGGTGCCGCGGACGCGTTTTTCGCCGACGCGGAGGGTGAACGGCTTGCCGCTCTTTTCCTCGACGCCGCTGATCACGCGGTAATCGCCGGCCTGGGTGACGGTGTAGCTGTAAACGCGCCCCTGATGCTCGAAACGCTGCGGCGCGGGCTCGTCGGCGCGGGCCGCAGCGGGAGCGAGCGTTGCGAGGGCGAGGACGGGGAGGAAAAACTTCTTCATGGTGCAAGTCCTTGTTGTGGAACAAAACTTGCCTTCGAGCCCCTCTCTTCTTGTGCGATGCAACATGGCGGCGCGCGCGCGCGCCAGCAATTGCAAAATGCGGAATCGTGATTGCGCGGACGCGAAACCGTCAGGCGTTTGCCGGCTCGGCGATCCGGCGGTTGGCGCCCGCCCAGGCCGCGGTGCCGGCGAGCAGCGCATAGGCGAAGAGCATCGTCGCCGGGATCGCGAGCGAATAGGCGGGCTCCTTGGGCCCGAACCAGTCGACCGCCTGCGCAAGGGCGAGCAGCCCCGCCAGCACCCACAGGCGAAGATTGCCCGAGGGCGCCTGCGTGCGCCGTGTATAATAAACGAGTGCGCCGCCGATGAAGAGGATTTCGAGCGGCATCGCGATCGCGGGATGGTTCCACAGACCAAGGCCGAGCTTCGGCGGCGCGCCATAGAGTGTGAGGTCGGGAATATGGACGACAAGGTCGACGAACCAGTGCGACAGCACCACCAGCGCCGCCCCGATCGCCGCTTCCTTCCGTTTCGTCGCGAACCAGACGAGCAGGCCGAAGAGCTTCGCCCATATCAGCGTGCCGAGCAGGCTGTGCGTATAGGGCATGTGATAGAGGTCCATCGGGTTCATCGCGCTGATGCCGGGCACGATGCGCATCGCCTCGATCCCGGGAACCAGCAGCGCGGCAAAGCCGATGTCGACGAGTTGCGCCGCGACGAACAGCGTCCCCAGCCCCGCCGCCCGGGGGCGGGCCGCGACGATCAGTGCCGGGGCGAAATGGCCGATGAACATGGCGCGACGCTATCGCCGCGCGCCGCGACGTCAAGCGCGACCGCACTTGACCGTGGGGGGGCGAAGGGGCCAAAGCAGGCGCCATGACGGACACCCCCGATCCCACCGCCGCTCCCGCCATTGCGTCGCTGTCGTTCGAGGCCGCGATGGGCGAGCTCGAAAGCATCGTCCGGCGGCTCGAAAGCGGTGACGTCAGCCTTGAGGAATCGGTGGCGCTCTACGAACGCGGCCATGCGCTGCGCGTACATTGCGAGGCGCGGTTGGCCGCGGCACAGGCGCGGATCGAACAGGTGAGCCTCGGCGCCGACGGGCAGCCGGCAGGAACGACTCCCTTCGGCGAGACCTGACCCGCAATGCCGGTCGCCCTGTCCGCATCGCTGTTGCAAACCGCCCAGGAGGATGTCGCGGCCGGCATCGACCGGCTGTTCGACCGGTTGCTGGCGGTGCCCGCGGACCCGCGCGCGCGGCTGTACGAAGCGATGCGCCATGCGGCCATCGCGGGGGGCAAGCGGCTGCGTCCGCTGCTCGTCCGCGCCGCCGGCGACCTGTTCCACGTCGACCGCGATTCGTCGCTGCGCGTCGGCGCGGCGGTCGAGGCGATGCACGTCTATTCGCTGATCCACGACGATCTGCCGTGCATGGACGATGACGACATGCGGCGCGGCAAGCCGACCGTGCACAAGGCTTATGACGATGCGACGGCGGTGCTCGCCGGCGATTCGCTCCACGCGCTGGCGTTCGAATGGCTGTGCGACCCCGCAACCCATGCCGATCCGTTCGTGCGCGCCGAACTGGTGCGCGAACTGGCGCTCGCGGCGGGCCCCGCGGGCATGGCGGGCGGGCAGATGATGGACCTCGCCGCCGAAACCTCCGATTTCGACCTGCCGACGGTGACGCGGCTGCAACAGCTCAAGACCGGCGCGCTGATCGGCTTTTCGGTCGAGGCGGGCGCGATCCTCGCGCGCATCCCCGCCGACGGGCGCCGTCCCTTGCGCGGCTATGCCCGCGATATCGGGCTCGCCTTCCAGATCGCCGACGACATCATGGACGTCGAAGGCAATGAAGAGCTGGCGGGCAAGGCGCTGCACAAGGACGAAGAGGCCGGCAAGGCGACCTTCGTCACGCTTATGGGGATCGAACGCGCGCGCGAACAGGCACGGCTGCTCGTCGAACAGGCGGTTGCGCATCTCGCGGGCTTCGGCGACGAAGCCGAATTGTTGCGGGCGATCGCGCGCTATGTCGTGGAAAGGGACCGTTGATGCGGGTGGGGGTTTATCCGGGAACGTTCGATCCGATCACGCTCGGCCATATGGACATCATCCGCCGCGGCGCGAAGCTGGTCGACCGGCTGGTGATCGGCGTGACGACCAACATCAGCAAATCGCCGCTGTTCGACGACGACGAACGCATCGAGATGGTCCGCCGCGAGGTCGTGAGCATCGGCGGCGACATCCGCGTCGTCGGGTTCAACTCGCTGCTGATGGACTTTGCCGAGCGCGAGGGGGCGAACGTCATCGTGCGCGGCCTGCGCGCGGTCGCCGATTTCGAATATGAGTATCAGATGGCGGGCATGAACCAGCAGCTCAACGACAGGATCGAGACGGTCTTCCTGATGGCCGATGTCGGGCTGCAGCCGATCGCGTCGCGGCTGGTCAAGGAAATCGCGATCTTCGGCGGCGAGATCCACAAGTTCGTCACGCCCGCGGTGCGCGAAGCCGTCGTTGCGCGCATCGCCGAGCGCGGGCTTCGCCAGGGCGAGGGCTGACCGCGATCATTGAGCGTTCAGCTTTTTCCCGCTAGGGCGCGCCAGTCGGGGCGCAAATCCTGTTTATCATCAAAGGCCGATCCAGCATGAAATCTTCCTTCCGCCCCTTGATTCTGACGGCGATGGCGCTCGGTCTCGCGACTGCGGCGGTGGCGCAGGAAGCGCCGCCGGCTCCCGCTCCCGTGCCCGAGGCGAGCCCCCCGGCGCCGCCCGCCGAAACGCCCCCCGCGGCCGAAACCCCTCCGGCGGCTCCGGCGACCGAGGCTGCGCCCGCGACGACAGATGTGCCTGCGGCCCCGCCGCCGATGGCGCCCGAACTCTATATGGGCGTGCCCGAATATATGCTCAACATCGACCTCTCGACGGGCGGCCGGGTGGTGATCCAGCTCTATCCCAATATCGCGCCGAACCATGTCGAGCGGGTCAAGCAGCTCGCGCGTGCGGGCTTCTACGACGGGGTCAAGTTCCACCGCGTGATCGACGGCTTCATGGCGCAGACGGGCGATCCGACCGCGACGGGGCAGGGCGGCTCGCAGCTTCCCGACCTCAAGGCCGAGTTCAACGGCCAGCCGCACCTGCGCGGCGTCGTGTCGATGGCGCGCGCCGAGAATGAGGACAGCGCGAACAGCCAGTTCTTCATCATGCTCCAGCCGCGTTTCGCGCTCGACCGGCGCTATACTGCCTTCGGCCGCGTCGTGTCGGGCATGCAATATGTCGACGCGATCCAGAAGGGTGAGCCGCCCGCGGTCATGTCGCGCATGGTCCAGGTTTCGGTCGCCGCCGACAACAAGCCGGTGCCGCCGGCGTCGATGCTCGTCGAGGACAAGCCCGCGGCGCCCGCCGAGGTCAGCGTCGACCAGCTCAACGCGCCGATCCGCTAAGCCCCGACGCGCGCACGGAACAGCCATGCGCGTCGACGCCTTCGATTTCGATCTGCCGAACGAGCGCATCGCGCTGCGCCCCGCGCGGCCGCGCGACGCCGCGCGGATGCTTGTCGTCGAACCGGGCGGGATGACCGATGCCGGGGTGCGCGACCTCCCGGCGTGGCTTCGGCCCGGCGACTGCCTCGTCTTCAACGACACGCGCGTGATCCCGGCGCAGCTCGAGGGGCGGCGCGGAGTCCGTCGGGAGGACGGTGCGCAAGACGCGCCTGGGGCTCGCATCGGCGCGACCTTGCACAAGCGCGTCGACCTGCGTCGCTGGCAGGCCTTTGTGCGCAACGCCAAGCGGCTGCGCATCGGCGAAACGGTCCATTTCGGCCAAGGTGTCGAAGCGGTCGCCGAGCAGCGGCTCGCCGACGGCAGCTTCATTCTCGCCTTTGCCGGCGACGAGCCTGTGGAACTGTTGCTCGAACGCGCGGGCACCATGCCGCTGCCGCCCTATATTGCGGGCAAGCGTCCGACCGACGCCGACGACCGCAGCGACTATCAGACGATGTTCGCGCGCGAGGACGGCGCGGTTGCTGCGCCGACCGCGGCGCTGCACTTCACACCCGACCTGCTCGCGGCGCTCGCCGCGGCGGGAATCGCGACCGAAACGCTGACCTTGCATGTCGGCGCCGGCACCTTCCTGCCGGTGAAGGCCGACGACACCGAAGATCATGTGATGCACGCCGAATGGGGACGGATCGAACCCGATACCGCTGCCCGCCTCAACGCGGTGCGCGCGGCGGGCGGACGCGTCATTGCGGTCGGCACCACCAGCCTTCGCCTGCTCGAAAGCGCGGCGCGCGAGGATGGGGTGATCGAGGCTTTCGCGGGCGACACCGCGATCTTCATCACGCCGGGATACCGGTTCCGTGCGATCGACGGTCTGATGACCAATTTCCATCTGCCGCGCTCGACCCTGTTCATGCTGGTCAGCGCGCTGATGGGATTGGAAATGATGCAATCGGCTTACAAGCACGCGATCGAGGGTGGCTACCGCTTTTACAGCTATGGCGACGCAAGCCTGTTGCTGCCGAGAGGATAAGCGCCCGCTTCGGTAGGGCGGACACCGTCATCAAACCACGAGAACGGTTCAAGCGCCCGCGTTCGAGTATCGCGACTTGCAACACCGCAAGCTCGCCGCCTAGATATCAAGCGACAGACATCGTTAGGGGGAATGTGCATGAACAAATCGAAGTTGTCGTGTGTCGCTCTTGTTCCTTTCACCTTTAGTGGTCTGGCCGTCGCGCAGCCAACCTTTGGGGCATATGCCGTGCCCGGAACTTCTGCGGTCGCCTACGTCAACGCCAACGCCTTTGGTAGCGATGGCAAGGCCGACAATCGCGGCTCCGCGGCGATCAATGGCGGCGCTTTCGCTGTCATTCGCTACGATGTCAGCCTGACGCGCAACTATGCTGGCATCGCTGGCGATCTGGCCACATGCAAGAAACTGGAAGCAGTGGTGGTCCAGCATGCCAAATCCATTCTGGCTGCAAATTTCCCCGACGTTAAGCCCGAAAGCCTGAAGCCGGTCGCAATCCCCGATGCCATCTTCTCTACGCTGGCGCCGTCAAACAATGTTTCGGTTGCGAAGGTGATTGCCGGCACCACGGCACCAAATCTGAAATGCGTGCTCAGGGTTCATACGCCCGCGTATCAGGGAACCCCGCTCAAACTTGAAGTGATCGCCGCCTACAAGAAATAGTTCAATCTACGCAGTGTCCTGTGTTGGATTGGAGGCGATGCAGGGCACCTGCGCCCGTTCGATCGGGCGCGAATATTGCTTCTGCAGCTGTGACGATGCCAGCCTGCTGCTTCCCTGAATGGGACAGTTTGCTCCCCAAGGCGCGGTTTATTTACAATATGGCAAGGCATTGCAGGCAATGCAGGTTTCCTGATTTGGGGGCCAGAAAGCTACTTGATGGACATGCCGTCGCGGATCGATTCGTCCGATCTGGAAACCAGTGTCGCCGAAGAGAGCCAGCGCGGCCTTTTCGGCAAGCTCGGCTCGCGCATCGCACGGCAACGCGGCGAGGCGGCGCCGAACCTGCAGACGCGCGAAGCGCTGCTCCTGCTCCAGAATTACGAGGAAAGCCGCCAGGGCTGGTTCTGGTCGACCGACGCCAGGGGGCGGCTCACCTATATCACCGATTCGGTCGCGCGGCAGATGGGGCGTAGCAGCGCCGACCTGCTCGGCACCGTCTTCACCGAACTCTTCCTCCCCGGCGACAGCCACGGCGAGCGGCAGCGCACCCTGCCTTTCCTGCTGACGCGTCAGTCGAAATTCGACGAACTGCCGCTGCGCAGCGCGTTCGAGGGCGACGACCGCTGGTGGGCGGTGTCGGGGCGTCCCCATTTCGACGGCGAAAAATTCGCCGGCTATCGTGGCAGCGGCACCGACATTACGGCGCAGCGCCGTTCGGCCGAGGATGCGTCGCGCCTCGCGCTCTATGACTCGCTGACCGGCCTCGCCAACCGCTTCCACATCTCGAAAAAGCTCGATTCGACGCTCGCCGCCTTCGTCCAGCAGCAGCGCAGCTGTGCGATCATGCTGCTCGACCTCGACCGCTTCAAGCAGGTCAACGATACGCTCGGCCACCCCGCCGGCGACGCGCTGCTCAAGCAGGTCGCCGAGCGGCTGCTCAAGATCGTCGGCGACAAGGAAATGGTCAGCCGCCTCGGTGGCGACGAATTCCAGATCATCCTTCCCGACATCGACGACCGCGGCAAGCTCGGCGATATGGCGGCCGACATCATCAACAGCCTGTCGCAACCCTATTCGGTCGAAGGCAGCCGCTGCATCATCGGCGCCTCGGTCGGCGTCGCCATCGCGCCGTTCGACGGCCAATCGAGCGACGACCTCGTCCGCAACGCCGACCTCGCGCTCTACGCCGCGAAGGGCAACGGCCGCGGCCGGTTCAGCTTCTATTCGAGCGACCTGCACCAGTCGGCGGAGGATCGCCGCATCCTCGAGGAGGATCTGCGCGACGCGCTGGCGCGCGGCGAGATGGAGCTTTGCTACCAGCCCGTCGTCAACGCGAAATCGAACATCGTGACCGGGGTCGAGGCGCTGATCCGCTGGACGCATCCCGACCGCGGCGTGATCTCGCCCGCGCTGTTCATCCCGATCGCCGAGGAAGCCAATCTGATCTGGCCGCTCGGCGAATGGGTGCTGCGCAAGGCCTGCGAGGAGGCCGCGGGCTGGCCGGGCCATTTGCGCGTCGCGGTCAATGTGTCGCCGATCCAGTTCGCCAATCCCGATCTGCCCAAGATCGTCGCGAACGCGCTCGCCACCACCGGTCTGCCGCCCGACCGGCTCGAGCTCGAGATTACCGAAAGCGTCTTCCTCGGCGATTCGGCCGAGACCGCGCGCATGTTCAAGGCGCTGAAGGGGCTGGGCGTCCGCCTTGCGCTCGACGATTTCGGGACCGGCTATTCGTCGCTCGGCTATCTGCAGTCGGCGCCGTTCGACAAGATCAAGATCGACCAGAGCTTCGTGCGCGGGGCGACGGTGCAGGGGTCGCGCAACGGTGCGATCATTGCGGCGATCGTGGCGCTCGCCGAGGCGCTCGAGATGGAAACCACGGCAGAGGGCATCGAATCGCTCGACCAGCTCGAACTGATCCGCAAGCTCAACGTCAGCCATGTGCAGGGCTATGTGTACAGCAAGCCCGTCCCGGGCGACGAACTGGTCCGGCAGACCGAGGCGGGATCGTGGACGATCGAGCCCGCGGGTCCGGCGCGCCAGCGCAACGACCGCGTCTCGCTGTTCCGCAAGGTCGGCGCGGTGCACGACAATCATCGCTACAATGTCGTCATCCGCAACCTGTCGGCGACCGGCGCCTTTATCGAGGGCATCATCGACGTGCCGGTCGGCACGCGTTTCGTCATCGATTTCGGCGAGGGACAGCTTGTCACCGCGACCGTCCGCCGCTCGATGAAGCACCAGCAGGGCGTCGAATTCGAACAATCGCTGGTCAGCGACGGCAATGGCGGTCTTTGCACGCGCCACCGCGTTTCGCCCTATCTGATCGCGGCCGCGGCGCAGCAGACGGGCGCGCTCGCGCTGCCCTCCTTCACGACGACGAGCGACTGGAAGGCCGCCTGACGCCGGAACTGCCGGTCCGCTGAACCGTTCTTTCTCCGACTGCCAATGGACGGAGACGACAATGACCGAGACCAGGATATTCGCGCGGCTGAAAGCCGACCACGATCGCCACCGCGATCTGCTCGACCGCATCGACGGGACGCAGGGCGACAGCGACGATCGCCGCTATCTGTTCGAAACATTCCGCGTCGAGGTGACCGCGCATGCCGCGTCGGAGGAAATGTCGCTCTACGCGACGATGCTCGGCCGGCCCGACCTGCGCGACGAGGCGCAGCACAGCGTTGCCGAGCACAAGGAAATCGACGATCTTCTTACCGATCTTTACGAGATGGATTTTGCCTCGACCGGCTGGCTGACGCGCTTTCGCACGCTGAAGGAGCGTTACCTCCATCATATCGAAGAGGAAGAGGAAGAGATGTTCCCCGAGGCCGAGAAAGAGCTGTCGGAGGCGAAGAAGAAGGAACTCGCGGCGATCTTCGCGAAGGAGAAGCCGAAGGAAAAGGCGAAGGCCGCGGCCGAGGAACCGTCGAGCGAGGACGAGCGCGCCTAAGCTTTTGATCCTCCCCGTCGCGTAGCGATGGGGAGGGGGACCGCGCGCGAAGCGCTGACGGAGGGGCCGCGTCATGGCCCCTCCGTCAGCGCTTGGCGCTGCCACCTCCCCATGCCTGCGGCACGGGGAGGATCGATACCCTCGACTTTCCGTGCCTTCCCCGCCATAGGCGCGCGCCATGACCGACAGATTCGCTTTCCAGGTCGCCGCGACCGACGGCGCCGCGCGCACGGGCGTCATCAGCATGCAGCGCGGCGAAATCCGCACCCCTGCCTTCATGCCCGTCGGCACCGCCGCGACGGTGAAGGCGATGCGGCCCGCCGAGGTGCGCGCGACCGGCGCCGACATCATTCTCGGCAACACCTATCACCTGATGCTGCGCCCCGGCGCCGAGCGCATGGCGCGGCTCGGGGGGCTACACGATTTCATGGGCTGGAACCGGCCGATCCTGACCGACAGCGGCGGCTATCAGGTGATGAGCCTTTCGGCGCTCACCAAGCAGAGCGAGGAGGGGGTCGCGTTCAAGAGCCATCTCGACGGCTCGCGCCACATGCTCACCCCCGAACGTTCGATGGAAATCCAGCGCCTGCTCGGCAGCGACATCGTGATGGCGTTCGACGAATGCCCCCCGAACGGCGTCGATGCGAAGCGCGCCGAGGCGAGCATGGAGCGGTCGATGCGCTGGGCGGCGCGCAGCCGCGCGGGCTTTAACGCGGGCGAGGAACATGCCGCGCGTTCGGCGCTCTTCGGCATCCAGCAGGGGTCCTTGGACGAAAAGTTGCGCGCGCGCTCGGCGGCGGCGCTGACCGATATCGGCTTCGACGGCTATGCGATCGGCGGTCTGGCGGTCGGCGAGGGGCAGGAGGCAATGTTCGGCGTGCTCGATTTCGCGCCGGGCCAGCTTCCCGCCGACAAGCCGCGCTATCTGATGGGGGTCGGCAAGCCCGACGACCTCGTCGGCGCGGTCGCGCGCGGGGTCGACATGTTCGATTGCGTGCTCCCGACGCGCTCGGGCCGCAACGGCCAGGCCTTTACCTGGGATGGCCCGGTCAACATCCGCAACGCCAAACATGCCGAGGATATGGGGCCGCTCGATCCGTCATGCGATTGCCCGGTATGCGCCACCTGGTCGCGCGCCTATCTCCACCACCTCGTGCGGGCGGGCGAGATGCTCGGCGCGATGCTGATGACGCAGCATAACCTGCATTTCTACCAAGCGCTGATGCAGGGAATGCGGAGTGCGATCGCGAACGGAAGCTTCGCGAGTTTCCGGAAGGATTTCGACGCGCGTTACAAAAAATAACATCCGTCATCCGGCCCTGGCGGGGGCGACGGCATTCGTCCGGCGATATCAGCTGAGCTTGTTCAGCAGGTCCAGCATCGATTGCGGAATCGATTCGTCGACGGCGGAATCATAGGCGCGGCGCAGCGCGCCATTGACGTCCTGCACCTTCCTGGGGATTTTCTTGCCGTCGTCTTTTCCGGCCGCCTTGGGCGACGGCGAACCGGATTCAGATGACATTATCGGTGCATCCGCTGCTCATGGGCCCCTGTGCTAACCGCGCATAAACCAAACTGCAATGGCGGTTTGTTCCTTCCATATGAAACCATTTTACGGCTAAATCGTTCCCGTCTGGTGAAATTAAGCCCGTCGTGCGGGCATTTTCGTCGCGCGCGCGTATATTCCCGCCGATTTCGGGGCAAATGGCGGCCGGTATCAGGAGAGTCTCTATGTCATTGGGTCAGGCAATCGCACCGCATCTTCCCTATTTGCGGCGCTACGGCCGGGCGATCTCGGGAAGCCAGCAGAGCGGCGACGCGCTCGTCGCGCGGCTGCTCGAAACTCTCGTCGCGCACCCCGATGCCGTCGACCCGCGCGCCGACCTGCGCGTCCAGCTCTATCGCATGGTCCATGACAATTTCGGCCTCGTCGCCGAACAGGCGGTCACCGAGGAAGCCGCGGCGACCGATATCGCCATCGCCGACGCGCGGCTTCGCCGCATCCCCTCGCTCGCGCGCCAGGCACTGCTGCTCACCGCGGTCGAGGGTTTCAGCGCCGCGGACGCCGGCCGCATCATCGGCCGCGACGCCGAAGCGGTGCAGGGGCTGATCGCCGAAGCGACCGACGAGATCGACCGCCAGACGCGCGCGCGCATCCTGATCATCGAGGACGAACCGATCATCGCGATGGATATCGAGATGATCGTTCGCGATCTCGGTCACGAAATCGTCGGCGTCGCGACCACCCATGCCGAGGCGGTCGCC